>DAIMFE010000070.1:0-17426 GCA_036724805.1 Bacteroides sp.
TTTCCATTTCCAATGTACCAAGTTCTGCAAAAACTTTGCAGGTTTCGTATATTGGAATGATTATGCAGGATATAGCGATAAGGCCTAATGTAAGAGTTGTGTTAAAATCGGATGCGGAATTATTGGATGAGGTTGTTGTTATTGCTTATGGAACAGCAAAAAAGGAATCCCTAACAGGTTCTATTTCAGTAGTGGATTCCAAAAAAATAGAAAAACGTTTAACCACCAGTGTAACAGGCGCTCTTGAAGGTTCTGCTCCTGGGGTGCAAGTAAACAACACTTATGGAGAACCGGGTAAGGCACCTTCCATTCGTATTCGTGGTTTTGGAACACTTGTTTCCGGCGCTTCGGAGCCTTTATATGTAGTAGACGGTGTTCCCTTTGATGGAAATATTGCAGAATTAAACTCTAACGATATAGAAAGTATGTCTATATTGAAAGACGCTGCTTCTTCCGCATTATATGGTAATCGAGCAGCTAATGGAGTTGTATTAATTACAACCAAAAGCGGTCGGGGTTCCGATAAACCCACTATTACCCTGCAAATAAACCAAGGTATTTATAACCGCGGTATTTCTGAATATGAACGTCTGGGTGCCGATCAATGGATGGAAGCTTCCTGGAAAGCGATGAGAAACTATGCAATGTCGAGTGCTTTAAATCTGGACGAAGCAGCCGCTGCTACTTATGCTACAGAAAATGTAATAAAAGGTTATGCGCGGCGTAATATATATGATGGCTCAGATGATGCTTTGTTTGATGCGCACGGAAATCTCACAGCAAAAAGATTATCGGGTTATGATGACCTTGATTGGCAGAAAGCTATCGAACGTAATGGATATCGTCAAGAATACAACTTATCCGGTAATATTTCAAAAGATAATTTAAGCGTTTATTCTTCAGTAGGGTATCTCAATGAAAAAGGGTACGTTATTGCTTCGGGTTATGAGCGTTTTTCCGGTAGAGTTAATTCAACATATACTCCTAACAAATGGTTTAAAGCCGGTGTAAATATAAGCGGGTCGTCTACCAAAAGAGATTTTAATGGCAATGCTACAGGAAATCTTTATGCAAATCCTTTTTATATAACCCGTTACATGGCACCGGTTTATCCTTTGTATATTCACAAGGCCGATGGGTCTTATGATTTAGATGAATTTGGTAATAAACAATATGATGTAAATTCGCCTTATTTAAATAATCGTAATATTGCTTACGAATTACGTAATAATATGCAAGAGAGTCGTCGTAATGTGTTGGGAGGACAGGCTTTCGCTACAATTACATTGCCTTACGACTTTTCTGTAACAGTAAAGGGCGACTTGAATAACAGTACTTCTAATGACAAGACATACGATAACCCCGAAATTGGTGATGGAGCAACAAATAATGGCCGTTTAACAAGTACAGCTTATCAATACACAAATTATACTATGCAGCAATTAATTAACTGGAATCGTGTATTTAAAGATGTGCATAATATAGATGTAATGCTAGGCCATGAAAACTACAGTTGGGAACGTAAATACACAACCGGAATGAATACCGGTATGGCTGTTGAAAACAACCTGACTATGGGTAATTTCCTGACTAATTCTTATTTCGAAGGTTACGATGATAAATATAGAACAGAATCTTATTTAGCCCGGGTACGTTACAATTACGATGAACGTTATTTTGCAGAAGCATCTTTCCGTCGCGATGGATCTTCTCGCTTTCATCCGGACAATCGTTGGGGAAATTTCTTCTCGGTAGGAGCCAGTTGGAATCTTAAACGTGAAATGTTTCTACAGGAGGTAAACTGGATTGATAATTTGAAATTACGTGCCTCTTATGGTGAAGTAGGAAACGATGCAGGTGTAAATTTCTACGGTTATATGGCACTGTATCAAATCGATAAAAATGGAGGAGATGCTGCGTTGGTAAAAAAATCATTGGCTGCGCCTGATATAAAATGGGAAACAACCCAAACAGTAGATTTAGCCATGGAGGGTCGGTTGTTCGATCGTCTTAACTTTCAGATAGGGTATTTCGACAAACGTTCAAAAGATTTATTGTTCGAAGTTCGTCTTCCGCTTTCTGCCGGTTCTTATCCTTGGATTGATACAACAATGAGCCCTACACAATATAAGAATATCGGAACAGTTTCAAATAGGGGATTTGAAATCGCTTTAGATGTAGATGTTGCAAAAACGCGTGATTGGCATTGGAATGTTGGAGTAGATGCAACTTTCCTGAAAAACAAAGTGATTAAATTGCCCGATGGAAAAGATATCTTGCACGGTACACAAAATTATTCAGAAGGTCATTCCATTTATGAGTTCTATACCTATCATTTTGTTGGGGTTGATCAAATGACCGGACGGTCTCTATACACACTAGATCCCGAACAGAGAGAAGCTGCGGCTCAGTCTGGAACCGATGGTGCTCTCATTACGATTAATGGAAAGGACTATACCGGCATAACCTCCTATTCTAAACGAGAATGGGCCGGATCTGCACTACCTACAGTATATGGTTCTTTAAACTCTACTCTTTCATGGAAAGATTTTAGTGCGAACGTGTTGTTTACCTATTCTTTGGGGGGTAAAGTATTTGATGCTAGTTATCAGTCGTTAATGAGCACAGCAGCCATGTCTTCAGGAAGCGCCTTGCATAAAGACGCGTTAAAATCGTGGTACGGAATACCCGAAGGGATGACTGAAACATCTAAAGATAGAATTGACCCTGATGGCATACCGGCACTGGATTTCAATCGTAGTACAGATAATAACGCTGTAAGTGATCGTTGGCTGGCCAATTCTTCTTACTTGGTCTTCAAAAATCTAAATTTATCCTATAGTTTACCTAAAAAATGGATAAGCCGTTTGGATATTGGTGGATTAACAATTAACGCCGGTATTGAGAATCTTTTCACATTAACTTCACGCAAGGGAATGAATCCTCAATACTCATTTAGTGGTGGTTCGGATGATACATACGTAACGGCTCGGGTTTACAATTTGGGCCTTGTAGTTAAATTCTAAAGAATAGAATATTTAAAAGATGAAGAATATGAAAAAATATATTAATATATTATTTATAGGCATTTTTGTTGTAGGTATGTCATTCTTTGCTTCCTCTTGTAGCAGTGACTACCTTGACACGGCTCCTACTAATTCAGTTGGAACAGATGATACGTTTTCCACAACCGCTAATGCTACAAAAGCATTAAATGGAATCGCAAAAATTATGACTACTCAACAATCTTACTTTGGAGGAGGATTTGCTGGGGAGAATAATATTATGATTCAATATGAAAGTTATCCAAGTGAAAATTATAACTATAATTATTATGCAAATGGATGGGCAAGTATTTTAAATCAGGTGTATCACGACCGTACAAATAGTATTTATGATGCTTATGCGTGGTATTATTACTATACGATTATTGGTAATGCCAATGCTATTATAACCAATATTGACGCAGCGGAAGGCAGCGAAAACGAGAAAAGTTTTATCAAGGCCGCGGCGTTAACTTTTCGCGCGTATGCTTTCGAAAAATTGGTGCATTACTATTGCTGGCGTTGGCAAGACTCCAATAATGGTGCATCGCAAGGTCTTGTTCTCCGAATTGATGATTCAATAGGTGGTTTGCCTTATTCAACATTAGCCGAAACTTTTACACAGATTTATAAAGATCTGGATGATGCGATTACGCTTTTTACATCGAGTGGTATGGATCGCAAAGAAGGAAATGTTTGGATTCCGAATATTAATGTAGCCCATGCTATTTATGCTAGAGCTGCGTTAACAAAACAAGATTATGGCAAAGCCCTTTCAGAAGCTAAGTTAGCCCGAGAAGGATATCCGTTGATGAGTGTGGCTGATTATCATGCAGGTTTTTGTAATCCTACAAGCGAATGGCTATTTGGCAGTTTCGGTAGTGCGCAAGAAAACAACTGGTATTGGAGTTATGGAACCCAATATGCTTGTAATGGTTATTATGCAAATAATCCTGGCTCACCAAATGGTGCAGGTTCTATAGGTCGCGAACTTATTAATCGTATCCCCGATAACGATGCGCGTAAGGCAATATTTTTAACCGAAGATAAGTTCCCGGGTTACAATTGGAATGATCCGGATGTGTTAGATCCTGATTATGCTATTTTCTGGGATAATAATTTAATAAATGAGGCCACTGCTTATATAAGAGGAGTAGCGGCTTCCGGATTAGATGCTCCCTATCAAGCCGGTTATTATTATCTCGGCGCACAATTGAAATTCTATGTTTTTGATACTCCGGGTGTATCTTACTTGCCATTTATCCGTTCTTCCGAAATGGTATTAATAGAAGCCGAAGCAAACTATTTTCTTAATCAGATCGGTGCCGCACAAGCAGCACTGGTAGAATTGAACGCAACTTCCGGACGAAATCCTGGTTATACTGCTACAAAAACAGGAACAGATCTTTGGAATGAAATTATGGACTATCGTGAGGTTGAGCTTTGGGGCGAAGGAAGTGCATGGAGTGATTACAAACGTTGGAATCGCCCGGTTGTGCGTAAAACAGTTGCAAATGGGGGAAATGCTTTCCCTTCTGTTGCAATTACTATACCTGCGGATGGTGTTAAAAAATGGACATGGGATGTTCCTCTAAATGAAACAGACTATAACGATGAACTCAATTTGGGAGGAAAATAATAACACAGCAATATAAACTTATTGATTGCTGATAATAAAAAACCCATCTGGCTTTAGGCTAAGATGGGTTTTGTTTTCATTGTAAGAAAACAAAAAATCACTATATTTGTCCCCAAATCCGTAAACACCATATGAAAGAATTCGTAATTTCCGAAGCCCAGACCGAAACCGCCGTACTCGTTGCCCTGATAACCACTGCTCAAGACGAGCGTAAAACCAACGAGTACCTCGATGAACTGGCATTCCTTGCTGAGACAGCAGGGGCGGAAGTACTTAAAAGATTTACCCAACGCCTGGATATGGCACACTCCGTGACCTACGTTGGAAAAGGAAAACTTCAGGAAATAAAAGACTATATAACTGAAAACGAAATAGGGATGGTTATATTCGATGATGAACTATCCCCCAAGCAATTGCGTAATATCGAAGCAAACCTTCAGATAAAAATACTCGATAGAACCTCCCTTATTCTTGATATATTTGCCATGCGAGCACAAACCGCCCATGCCAAAACGCAGGTGGAACTGGCACAATACCAATATATGCTTCCCCGTTTGAAAAGACTGTGGACGCACCTTGAACGGCAAGGTGGAGGGGGAGGCGGTGCCCGTGGCGGTTCTGTTGGACTTCGTGGACCGGGTGAAACCCAGCTGGAAATGGACCGCCGTATCATCCTCAACCGTATGTCGCTGCTGAAAGAACAACTCGTGCAAATAGACAAGCAGAAATCGACCCAACGAAAGAACAGAGGAAGAATGATTAGAGTAGCATTGGTGGGATATACCAATGTAGGAAAATCAACCTTAATGAATCTGCTCTCCAAAAGCGAAGTATTTGCCGAGAACAAGCTCTTTGCTACACTCGATACAACCGTACGCAAGGTTATTATCGATAACCTGCCGTTTCTGCTATCGGATACTGTAGGATTTATTCGTAAGTTACCCACTGATCTTGTAGAATCTTTTAAATCAACCTTGGATGAGGTACGTGAAGCGGATTTGCTGCTACATGTAGTGGATATCTCGCATCCCGGATTTGAAGAGCAAATAGCTGTTGTTGAAAAAACACTGGCAGATATCGGTGGAGCAGACAAACCAAGCATATTAGTTTTTAATAAAATAGATGCTTACACATACGTAAAAAAAGCATCAGACGACCTTACCCCCCTAACCAAAGAAAATCTAACACTCGAAGATCTTATGAAAACGTGGATGGCAAAGCTGAATGATAATTGCATATTCATCTCTGCCCGTCAGAAAATCAATATGGAAGAACTCAAGAGTGTGGTTTATAACAAAGTAAAAGAATTGCACGTACAACGGTTCCCCTATAATGATTTTCTTTATCAGGATTATCAAGAGAATTTAGAAGATGAGTGAGGTAAAGGCCTGCCTCCTCATCTTCTTCAAATAGAACACGTTATGAAAACTTATCGCGCGCTAACTGCAGAAGAAATTGCGCAGTTAAAGGGTCAGTCGTGCCTGGCCGACAATTGGGATAAAGTATACGTTGACGAAAACTTTACGCCACAATATGTGCATCATACCCGTTTCTCGGGAGAGGTTAAATTGGGAGTATTCGAATCTGATTTTACCCTGCCCGGTGGGATAAAGAAACATTCGGGGTTGCGGCATGTAACATTACACAATGTTATTTTGGGAGATAATTGTTTTATAGAAAACATCCAAAACTATATTGCGAACTACGAAATAGGGAACGATACCTTCATTGAGAATGTAGATCTGATTCTTGTAGACGGACTAACCAAATTTGGCAACGGATGCGAATCGTCCGTATTAAATGAAACCGGAGGGCGCGAAGTGTGCATGAGCGATAAGCTATCCGCGCACCAGGCCTATATCATGGCGCTGTACCGGCATCGACCCGAATTAATAAAAAAGATGAAGGAGATAACCGATTATTACTCCAATAAATATGCCTCAACAGTAGGTAAAATAGGTAATCGGGTAACGATCATTAACGCAGGATGCATCAAGAACGTAAAAATTGGAGATCATTGCCGCATTGAGGGCACCTGCCGACTTGAAAACGGAAGCATCAACAGCAATGAATACGCACCGGTTCATATAGGGTATAGTGTTATTTGTGAGGATTTTATAATCAGTTCCGGCTCTCATGTTGATGATGGCACTGTTCTTAGTCGTTGTTTTGTAGGGCAGGCTTGCGAATTAGGCCATAATTATTCCGCATCCGATTCTCTGTTTTTCAGCAATTGCCAGGGGTTAAATGGCGAAGCCTGTGCTATATTCGCAGGGCCCTATACGGTTACCCACCATAAATCTACCTTGCTTATTGCCGGAATGTTTTCTTTTATGAATGCCGGATCGGGCTCCAATCAGAGTAACCACATGTATAAACTCGGGCCTATCCATCAGGGAACAATGGAAAGGGGAGCGAAAACAACATCCGATTCGTATATACTTTGGCCGGCCCGCGTAGGCGCGTTCTCATTGGTAATGGGGCGCCATGTAAACCATGCCGACACCTCCAATCTCCCATTTTCTTATCTTATTGAACAAGCAAATACCACGTATCTTATACCGGGTGTAAATCTTCGAAGCGTGGGTACCATTCGTGATGCGCAGAAATGGCCGAAGCGAGATAAACGCACCGACCCCAATAAGTTAGATTTTATCAACTA
The DNA here is from genome assembly GCA_036724805.1 of Bacteroides sp. Classification (GTDB taxonomy): domain Bacteria; phylum Bacteroidota; class Bacteroidia; order Bacteroidales; family Bacteroidaceae; genus Bacteroides. The sequence continues at coordinate 7,346 of DAIMFE010000070.1, forward strand.
TAATCTGTTAAGCCCTTATACAATACAAAAAATGTTTAAAGGCAGAGAAATCCTTAAAGACCTGCGTAAAGTATCGGGAGAAACCTCCGAGATCTATTCTTATCAGAGTGCTAAAATCAAAAATTCATCTCTTAATAAAGGAATTAAGCATTATGAGATAGGCATTCACAAATTTCTTGGTAACTCTATTATAAAGCGGTTGGAAGGGATTAATTTCAAAAGTAATGAAGAAATACGCGCCCGCCTTAAGCCGGATGTAGAAATAGGTAAAGGCGAATGGGTAGATATTTCGGGCCTTATTGCCCCTAAAAGTGAAATTGATAAACTACTGAATGGTATTGAAAACGGTGAAATTAACCGCTTGAGGTGTATCAACGAAAGTTTTGAAACCATGCATAAAAACTATTATACTTACGAATGGACATGGGCTTACGAGAAAATAAAAGAATTTTATGCTATTGATCCGGAGACTATTACTGCCGAAGATATTATTTTCATAGTAAATGCATGGAAAGACGCGGTAGTTGGCTTGGATAAGATGGTGTACGAAGATGCCCGCAAAGAGTTTTCTTTGTCGTCTATGACTGGCTTTGGCGCTGATGGCTCTCGTAGTGAAATGAAAATGGATTTCGAACAAGTACGCGGAGATTTTGAAAGCAATACTTTTGTAAAGGCGGTATTGAAGCACATCGAAGAGAAAACCAACTTAGGAGATGAATTGATTAACCGTGTATCGGTATTAATGAAATAAAAGAGGAGAGCAAACCCTATATCGATATTGCTGGTGGTATTAAGGCAAATGCAATGAGCAAGTTCGACTAGTTGTGGTTAAGAATGAATATCTTTGCCTAATATTTGTAATTATTTTACTGTTATGAATAAGCCTGATACAAATACAGATCGAAAAGAATTTGAAAAATATATCCATGCAATTAGCGCTGAAATTCAGCAGGCACAGATTAAACTCGTCTAGAAAACAGCTTCATGTGCTCCCCATCTCTAAAATAAATTGGGCAAGTCATATGGTGTTAATGGATAGCAAATTGTCATTAGGCAGTCGATACTGGTACATGAAACAATCTAATCGTATGTATATATTCAAGGGCGGACACAAGGCCCGCCCCTACACCATACGGCATTATTATCTATGTAAAATTGAGTACTAATTAAAAACAGAATCTTTCAGGCCTGTATTAACCTCAACGTCTTTAATAATTGTAGTAACTACTTGCCCCATTGCCGATTGCTCAACCTTATATGGAATCTTTACCCCGCCAACTTCGCGATAATCGCTCAGATTATTGATTACCTGTATGTCGCCCCCCGGAGTAGTATTTGTTTGCGTGTAACGGAGTTTTAATCCGCTGTTTACGCTATAGTATTCCGTTTTAGTTTTTCCATTCAATACAATTTTCAGGACATAAGCATCTTCATTATTAACAGGTTCAACACCCTCAATAGTTAATTGCGATCCGTTAGAAAGATAAGACAATTCCGCATCGAGGCTTGCATTGTTTTTCATTTCTTCATACTCGTCTCCTTCGGTAATCTCTTGAGGTCCCTGCTGCATTCCTGATACGCGAAGAACCTTTCCATCGAAAGCCATTTTCTGAAGCATCGTTCCCTGCATTGAAATAATCGCAGTAGAGAGATTCGGTTTCTTGAAGTACTGTTCTATTGCGGCCGACTGTCCTGAGACGAGCATTTCGCCGGTGATTTTATAATCGTTTATCTTATCGATAGCCTCTTTGCCGCCAATGGCCTTTATGTAATTATTAATAACCGTTTCCGGAGCGATAGTAATTACTTGTGCTTTGGGAGTTTCAATCGGGTTAGCGTCATAATCATACCATTGCACCTTTCCATCACCTGCAAATTGAGCCAGCTTATCAGCATATTGCTTATCACCGGTAACTATAATCCATGCATTTTCCGGTTTAATGTATTTTTTAGCAGCCGCCTGGATATCGGCAACTGTTAACGCTTCCATGCGTTTCAGATAATTGCGGTAATAATCTTTGGGAAGGTTGTATTTATCAATATTTACAGCGAATTGCGCGATAGTACCCGATTCTGCCAATGAGCGTGAGAACCTACCGGCACGGTCGGTAACGGCATCTTTTAATTCCTGTTCGGTAACAGGTTCGGCAATGATGCGGTCAAATTCTTTAAGAATTTCGTACACAGCACTGTCGGTGGCCATGGCCTTTACAGAAGCAGCGCCTCTACCGCTGGTAAGCGACATGGACCCAACCTGTTCATCCGGCAATAAAGAAGTATAAATACCATAAGTCCAACTTTTGTCTTCCCGAAGATTCATAAATAAATGCCCTGTTCCACCACCAAGAATCTGGTTCATAATAGCTGCCGCGTCATAGTCCGGTTCTTTAGGATTAAATTGCAAAGGATAGGCTACATCTATAGCCGATTGTACAGCATCCGGTTTATTTGCGAATGCCACTTTCCGCTGCGCGGGAGCAACCGGAATATTATATTGAGTAACCGGAACATCTTTCTTTGCCCATTTACCGAAATATTTTTCTGCTTGCTTCTGTGCTTCTTTCTTTGATATATTTCCTACAATTACTAACCGCGACACATTGGGTGCGAAATAGGTGTTGTAGTAATCTTCGAGATCGGAAAGCGTAACCTTATCCAAACTTTCAACGGTCATCACTTCTCCGGCCGGATAGCCTTTTCCATAAATCAAGGCTGTTGCCAGGCGGTTTGTTATCCCACCCGGATCATCGCCTACGGCAGAAAGATCGGTTTTATATTTATTCAGTGCAAGATCAAACTCTTCCTGAGAAAATACCGGATTGAAGAGCATATCCGTTAGCAGTTCTAATGCCTTATCGTGATATTTATTTAAATAATAGGCATAACCTCCGTAGCGGCTAACTCCTCCCCGCATACCAATAAGGTCGATGTCTTTGTTTAGCTGTTCTTTGGTTCTGTTTTTGGTCATAGCACCAAATACTTCGTTAAACAACGCGTTGCGCCCCACTTTATCACCTTCTAATGAGGGTTTAACATCCAATTGAAGCGAATAGTAGGTTAGAGGGGTTGATTTGTCTTCTACCAGAAAAACTTTCAAGCCGTTTTTAAGCGTAAATATTTGGGCATCCTTTATGTTGACTTCCTTAGCCGGAGCCGCAGACGGGCGGATGCTTCTGTCTAAAGTTTGGGCATTTGCCGTAAAAGAACTGATAAGAATAATCAGCAGAATATATATGTTTTTTTTCATCTCATTATTTATATTAAATAATTATCACTCCGTTTATTCTTTTTCTGACATTGGTAAATAGCGTAATGCCACGCGAGAATTGGTTTGCAGATATTTCTTGGCAACATCCATAATATCTTGGCGTGTAATCTGTTCGTAATTTTCCAATTCTTTGTTAATCCGGTCGGTGTCTTTAAAGTAAGTATAATTATTGGCTAGCTGCTCGGCTTTGCCATCCAGAGATTCGAGATTGGCAGCTACCTCGAACTCTTTTGCCGCCATAGCCATCTGAAATTCTTCTTCCGAAACCAATTCGGTTGATAACTTATTTATCTCATTCGTAACAGCGCTTTCAACATCATCCAACGAATTGCCCATGTTAGGAATAGATATAACATATACCAATCCGGGATCTTCCATAGCATGATTAAGTACAGCTGTTTGCAGTGTTAATCCTTTATCATCAAGATTGGTTTTCATGCGCGATGCGGCACCACCATGAAGTATTTGCGTTGCAATATCCATCGCATACGATTCTTTTGTTCCCATAGCAGGAGAATGGTATGCCATAAAGAGCGCCGGCAGTTGGATGTTATCATAAACAACATCTTTTATTTCTTCTGTTTGTTGTGGCTCAACAATATCCGGTCGATAGATAGGGAGTGTACCCTGTGGAATATCACCAAAGTATTTATTTATCCATTCGCGCGTTTGCTTTTCATCGAAATCGCCCGCGATAACCAGAACGCTGTTGTTAGGAACATAAAATGTATCATAAAATTTAACAATATCGTTGAAATCCGCTGCCCTGATATGTTCCGGATCGCCAATTGTTTGCCATTTGTATGGATGTTTGGTAAAAGCTCTCTTACCAAGTTCCTCCATGAAAGTACCGTAAGGGCGGTTATCGTATGTTTGTTTCTTTTCTTCAATAACAACTCCTTTTTGAGTGTTTACGCCAATCGTATCAATTTTAGCATGTAGCATTCTTTCCGACTCCATCCACAAAGCTAATTCTAATTGATTAGAAGGCATGTTCTCATAATAATAAGTTCTGTCCGGGCTGGTATTAGCATTCAGAGAGCCACCGGCCGCCTGAACAATTTTAAAGAATTCGCCTCTGTTAATGTTCTCGGAACCCTCGAACATAAGATGCTCGAAGAAATGGGCAAAGCCCGTACGGGAAGGATCTTCATTTTTCGCACCCACATGATACATTATGGATGCCATAACATTGGGTGTTCTATCGTCATGATGCAAAATTACATGTAACCCATTTGGTAGGTCGTATTCAACAAACTTAATTTTCTCTGTCTGCGCGTTAACCGTTAAAATAGCGGCTAAGAAGACTGTCAATAGGATAAATCGATTTCTCATATGCCTTAATTAATATTAAGGTACAAAAGTACTAATAATTATCCTTTATTTAGCTAAAAAGTAGAAAGGAGTTGTTACATGGGGTAAGAATACCCCATGTATAAAATCAAATGTTTAATACCAAATAAGGAAAAGTGAAAGTATTGTTTTATTGGTTTACCAGCCCGGATTTTGCTTTACGTTACTTGTTATCGCTGAAGCGGGCAGTGGCAATAATTTGTGTTTATTGCTGTTAAATCCGGGTATTTTAGCGTACTGACCGGTTCTCATCCATCGGCCAAATGTTATTCCTTCATACTTAAACAATGTTACCCAAAGAGATTCTAATTCGGCAGTTAATTCGTAGTCGTTTTGTAACCCCGGTTTGCCTTGTGCTGTAAGTAGCTGATTTATTATCTGCATGGCTTCACTCGCATTACCCAGTTTTAGCGCGGCTTCGGCATTGAGTAATAAAGTTTCGCAATAACGAACAGGGAGGCTAAATGAGCCTTTTCCCATTTCTCCGGGAATATCTAAAACGAATTTAATGCTTATCGCATCGGTGCCCCATGAAAGATTGCTGCTTATTTTATATCTACCGGAATTTATAATTTGTTTCGTATATTCAAAAGCGCTTTGATACTCTTTCTTCACCATAGCTAGTCGGGCCAGCAATTGGTATGCCTGGTGTTTTGTGTTCTCATTACCGCCTTCAATGGCGCTATTGCCTTCAGCTTCGATAATTCCTTGTAGTTCTTCAATACTGCTTCTTTCAATATCTTCGGTAGAAGATGCTTCGTAAATAGGAACACCGCCAAAATAATTTGCCAGAATTGAGTAGGCGTATGTTTTATACAAACGCGCATCGGCGATATTCTCCTCATTTTTTCTCATCTCTTCTTCTGTTAATTCTCCACCTATTGCGCCCAGATTATCAATTATTAATTGGGCTTGTTTTAAAACGCGATACGATTCGTTCCATAAGGTGGCTATAGGAGTCGTATTGGCATTGTGATTAAGATTTCTGAATACAGAATATGGATTGGGTAATGCTGTTTCTCTGGTTATGGCAGCATCAATCATATAGCTTTCTTTTAGGATTTTCGCGAATGCCTCATTCATTGTTTCTTTTGCTTCTTTGTATGCAAATGGCACATATGTTGGCTTAAAATCCTGGGGAGCGATATAAATTTCATATACATTCGCACTTTCGGCATCGCTTTGTTCTACTGTAAACGAGGCGATTTTCACAATATCACTGCTATTTATAACCTTATCCCCATTTAAGTCGGCAAATTTCAAATCGCCTAATTTGCTTCCCGCGATTTCTTCCGTTTCTTCTGTTGAGGTAAATATGCCGGCAATCTGATATCCGGGGTCAAGAATATTTTTCTCATTTCCTTTGGCTATTGTGTAAGTATAATCCCCTTTTTCGAGATTTAAACTGATAGCTCCATCCGCGTTAGCCTTGTAATCTCCCAGCAGATCGTTCCCTTTATACACTTTGAGTATGGCCTCTTCACCGGGGTTGTATGGATTATCATCTGTAGGATTCCATTCGGGATTACAGCTGAATACCTGGAACTTAGCCGGGTAAACTACATAGCTGCCGTCTTTCTTTTTGTGGCTTTGTTCAAATTGGATTTTGAAGGGCATGCCATCACAGGTTATGGTGATATACGCCGTTCTGATATCTCTGGTGGTGTTAGGTTCTATCGTAATGGTAACTTCGTGATCACCTGCATCCCCGTGGTTGGGAGATATGGATAGCCATGTGGGGTTCGCGTCTCTGCTGCTGGTAGGCTTTCCGGCAGACCAACCGGTGGTGGTGGTGAATTTTATTTTAACTTCTTTGTCATCAGCGTAAATTTCCTGCGTTAAGTCTTTGTTGTTTGCGAAAATAATCGGTGAGTTATTTTTGTCGTCATCATCGCTACATCCTGCAAAAAATAGCGCAACCATCAGTAATAAGCCGGTTGCAAATAAATTCAGTCTTTTCATAATGGTTTTTTTCATAATGGTTTTTTAATGTGTTTGGTGTGTTTGCGGTACAAAAATAACCAATTTTTCACATAAAAACGGATAAAACGATTTATTATTTTGCATTTATTTCAAAATGCCCATTAGGGCTATTTGAGCAAGGGTTATCCCATGTTTTGTTCAAAAAGGAACTTTCATCTCTCCCAAATGCGCGTTGCATTTCTCCCCAATGCTCGTTGCTAATTTCCCAATGCCCGTTGCTAATTCTCAAATGCCCGTTGCATTTGGGTCGATGCAGACTGTGTAAACCACAACGCCATGCGAAAATATGCGGTTTTTTAATTCGGAAGAAAAAAACAGCAGCAGCAACAGCAACAACAGCAAACTTTTCTTCTTTTTCTTCTTTTGTTGTTGTTGTTATTATCTTATCTGTTCTTATCTGTTCTTTTATGTTCTTTTGTTGCAACGGATTTCAACGGACGTTCAATTTAAACGTAACGGCTTCTGCAAGGGCTTTACAGAATTTTTTTTAAGTGCTTTTTTGCGGCATAAAAACATCGTGCAAAGGAGGTATATTTATCACTAAATTGAGAAATTATAGCGGTTGTTTTAATAGGCTTTTTGCATTTATATTGTTACCTTTGCACATCTAACTAAAACTACGTAATAAATAAAAAATATGGCAACACCTCCATTTAAGTATCAAGAACCATTTCCAATGGGTAAAGATACAACCGAGTATTATTTACTTACAAAAGATTATGTTTCGGTAAGCGAATTTGAAGGAAAAGAAATTCTTAAAGTTGAAGAAGAAGGGCTCACTGCTTTGGCAAATGCCGCTTTTCGAGATGTAGCTTTTATGCTCCGCCCTGAACATCAGCAACAGGTTGCGAAAATTCTTTCTGATCCTCAAGCGAGTGAAAATGATAAATATGTGGCCCTTACATTCCTCCGCAATGCCGAGGTTTCGGCAAAAGGAAAACTTCCTTTCTGCCAGGATACCGGCACTGCTATCATAATGGGAAAGAAAGGTCAACAGGTTTGGACCGGTGGAAATGATGAGGAAGCTCTATCAAAAGGCGTATATAAAACATATACAGAAGAAAATCTTCGCTATTCGCAGAATGTTCCTTTAAACATGTATGATGAAAAGAATACAGGTTGCAATCTTCCGGCGCAAATAGATCTTTACGCTATTCAAGGTGCGGAGTATAAATTTTTGTGTATCGCGAAGGGGGGAGGCTCTGCCAATAAAACATATTTGTATCAGGAAACTAAAGCACTGTTAACGCCGGAGAAACTGATACCTTTCCTTGTTGAGAAAATGAAATCATTAGGAACTGCCGCATGCCCTCCTTATCATATTGCTTTTGTAATTGGCGGTACTTCTGCAGAGGTGAATCTGAAGACAGTAAAATTAGCTTCGGCTAAGTATTATGATACATTGCCTACTCAAGGAAACGAGGGTGGACAGGCTTTCCGCGATATCGAACTGGAAAAACAAGTGTTATGTGAAGCCCAGAAGATGGGATTGGGCGCACAGTTCGGCGGAAAGTATTTCGCGCATGATATTCGTATTATTCGTTTGCCTCGTCATGGCGCTTCGTGCCCGGTAGGGTTGGGGGTTTCTTGCTCGGCCGACCGTAATATTAAAGCCAAAATAAATAAAGAAGGTATCTGGATTGAGAAGTTGGAAGATAATCCGGGTAAATACATTCCGGAACAATATCGTAATGCCGGCGAGGGTGATGCTGTTAAAATAGATCTTAATCAACCAATGGCCGATATACTTAAAGAGTTAACAAAATATCCGGTATCTACGCGCTTGTCTCTTAACGGCACCATAATTGTTGGACGAGACATCGCTCATGCCAAACTCAAAGAACGGCTGGATCGTGGCGAAGGATTGCCTCAATATGTAAAAGATCATCCTATATATTATGCCGGGCCTGCTAAAACTCCTAAAGGAATGCCTTCCGGATCTTTCGGCCCGACTACAGCAGGACGGATGGATTCTTATGTTGATCTTTTTCAAAAGAATGGCGGAAGCATGATTATGATTGCCAAAGGAAACCGCTCACAACAGGTTACTGATGCTTGTTGCAAGTATGGTGGCTTCTACTTGGGTAGTATCGGTGGCCCCGCAGCTATTTTGGCGCAGGATAACATTAAGAAAGTAGAATGTTTAGAATATCCCGAATTGGGAATGGAAGCAATCTGGAAGATTGAAGTAGTTGACTTCCCGGCCTTTATTCTTGTTGACGATAAAGGAAATGATTTCTTCAAACAATTGAAGCCGCTGGATATTAGCTGCAAGTTGTAAGAATTAATATAAACTTCTAATAAACAAACAGGTTTATGTAGGGTGTAGCATGCGGCATTTTCATGTTCTTTTATGTCGTTATATCTATACTAAAAGTATAGCAGTCCGGGTGATTATAAACTAAGAGGCTTGTCTGCTTGAAAGAAATTGTTTATATTCGCAGGAATATATATACAAATAGTATGGATAATCCAGCAGAAATAAACCAAACAAAAATAAATAAGTTGATACAAGACTCGCCCAAAGGACTTGTACTGCTATCTTCTTGGCTTGTCTCTAAAGGGTATTCATACCAATTACTACAAAGATATAGAAAAGGTGGTTGGCTCAAACTTATAGGTAAAGGAGCAATGATTAAATCGGGAGATTCACTTATGCTATCAGGTGCCCTTTCCGCATTACAATCTCAAGCAAATGTGAATATCCATATAGGAGGACGTTCTGCATTGGAGCTACAAGGCAGTACACACTACTTTCAGCTAAATGCTCCCGAAACGACGTTGTTTGTTCCGGGACGAACCGAACTACCGCCGTGGCTCATCAACAATAAATGGGATGTTGAATATAAACTTTTTCGGACTACTTTATTTAACCTGGATTCTGTTGGTTTGGTAGATTATCAGAATGCAGGAATAAGTATGAAAATATCAAATCTGGGGAGAGCAATGATGGAATGTTTATCGTTATGCCCCAATGAGTTTTCTCTAACCGAAGCGTATGAACTAATGGAAGGCTTATCAACATTGCGTCCTAAACAAGTGCAGGAGTTATTGGGTGCATGTAAATCCATAAAAACCAAAAGACTCTTTCTTTATTTTGCTGAGAAAGCCAGACATTCTTGGTTCAAGTATATAGATATAGCGAAGATAGACCTCGGTTCTGGCAATCGTAGTCTTGCTAATCATGGAGTTTTAGTGCCGGAATATAATTTAGTGCTACCAAAAGAATTATCATAATGAAAGAAACATACAAGAAACAAGTATCACTTTTATTGGATATTATGCCAGAGATAGCAAAAGAGAATGTCTTTGCGCTTCACGGAGGGCCAGCTATCAACTTGTTTTGACTAAATATGCCTCGGCTGTCTGTTGATATAGATCTAACTTATATTCCAGCGAGTAATAATAGGAATAAGGACTTACAAAATATCCGATCTGCCCTTGAAAGAGTAAAAGAACAACTGAAAAGGCGGATTA
>DAIMFE010000071.1:0-17175 GCA_036724805.1 Bacteroides sp.
TCCGAAACAACATTATGGCGAAGAATTTCAAGAAAACGGTTAAAAATAAAACTCGCATCTTTAGAGTGTATTTCCTTTAGCTGCTCTTTAGTCAGTGCCTTGCTTTGAAAATTATAGGGCTTAACCCAAGAATCAAAGATGCCGTTATCCTTAGTGAGTTTATTCCATTTCTCGTAAATGTCCTTTACCTCACCACTCCGATATTCATCTTCTATCTTAATGATTTCATTTCTGTATATAATTTCTTTCCCTTTCAATTCAGAAGCATACAGCATAATAACATCTGCTTTACCTCCCGAAAGTTGGAAATAGGTGAATAACTGCCCTCCGTCTTTGTGTGTTTTAACAAGCTCCTTTTCAAACTCTTTTCCATAAGTCTTACATTCTACCAAAAGGTAGGGAGAGCCATCGTCATGGGTTACACAAATATCCAAACGCCCGGAAGTGCCATGACCGGAACGCCAAACTTTTTCGAGTATAATGTTTTGAGGTTTATATCCTTGGGTTAAAAGTCTATCAACGCATTCAAGTATTACGAAGTTTTCAGGCTGTGAAAAATTTTGGGTGGTTTTACTGTCCGAAACAATTTCATTATAAAATATTTCTTCCTTATTAAAATCAACATCGATACAATAACCACCGCATAGTGGATATTGTTTACTGAAAGTATTCGCTGTATTCTCTTTCGGTGTAAACCCAAATGCAGATACCCATTTTTTGATGTCCATAATCTTTCCGAATTGCGTTACAAAGTTAGTAATTCCATTTAAATGTCCCTGCTTGTTTCAAGATTTATTTTATAGCCCTCTACCTGTCTTCTCTTTGGGTGCGATGGGGCTTATATCCGTGGCTAATAAGATTAATCTAAAATATGAATGAGCCATTAATTATGGAGTGTTTTGCGCGTTGCATTTCTCTCAATGCGCGTTGCTTTTTCGAATTAGCACGTTGCATTTGACACGGATACAACGCGCATTTGGGAGAATGGACGTTGCATTTTAATTGTTTTTAGTTGCAGATTGTAAAAAACCACTGCGCATTCAACACTTTTTAACGGCGAATCACTGTTGTAAACTATTTGATAAATCGTTTAATACCAGCAATATAAAAAACGCTTCAATTAGCACTAGCTATAGCTACCCTATAGCAACATAACATATAAGAAAAGATAATATAAAAAGAAGAAAAAGAAAAGAAGAAAAATCCACTATCTCATGCTTCTTTCATGCTTGTGTCGGTTTCCCCGAAAACGTATCTGTTCTTCGAATATACACCACTAAAAATTTCTTTTGTTTTCTTTTCTACTAAAAAACGAAAGCAAAAGAAAATATTTAGCCTTATTTGTTTGTTTTTGAATTATATTCTTTCTATTTTTACGTCATTATTTTCCTGGCTAAGAAAATGATATGATCAAAAAGAAAAAGTAAACAAAATGACACAAAAAGAAAAGATTGACAATCTGGAATATACTGCTGCAAAACTGAGGAAAAGACTACTCGATGTAGTTTATAATGCAAAGGCCGGGCATATAGGAGGAGGCTTATCGTCTCTTAATGTGTTAACGGCATTGTATTTCCATACGTTAAATGTAGATCCTACGCAGCCTAAAAAAGAAAATCGCGACCGATTTATCATGAGCAAAGGGCATTGTGTGGAAGCTCTATACTGCGTTTTAGAAGAAAGAGGATTCATTTCATCGCAGCTTTTAAACACTTACGGAGAATACAATTCTCCATTAGCCGGGCACCCAACAGTAAAAGTTCCCGGTATAGAAGTTAATACCGGAGCTTTGGGGCATGGGCTTTCTGTTGGAGTAGGATTGGCTATTGCAGCCAAAATGGATAATAAAGATTACAAAACCTTTGTTTTGATGGGAGATGGCGAGCAAGGTGAAGGTTCTATCTATGAAGCTGCCATGTCGGCGGGGCATTATAAGCTAAACAACCTGGTTGCTATTATCGACCGGAATGGATTGCAGATAAGCGACAAAACGGAAAATGTTATGTCTATCGACCCTATAAAAGAACGTTGGACAGCTTTTGGGTGGGATGTTGCTGAAATCAACGGAGATAACATGGAGTGCGTTGTTAAAGCATTGGATGGTATCGATTTCAACAAGAACAAGCCACATCTGATTATCGCCAAAAGCACAAAAGGAAAAGGAATTCCTTATATGGAAAATGTGTTAAAATGGCATCACGGAATACCTAACGAAGAGGAGTATCTACAATGCGCATCGGAACTCGAATTTCGGATCAATCAACTTTCTTCTCATAAAATCTGACTTTATAACATGAATACAACTCAAACCATCCCATGTAGGAAAAGTTTTACGAATACCTTACTGAAACTGGGCAAAAAAGATAAAAGTATAGTAGCGGTAACCTCCGATGCCAGAGGCTCTGTTACCTTAGACGATTTTGCTAAAGAATTACCCGAACAGTTTGTTGAAGTAGGCATTGCAGAACAAAATGCTATTGGTGTAGGTGCCGGTTTGTCTATGGCCGGTAAAAAAGTTTTTGTGTGCGGACCGGCGTGCTTTTACGTTGCCCGTAGCCTGGAACAGGTAAAGATAGACTTGGCTTATTCGCATAACAATGTAAAGATATTAGGAGTGAGCGGAGGCGTAAGCTATGGGGCTTTGGGAACTACCCATCACAGTTTGCACGATATTGCTGTGCTTCGCACGTTTCCGGAAATGCATCTCGTTTTTCCTTGCGATGCAAGGCAAACAGAGAAATTGGTAGAACAACTGGTAGATTATGAGTTTCCTGTGTACATACGTGTAGGGCGTAATGCGGTACCCAATGTTTATCAGGATGATAATTTCGATTTCCGGATAGGCAAAGCCAATACCCTGATGGATGGAAATGACATTACATTGATTGGTACGGGAGAAACAGTTTACCACTGTTGTATGGCTGCCCAAAAACTTAAAGGTGAAGGCATAAATGCACGGGTAATAGATATGCATACGTTAAAACCTGCGGATACCGAAATAATATTGAAAGCTGCGAAAGAAACGGGTAAAATTATAACCGTAGAGGAGCACAGCGTATTTGGAGGACTTGGCGCAATTGTTGCGGAAACAGTAGTGCAGAATCATCCTGTTCCTGTTAAAATATTAGGAATACCCGATGAAAATGCCATTCATGGTAAACCGTTGGAAATATTTCATCATTATGGAATAGACGCGGAAGGTATATATCAAGCGGCAGTCCATCTAAAATAAAAAGAAACATTTTTCCGTATCAATAAATACTTTCAATTATCTGAATGAAAAATTATATCATCTCTATCGATCAGAGTACAGCCGGAACGAAAGTTATACTGTTTAATGACAAATGTGAACTGCTTTACCGTTCCACAATAAATCATGAGCAATATTATCCTCAACCGGGGTGGGTAGAACATGATGCCGAAGAAATATATAATAACACACTCAAAGCTGTAAAAAACGTTCTGGAAAATCGGAAGATAGAACCGGAAGCAACCTGCTCGGTGGCTATAACCAATCAACGCGAAACGGCAGTTGTTTGGAATAGAGAAACCGGAAAACCTATATATCATGCAATTGTTTGGCAGTGCCAACGCGGAACTGATATTTGTAATAAATTGATTGCCGCAGGGTATACCGAAACTATAAAAAACAAAAGCGGGCTTATCATCGATCCGTATTTTTCGGCAAGTGGTATTCAATGGATACTTGATAATGTAGAAAACGCGCGTGCGCAAGCAGAGGAAGGAAAACTGCTTGCAGGTACCATTGACTCTTGGCTGTTGTGGAAACTAACCGGAGGGAAAGTGCATGCTACGGATTATACAAATGCTTCACGTACGCTTTTGTTCAATATACATACACTCGATTGGGACGATGAGCTGCTTTCGCTTTTTACTATTCCGCGCGCTATGATGGCTGAAGCCAAACCTTGCGATTCGCTTTTTGGTGAAAGTACTTTTGAGGGGCTCTTTTCGCACCCTGTTACCATTGCCGGGATACTCGGTGATTCTCATGGGGCCCTTGCCGGACAAATGTGTTTCGAACCGGGTATGGGTAAATGCACCTACGGAACAGGTTCGTCTGTTATGGTCAATATCGGGCAGCAACCGGTTGAAGCAGCAGGAGGATTAGTAACATCGGTGGGTTTTGCTGCTTGCGGAAAAGTATATTATGCTTTCGAAGGAAATATACATTGCACAGGCGCTACCATCAAATGGCTCGAAGAAAAATTGAAACTTATCGGCAATCCATCCGAGGTAGAAACTATTGCTACAAGTGTGGCCAACAACGGAGGCGTGTATTTTATTCCGGCTTTTGCAGGATTGGGCGCCCCTTGGTGGAATCATCAGGCAAAGGCTATGATATACGGAATGGATTTGAGCACGGGGAAGGCGCATGTTGTTAGAGCAGCTCTTGAGGCAATTGCTTATCAGATAAAAGATCTTGTTAGTCTCATGACAACGCAAGCAGGAATAGCACTGAAAGAATTGAGGGTAGACGGTGGCCCGACAAAAAATGCCTTTCTGATGCAATTTCAAAGTGATATACTCGATGCGGTAATAAACCGTTCTAATATAGAAGAAGCATCGGCGCTCGGTGCTGTTGTGATGAACGGGTTGGCACGCGGAATATGGAAATCGATGGAAGAAGTTACCCTACTCAGACAAACCCTACAGGTATTTTCGCCTTGTATGGATAATGATGCGCGTGAACAATTATACTCCGGTTGGCTAAATGCCTTGGGAATGATACAGAAAAATAGTAACTAAATCAACAATATTCTATTATGAGAAACAAGAAAATAACATTCGGAATCATATTGGCTACCCGTAGTTACTTCAACTCGGCATTGGCCAAAGATGTTCGGGAAACATTATTAAAGACACTTCGCTCGAACGATTATGACTATGTAATTCTGGACGATAACGATACGCCTACAGGGTCGGGGAGCATTGAAACGCGTGAGGATGGAATTAAATGCGCCGAACTTTTCAAAAAGAACCGCGAACGTATTGATGGGATTATCGTTACTTTGCCTAACTTTGGTTTTGAGATAGGTATCATTAATGCCATACAACTGGCAAATCTTAATGTTCCTGTTTTGGTTCAGGCATGCGATGACGAAAACGACAAAGTAGACCTTGACAATCGCCGCGATGCATTTTGTGGTAAATTGTCGGTGTGCAACAATCTGTACCAATATGGTATTCCTTTTACGGATACTACGCTACATACTTACTCCATAAACAGTCCGTTACTGCTTCAAGATATCAACCGCTTTGCAGGCATTTGCCGTGTGGTGAACAATATTCGAGGAGCACGCATCGGAGCTATCGGAGCGCGTCCGACAGGATTTCAGACTGTACGCGCTTCCGAAAAGATACTTCAGCGCGCAGGCATAACGGTTGTACCTGTCGATCTTTCCGAAATCTTAGGTGAGGCAGACGCTATAAGCGATGCAGATCCCGGTTTATTGAAACGGATAGAGGAAATACATAACTACGCATCTGTTCCGAACGGATATGAACAAAAATTGAAGAAGCAGGCAAAATTCGGTTTGGCCGTTGATAAATGGATTGCTGCAAACGATATCGATGCCGTAGCTGTTCAGTGCTGGGATTCATTGCAGGTAAATTACGGATGTGCAGCCTGTGTTACAATGAGTATGTTGGGCGAAAAACTGATACCGAGCGCATGTGAGGTAGATATTGCCGGAGCTGTTTCGATGTATATACTAACACTGGCTTCGGGCAATGCTTCTGCAATAGCAGATTGGAATAATAACTTTGCTCAAGATCGCAATAAGTGCGTTTGTACACACTGCGGAAACTTTCCTAAAAGCTTTGTAAAAAACGACCTGAAACTGGATAATCTGGGAGTGTTGAGCCGTACAATGGGTACGGATAATACCTTTGGAGCAGTAATAGGTAAAGTAACATCAGGGGCGTTCACCTATTTCAGAATATCGACAGACGATACGAAAGGAACCATCAAATCCTATCTGGGCGAAGGCAATATAACCAACGATCCGTACGGAATGGATGGCTGTATAGCGGTGACACAGGTTCCTAATCTTCAAAACCTGATGAAATACCTCTGCAAAAACGGCTTCGAACATCATGTTGCAATGTGTAGAGGTAATGTTCAGGATATTGTTTATGAAGCAGTAGAGACGTATCTTGGTTGGGATATCCATAAACACGAATAATAGCAGGCATTCTGAAATACACCAAAAGCCGGAAAACGCATGTATATGTGTTCTCCGGCTTTTGGATTTATGCTTCTTGCCAAAAACTTCCTTTTATAGAATATTCACCCAATGATGCAGTAACTTTCAGCCTGTATTTGTGTTTTTCGGTCTGTTCAATAATGCCGAAATTGGATTCAGGTTTGGATGAACTCGAAAAATACAGGTACCCTTCTCCTTCGGTTGCCGATACTTTTATCTGTTGTTTATCCATGTAAACCTTGATATCTCCGTTGGGAGTAGGAACAGAACCTTCCATCCATTCCAGATCTCCCAAAACCGGACGAATGCTAAATTCTTTATATCCTTCTTTCTCGGGCTTTACCCCCATGTAATATTTACCCAGTAAGTATATAGGACTTGCTCCCCACGCATGGCAAAGACTTTTGCCATAAGGGCGTCCATACATGGCGAGGTGTTCTCTGCCTTTTTCTTTCGGGTTGTATTTTTCCCAGAATGAGGTTGCGCCCAAATCGAGCATTCCTCCCCAATAATCACGAATTTCTTTTAATACATAATCCTGTTCACCCAATGCGCAAAGTGCTTCCAACTCATAAAAACGCATGTAGGGAGTTGTGATTTTCAAAGCATTGGGATTTAACAGAACGTTTTTCTTTACCGCTTCTGTTTGTTCATTATCCAGGTAGCCAAACAGTACTGCAAACATATTTGTATAAGGCGTTACCTGTTCGCTCCTCTTATCATTATCACGATTGTGTATAAACGCACCTTTATCTGCACACCAAAAGGCAGAAAATAGTTTCTTTTGAAGATCCTTAGCTAAAGATGAATACTTCTTTTCGCTTTCTGCATCGTTCACAATCTTTGCACACAGCGCCATTGTTTCCAAACTTCGGCAGAAGAGCAACTGCTCAAAACTCACTTCTCCGCTTTTACTCATTTTGAAATCTGCCCAATCAATAAATACCCAATCGCCATCCAATCCTTCCATCATGCCGTTGCTGTTTCTTCTCGACAGGCAAAAATCCATCAAACTTTGCATACGGGGGTAGAACTGTCGTACAAAACGGTTATCTCCCGTATATTGCAGGTAATCGTAAATACCCATAAACCAATAGAAGGTATAATCCATAATGGTGTTTGTATGGCTTGTAACCGGATCTTTCCCTCTAAGATTCAGCATTGTTCGCGTAACAGAGGGCGAATCGAAGAACAGATAATAGTTCATCAGATAGCTTTGGTAAGCATCGCCACTCCAAATCCATCGGTCGCGCTTGATACCATCAATAAAAAACTCACGTGATGTTAGGTGCATCGTATATGCCGACACGTTCCATATCTTATTGATACGCTCATCATTACACCTGAAACCTCCTCTATACTCCAAAGGCAGGTATTCGTAAAGCATAGACACTCTATCAAAAGATAAATTCTCTCCACTTTTTATATAAATGTATCGAAAGGCTTTAGAATCGGGAGTTGTAAAATCTTGAGAGCTATCATTAAAGTCAAAATAATCCAGTGTCTCACAATATTCCGTATCCAAAGCCTCTTCAGGAGATTCTCCATAGAAAACAGATAATCTTCCTTTACCTTTCAGGTTATGGAATCTAACAAAACCGAATGTTTCCTTTCCAAAATCAACCAATATTCCATTGTTTTTCTCTTCTGTTTTAATAGCCTCCATTGGGGTAGTAGGCAATTTAAACTTAGAGGGTGGAGTATCGGGCGAATTAAAATTCCATGATCCGGCATTCAGATAAGTTGTACCGGATGACGTATCGGAAGCTTTCCCCGATTCGTCTATCCACTCCTTATCTTCGAAAGTAACTTTCCATGTCTCGTCCGAACCAAATGTTTTTCCTTTTACATAGATAGCAGGAACATTTAACTGATTATAAACTTTGATGTGCAGACTAGACTTTCCCTTTGGGATCGTTATTTTATTGTATGCCGGCAGTATTTTCCCGTTAAGTTTTATATTGTACTTTCCTTCTACATATATTTCCACATCTTCCTCGGCCGGCAAATCCAATGTTGTAGAAAATTCTACCGCCACATAATGGCTGTCCATCTTCCAGAAAGGAGGGAAGAATCCTCCACGCTCGGTTCTGCGGTTTTGCATTTCATTGCCCAACCATATTTCATAGTCGCCGGGATAATATATCCATGTTTGTTTCATCTATCTGAATTTTTCTATATTTAAACCTCGTCTCCGTATCTTTCTTTTGTTATTTGCTGCAGTGTCTTACCCCGTGTTTTAGGTGTCCAGATTGTACCTATTACCAACGCGATAAGTAATAATCCTATCATTAAGTGGGCCGCTAAAGTAAATCCTTCGCCGTTTGCACCGTAAATATTTACAAATGCCAAACCCCATATCGCCGAAGCTCCTCTTACGATAAAGAACATAACTCCTTGCGCCGCCGCACGGTTTTTGGCCGGAAAAAGTTCGGATGCCCAAAGCGCGTAAAACGCCTGCACGCTAATTCCTCCCTGAATACCCCAAAGAACCGTGAAAGCCCATAATGCAGCATGGTCTTTAATACCCACAAAAACAAGAATCAACCACGCCACTATACCTATTCCTGTTCCGAAGAAATACAACCAGCGCTGATTTACTTTATCCACCAACATAGCAAAACCAAAGTAAGTTACCGCAACGATAATTAGCCATTGTATAGCCGATAACATATTGGCCTGTGCATTAGAAAGTCCTCCCGCCGTTTCGTAGATATGCGGCTGAAAAAATCCCATTACACTTGCAACAAAATTCCAGGAGATATAAATACCCGCCAGGAAAAGCATCGTACGAATATTTACCTTATTGGTAAAGAGCAACCCGAACGATGCGAAAACGCTGGGCTGTTTCTCTTTACCCTGCGCTAATTTAGCCTTTTCCCAATCTTTCGACTCGTCGAGCTTTCGCTGCATTGTCCACGCAATAAATGCTACTATAAATAGCGAACCGAAAATAATACGGCTACTGAACACGTTGACTGCTGCAGCGCTCGCATTGCTACCCAAAAGGGATATCGCTATTTCCTGAACTAATCCGAACAAAATCCCTGCCGATTCTCCATCCTTACCGGGCGCAAGCAACATCCCCAAAACAAGAATAATAGCAGGGCCTACTCCCCATGCAAACTGCGAAATACCTATATTGCGTCCGCGATTTCCCACCTCCGAATTCTCAGAAATGTAAGTCCACGAGGCAGGAACACCCGCGCCCACCGAAATACCTGTGATCAGGAATCCGAGCAACAACATCGGAAAACTTACGGCAAACATGATAATAGCAACCCCCAACATATACACAAGCATATTGTAGGTATAAATAGTTTTACGGCCGTATTTATCGGCAAGAAATCCACCCATAATTGCCCCTACAGCTGCTCCGAAACAATTGGCACTGATAGCATTGAGCCAACCAAGATTTCCGGCAGTAAGTCCAAGATAATTTTGCCAGAGTGTTAATCCACTTGCACCGGCCACAATTGCACCTGCATCGAGATAATTCGTAAGAGATACAACGATCGTACTTTTTAAGCTTCCTTTTTTATGTTCCATGTGTTTTTACTTGATATCTTTAATCCATTTGTATTCCTGCTGCAAGCCTGCTTTCCGGCGGATAGAATCGTTCACCATAGGGCCGTTATTTGTCCACTCATTGCCGGGGCCATTGGCGTTTTGAAGAAATTTTTCTTCCGGGCACCAGTTATCTTTTACCGTAAAAAACGAACTACCTTCATCCGTATATAAATAAAACCAATGATGCGGATCATGCACATAAGAAGGATGATAGATGTGCTCTACAGCATTTTCCGTTATATAAGATTTTGACTGAACAGACAATGTGTATATTCCTGCTACATCGTACATGTGCTTTCCATAACGATGAATATAGTTGCCATGAATGCGATTGTTGCGCATACAATTTACAGTTTTAGTCCATCCCCATCCCAAACTGATTCCACTGTACGAAATTTCGCTTATCTCATTATGCTCAATATTTATATCTTTCACAAAACCTGCACAAATGGCTACACATCCCCAATCATCGTTTGTTACGTTTGTAATGTAATTATTAGAGATGGTTTGGTAC
The DNA here is from genome assembly GCA_036724805.1 of Bacteroides sp. Lineage (GTDB taxonomy): Bacteria > Bacteroidota > Bacteroidia > Bacteroidales > Bacteroidaceae > Bacteroides. The sequence goes on from DAIMFE010000071.1 coordinate 10,315, forward strand.
GAACATATTTCCCTCTCATCCGAAGGGTCGTATGGCAAATGTGTTTCCATACCCGTGTCCGACATCTTTCCTATTTGCATAGCATTTCCCGCAATATCCCTGAATACACATCCGTTCACAATATCATATTGAGTGGCATACAGAAAATCGAGTCCGCAAGAACCCATGTGTTCAAAGCAGCATACTTCGAACTTCATAAATTGAGCCGCCTGTACCATTACGGCAGCAGGCGGACGACCTATCCATCCTTGATTTTCAATTCCTTTATTGAAATTTCCGGGAACTCCGGGAGGTTTCAATTTATATCCATCCAGCAAATACATTCCTGCCTGAAGAGGTACGTGCCCTTTCTCCGAAGGGCGTGTCCATGTTGTATAATTAAAAGATATCCCTTTAAACTGAATATGCCGAACAGGGCGGTCGAGCGTTCCGGTTATTTCCACCAATGTTTCTAAAGCAGGAACGATTGCATCCGTATTTCTCATATCCTCATCCTCGCGAGGCAAATAATAAAGCTTATTCGTTTTCATATCGTGATACCATTCTCCGGGTTCATCCAAAAGTTCAATAGCATTTGTAAAATAGAAAGCAGAATTGAACCCTTCCTTTACCATTGGTTGAGGCCATGGATGCTCGAATTGAATTCGGGATTCGGGATTATGAAAACGTACTCCCGCCGAATCGCCTTGTATGGTTATGGATTTAACTCTCAGATTAGCGATTGCCCACATTTGGTGAATAACCAGTTCGAGATTTTCGGCTTTAGACAATCCTTTTACCGCCGAAGCCGGGATCCATAATATTTCGTTTTTCTTATCGTTGCTTCTGATTCTGTCCATCTTCTCAAAATCAGAAACATTACGCGCTCGAATTGCTTTCTTTCCATTTACCCAGAATTGGCGGAACTGTATCCTGTTTCCATTGAAAGATGGAACTTCTGATACCCAAAATTTACCGTCCTTCTTCCAACCTGAAATTTTCAACCCGCCACTCAAAACAGGCTGTTCACCTTGAACGGCTTCTATAATAGTGGGGCTTGATGCTGTTCCCGAATCTTCCGGACGAATGAAAACAGGTTCGTATAAATGGTATATTCCACCTTGCATAAGAATGCGGACGGGTTCATCCTTCCCAACTTTCAACAATCTTCGTAATTCGCGGGCTTCTCGCATTGCAGCGTGAAGTGTTGCTTTCGGTTGGGTTTTAGTGCCCGGATTAAAATCATTTCCTTTTGGCGAAACGTAAATTTCCGCAGCGAAAGATGAAAGTGCAAAACTCAATAATACGGCTAACCACGTTATTCTGTTTCTCTTCATTATTTTTTATTTAATATCTTTCTGTAAATACAATCTGTATTACGGCAAATCTCACAACCATAAGCGCGTTTCTTCACATCAGAGCCTATTCCAATAATACCACTTACGGATTTGATAGGATGCATCAGGCACGAGTCGGTTAAAGTAATACCAACTTCGTTTTGTCCGATTAACTGGAATAATTTCTTCTGGCCGGATAATGCCCAATTGCAATACCCGGGGCTGTAACGATTACTTATATTTAAACTTTTCTCTTTTAATTTATCCGATAAATCATTTTGGATTCTATCCATAGCATTCTCAACAGTAAGCGAACCTATAGCATCTACAACAAAAGCTTCAAGATATTCTCCTTTGGAATTATATTCGGAAGTCATTCGAGTAAAGACATCTCCCGCTGTACATATAAACAGAGCGGCTAAAGAGGATCCTTTGAGATAGCTGCAAATCTGAGTTCCGGTAGCTAATTCTGTGTTCTCTATTTGTATTATACCTTTTTTTATATCAATAAATTCTATTTCTCTTATAATGTATCCACCTGATATATGCCGATGATTTTGCAGACGGCTAAGGGTGCCTTCTGCTGATATCCTTACAGGATGTTCTGCTTCTGCATCCTCTGCCTGCAAGAATCTCAGGACATCATCCAGGCTTGGAGCAATATCGGGAAATGAACAGTGATATAATCGGAACTTATCCGGCATAACATAGGTTCCTTATTCGTTATTGAACTCTTTTATTGCTCCAAAGAATGCATCTAAATTCTCTACCGGAATGTGAGGCGGAAGATCACAACCACTCGATATCACAAAGTTTTTGTAATCCTTGGTTTTCTCCAACAACTCCTTGGTTTTCGATGCAATAATATCCGGACTACTTTGCTTAAAAATGCCTACCGGGTCTAAATTTCCCATCACAATAACATCCGAAGGGCATTCTTTCAAGGCATCCGACATATCTATTTGGTTACCAAAATGAAGCGCCTTTGCTCCACTTTCAACCATAGCATGGGTGCATTGTCCGCCATTTCCGCAATTGTGGAGAACAACAGTAAATGAATCATCTTGAACAGCATTAACTATTTGCTTCACATATTTGGTAGAATATTCCATGCAATCTTCATCGGATAAAAGTCCTGCGGCAGGTTCGGCGATTACGATTCCTGCCGTACCTGTTTTTTTCAATGCTTTACAGTAGTTGATAAGAAACGCGGTGCATTTAGACAATAAAGTATTGATAATATCGGGTTCTATATAAATAGCGACCATTATCTCGGACATGTCGTACAGTCTTCCTGCCAAAGAAAAAGGTCCTATACAACCGGATAAAACAGGCTTGTTCCTGATGTTTTCTGCTGCAAGTTTATTTGCTAATATGTATTCGGGGATTCGTCCTGCCGATAAATCGGGAACTAATAAAGCATTCACAGAGGTTTCATCAGAAACCAGTCTTCCTATCACAGTCGGAACTTCGTTTTCGGGCATGCTCACTTGTGCCCCGAAAGTCTCGGCTTCGACCGTTAAATCCATAATTACTGTACAAGCAGCCGTGTCATAATTGTCTGCCAGGTATTTTATCGCTTCGTAATGTATCTGTCCGCTTGTAACAGCATTCTTTACGGTTTTACCGATCGCTTCGATTCCCGGATGAGTCATTATAGGTATGGCTAACCGCTTTTTACTCTTTAATATTTGTTTTGTCCACTCCATATTTTATACTATTTGTGCTACAACCGAATCTAACCATTTAATACTCTCCTGAGGATTTCTCCCATAACCATCCGCACCTATCGATGTAGCAAATTTTGCCGACAATGGCGCTCCTCCTACAAGCACTTTAGTGGCGGGTGATATTTCTTTAATGGCTTTAATTGCCGGTTCCATGTTTGTCATGGTGGTGGTGAGTAACGCCGACATTCCAACCACCGCATCGGGATGCTGTTGCAATGTATCGAGGAATTTCTCTGTCTTCACATCAATTCCCAAATCGATTACTTCCCAGCCTGCACCTTCTACCATCATACCTACAAGATTTTTGCCTATATCATGTAAATCACCGAATATGGTTCCCAAAATAAAAGTTCCTTTTCTTTTTACTTCTCCGCTTTTAAAGAAGGGTTTCAGATGCTCGAGAGAAGCATTCATTGCTTTTGCAGATAACAACATCTGAGGTACAAATATCTTATTCTCGGAAAATTTTTGCCCTACCTTATTCATTGCGGGAATCAGGGCATCATTCATTATTGATGACGGAGAAATTCCTTTCTCCAAAGCCTCCTTCGTATATTCATCTGCACCGGGCTGACCCTTCATCTGTGGAGGAAAGTTTGCCGCCAGATTAATTTTCCCGAATTCCACACATTCAAATAATTTTTCTAAAATAGTGTCCATATTGTTTTGTTTTAGTATTCTGTATTATTCAAAATCAATTACCATTGAAAAATATATATGCCCCTATCATTACTACTACGAGTAATAGCCAAGCAACTTTTACACTCTTATTTATTTTGATTGGTTTATAATTGAGTGCAGATGTTGACTCCGTTTGGTTAACCAACGAGATAATGTATATAAAGCAAGCCAGTACAACAAAAATGAGAAAAGACAGATACAGGAAATGCATTCCTTCGAATATCAGTCCTGCATAATAAAGAATGCCCACTCCTAAACTGAATACAGTTCCTAAAGTTAGTACCAGGTTAATAGCTTTAGTAGATGTTCTTTTCCAAAATACAGCAAACAGGAATGCTGCTGACATTGGAGGCGCAATAAAGCTAAGAACGGATTGAAAAATATTGAAAAAGCTAAGTCCCTGTATGAAAGTAATCCCAATAGCAAGAAACACTGCTAATACAGCACCGACCAGAACAACAATTCTTCCTATCGTTCTAACTTGTTTATCGGTACATTCGGGCTTGAAATTCTTGATATATATATCCATTGTAAAGACTGTACTCAATGAGTTGAGCGCCGAACCCACTGTGCTTATCAAAGCGGCAATCATTACCACTACCACCAAACCGATAAGTCCCGGAGGAAATACATGTTCCACTAATTGGAGGTATGCATCGGTAGAATTAGTAAGATTAGGTAACAAAAGGAAACAAAGGATACCCGGAAGTATAAACAGAGGTATATCGATTAGTTTCAACCACGCACAAAAATTAGCACCCAGTTGACCCTGTTTTAGGTTCTTAGCCCCCAATACCGATTGTACCATAGACTGATCGGTACACCAGAACCATACTCCCATAATCGGATAACCGATTATTATAGCTAACCACGGAAAATCGGGATCGCTAAGGGGTTGGAAGAGATTCCAATAATCGGGGGGTGTATCTGCTATGACTTTTTCTACTCCTTCCAGTTTTACAACAGCCATTACAACCACTAACACAGAAACCGCAATGAGCAAGAGCATTTGAAAAACATTGGTATAGGCAATTGCTTTCAATCCTCCTGCCATAGTAAATAAGGCCGATATAGTAACGAGTATAATAATGCACCCCCATAATGGTAAATCCAATATCTGTGCCATAAAGACGCCACCTGAAAACAATGTTAGCCCAAGCCACGATATAAGGATAGTTATAATGGTATACCACGCTATGTATTTTCGGGTGTTATCCCCAAAGCGTTTACCCATATATTCGGGGAGGGTTATTACCTTTGCACCCAGATATCTCGGAGCGAAAACAAAGGCTAACAGACAAATGAAAGGAAAGGCATACCATGAAAAATTTCCTGCCACAATACCACTTTCAAATCCGCTACTGGCATTGGCTATCAGCATAGAAGGCCCTACATTTGTTCCCCACATCGTTAGCCCGATAGCAAACCATCCCAGCGATTTATTTGCCAGGAAAAGGTTACCTTCTTTCTTCTTTCCGAAACTGGCCCAGTAAGCAATTCCCAATAATATCACCGCGTAGGCAATGATAACGGAAATATCCAGCCCCGTTAATTCTATAAGTTTTTTCATGTTTTACATAGTTTAGGTATATGCCTGTATTATTTTCAAGGCTTCATCTATTTCACGCTCCGATTTGAAATCCATTTGTATATTCAATCCTTGATTTCCCACATTATCGAGCAAAGGCTTTAATTCATCCAAAGTCACCCAATTTACCATGATAGACTTACGTTTGGCAAGAATTTTCTTATAGAGATCGTACCAGCAGGCAGCACCTCCTTGTGGTTGCCCAACGCCGGGTGTCCATTGCACTGCATTCAGGTTTTTAAGTTCCAATACTGCATCTATATGGCGCATCGCATCTACACCGTCCAGATGATAAAGCGTATAATCGATCTTATTACATTGCTCCTGTAAAAACGGGAATGCAAAAGTCCTGAAATCATCCTCCGAAATCATAATCGATATATCACATTGCAGTTTAGATACTTTACCCGGTGCCCAGATAGAAAAATAGCAGAAAGCCATTTCGCCGTCTTCGTTGATGATGTCGTATATCCGGTTGAATACCTTAAAATAAGCATCGTTAACGGCTTGTAGCTGTTGCAGCGTTGCGTCAGGGTCGATCATAGTATCAATCAGCACATTATCCGAACCTTTCAGGCTTGCCAAAACATCCAATCCTTCTACAAGATCGGGACAACCTATCATGTAATTGCCTTGTGCTTTTTCTTTGCATTTACGCAGTAAATCCAGATGAAGCTGCCACCACTTATTATTCTCATCGAAAATGATATTGCCATCGAAATTATCTCTCTCCCGAATCCAAATCGTATCATCACGCCCTTCCAATTCTGCTCCCAGAATCGCTCCTAACGAACCTGGCCCCAACTGAGTGTTGGCCACCGGAAGTATGTCTGCTTTATACGAATAGCGAGACATCTTATAATTAAGATAATCAGACCGCCAATCGGGGTCAAACCAGAATTGATTTAAATCCTTAGCCGTTGGAGGCGCGGATATATCTGCATAAGGTTCGCCTTCTTTATCCAAATGTTCCCACATGGTAAGAACGATTCCTTTTTGATGCCACCAATCCATATAGTGTCTTTTCGATTCTTCAAAATTAGATTTCCATGTCTTCATGTCAAGATTTACTTATTAGCATACATACATACATACATGCAGCATTAATATTTATTGATTATAGTAGTTCTTCAAAACTTTTATTGAATACGATTCTTTTAACTTTCGTCATATCCATATCGTCCGTACTATCCACGGTATCAGGATAAATAGGAATAGATGCGCCAAACTGTACAAAAACAGGCATCTGTTCCAAAGGAACTTCCACTTCTTTCAGCCATCTCTCTCCTTCATATACCTCTCCGGTAAAGAAGTGCAGCCATTTTCCTTCGGGTAAATATATATCCCTTTTGTTTTCTGAATTCATGACCGGAGCAACGAGCATATCATCTCCGAAATAATACTGGTCATCGATATGCCTGCACGTTTTATCCTGTGGGTGATGCATCCACAATGCCCTCAATACAGGATAGCCTGTATATGTCGACTTCTCGCTTTGCTCCAATATGTAGGGAATCAATTTGTAACGAAGATTCCACCAATCCTT
>DAIMFE010000072.1:0-15474 GCA_036724805.1 Bacteroides sp.
CGAATGGAAGCAAAAAAACGCCGAAAAAACTTTGAGACGTTAAAGTTGGGTTAGGTTCTGTATATGATTTGCATTTCATCCATTGTTCTATCAATTGAGAGAGGTTATTTTGTATTCTATCAGCTTCTGCATCGGCATTATCGAGAACTTCTTCGTTCGGAATAATGATTTTACGAAACAGATGCGGGTAATTAATATATTTAACCAGGAAGTAAGCATAAAAAAGGCCACATAATATGGCAATGAACAAATCGAAAACAGGATCTGGATAAAGAATCAGCGCCAAAGCTAAAATACCCACAGTTAATGCCGAAAAGAAAACAACCCGCACCCAATTAAGATGTTTTGCTTCCTCGCCCGAAAAGTAGTTACCGGCAGCAATGCGGTAGCGCTTGTATTCTCTTATAAAAATATAAGTGTAATAAATTAACTGATACAGATAGAATGCAAAGAATAAATAGAAGGTGATTTTTAGTAGAAGCGGAGCGGTAAGAAACAACAGGCAGAACAATGATACACTGAAGCCTGAAATCGGGATTAACTGGGCAACCAGCCAACGTTTACTGAAAAAAGCCGAGTTTATTAAGGTAATAAGTGCATAAGTAAAGAGAAAGGACTGGAAAGAGCTTACAATAAGGGTGATAGCTGCAACGATAAACATATCCGACTCTGAAGTTTCCGCTCCATTCATAACTGCATTTATCCCACTTAATACTCCGAAAATAAGATAAGCGTATGCCATACTTTTGCGCGATGCGCGATAATTATCCAACTCCGGAGTGGAGGGAACCGCCAGCAATAACATCAGCAATGCCGAAAAGACAAGAATTAGTGGTATCGTAGCGTTTATTACATAAAACAGAGTTCCGAAATCCAATGTATTTAAGATTAGTGGGTTTAAACCTTCTACTTTCGGCAACAAATATAAGACAATTTATTATGATGAGCGGGTTAAGTTACAAAAAGAAATGGCCAGGGCGTCACAACTGCAATTGCATACAAGACATAATTGCACAAAAGACATCAGATACAATTACAGATGGTTTGTTTTATATAATTCACTGACTCTAGGCTAAATGCAATCGGCTTTCAGCCTTACGGATAGTTTGTTTTAGTTATTGAGACCCGGGTCTCAACGGCACTTAGACCCGGGTCTCAACATGCTTCACACCCGGGTGTCAGCAACCTTTAGACCCGGGTCTCAACAACTAAAACAAATAAGGTTTTCAGTCCGCAACAAGCTATCATTGCGGGTTTCGTTATAGCTGTTGGTTGCTGAGATATAAGGAAATATAAGAGAAAAAACAAAGTTTGCAACAAAATTTTCCGGTTTTCGGGTAAACTTCCCGTTAAACTATTGTACATTTGTAGCATAATTCAATACAACACATAAATAAAACTGATTATGAAAAGACCTACCTTCCTTTTTGTACTCTTAGGAGTACTCGTACTTTCGTGTATAGACAGCAACGGATCCGACACACCGTCAACGCCCGAACCACCATCCAAAGATCTTGACTATCTGGTTGATGCTTCTTATGTAGGAATTATAGAACCTCAAACTTTAGCTTTGGCACTTACCGGATTGGGATACGAATCTTTTGCCCCTCTACTTAAAAGCGAGGTTGAATTCTATAAAGTTACGTATACCACGCAATACAAAAAAGAAGATATTACTGCATCCGGCGTTCTCATGGTATCGAAAGAACTGGATGCTAACTTTCCTACAGTGGTGTACGAACATGGTACGATAACACAGGATGAAGCCCCGTCTATCAAATTGGGCGCAACGGCTAACCCCTCTCGCGAAGTTTATATGGGACTTTCTATTGCATCGATGAACAATTGCGCTGTATTGATTCCCGACTATATCGGCTATGGAGAAAGCGAAGAGATTCCACACCCTTATCTGCATAACGAAACGCTAGGACAGGCATCATTGGATTTTATCCGCGCTTGCGCAGAGGTTACTAATGATAATCTCAAAGAGGAGTGGATGAATAAAAACTTATTTATCACCGGCTACTCCGAAGGTGGACATGCTGCTGTGGCACTTCAGAAAACAATTCAGGAAACCTCGAATACGGGTTATACTATTGCCAAAGTACTGGCCGGAGCGGGTGCGTATGATCAGTATAACTTTGCTAAAGAATTTCTAAGTAAAACAGAGGATCTGGACGCACATACCGTGAGTTCGTACCTATGGGTGCTTGATATGTATAAGAAAGATTATGACTATTCGAAGGATTACGAGGACATGTTTTCATCAACAGATTATTCATTATTAGAGGGTATCAATTTCAATATGGGCTATTTCAATCCCGAAGCGTTAACTACTTTAAATACGAATCCGCAATCTTTATTTAAGGAAGACTTCCGCACGGGCGTTATAGAGGATAGTGATACGGAATTTATCAGCATCTTAAACGAGAATTCGCTAACGAACTTCGCGCCTAAAGACAGTCTTATTTTTGTATATGGTACTAATGATACCTGGGTTTATCCATCATGTACGGTAAATACATATACGGCTATGGCTGCGAAAGGGTGCAAAGTTAGGGCTTATCCATTGCCGGGGGGCAATCATACCACTACGTTGCCGTATTATTTGCGATTGCTGCTAAATCGGTTACAGACTTACCAGTAAGGATAATTTCACCACAGAGTACACAGAGACAGGGGCGCACACAAGGCTCTCCCCTACTTCTGTGTGCTCTGTGGTGAAAATATTTTGTGTAATTTCTAAATAAGCATTATCTTTGCGAGCTATCTTTTTGACAGCAACTTTATTCCAACACCAACAAAATAACAGAAAATGAATAAGATCGTTAGCAAAGAACAATTCTCACCCAAGGTTTTTAAACTGGAAATTGAGGCTCCACTTATTGCGAAATCAAGAAAGGCCGGACATTTTGTAATCGTTCGGGTAGGGAAAAAAGGCGAGCGCGTGCCATTAACCATTGCCGGAGCCGACACCCAAAAAGGTACTATCACTCTGGTGGTGCAGGAAGTAGGCTTATCGTCTTCCCGATTGGCGGCTTTAAACGTTGGCGAGTACATCACCGATGTAGTGGGGCCACTGGGAAAAGCCACTCATATTGAGAATTTCGGAACGGTTGTTTGTGCCGGAGGTGGTGTGGGAATAGCTCCTATGCTCCCGATAGTACAAGCCTTAAAAGCTGCCGGCAACAGGGTTATTGCTGTTTTAGCGGGAAGGAGCAAAGATTTAATCATTCTTGAAAAAGAAATGCGCGAATCATCAGACGAGGTAATCATCATGACCGATGATGGCTCGTACGGGCAAAAAGGCTTGGTAACCGAAGGCGTTGAAGGGGTTCTTAAACGCGAAAAGGTAGACAAATGCTTTGCCATCGGCCCGGCTATCATGATGAAATTTGTTTGTTTATTAACGAAGAAATATAATATCCCAACCGATGTATCATTAAACACAATCATGGTTGACGGTACCGGTATGTGTGGTGCATGCCGTATTAATGTGGGTGGCAAAACCCGTTTTGTATGCGTTGATGGTCCGGAGTTTGATGGGCATCAGGTGGATTTCGATGAGATGCTGAAACGTATGGGGGCATTCAAGAACATCGAAAGAAAGGAAATGAATAAGCTGCAACCCGGCGAAACTGCCCAACCGGCAACTTCTGATGGGCGTGATGCTCCCTGGCGCGAAGAACTTCGCAAGAGTTTGAAAGCTAAAGAACGTACAGGCATCGCACGCGTTCCTATGAACGAACTCGAACCGGAATATCGTGTTAAACACCGCGCGGAGGAAGTGAACAGAGGCTTAAACTCCGAGCAGGCAGTTATCGAAGCCAAGCGCTGCATTGATTGCGCGAAGCCCGGCTGCATTGAAGGCTGTCCGGTAGAAATTGATATTCCGCGTTTCATTAAGAACATTGAACGAGGTGAGTTTCTGGAAGCTGCCAAAGTATTAAAAGAAACAAGTGCGCTTCCGGCGGTATGCGGTCGTGTTTGCCCGCAAGAAAAGCAATGCGAAGCAAAGTGTATCCATATAAAAACAGGCAAAGAAGCGGTTGCCATTGGTAACCTCGAGCGCTTTGCTGCCGATTACGAACGGGAAAGCGGCAAAATACATGTGCCTGTAATTGCTAAGAAGAACGGCATCAAAGTAGCCGTTATCGGCTCGGGTCCTGCGGGATTATCCTTTGCAGGCGATATGGTAAAATACGGATATGATGTAACCGTATTCGAAGCGTTGCACGAAATTGGCGGTGTACTTAAATACGGTATCCCCGAATTCCGTTTGCCAAACGAGATTGTAGATATTGAAATCGAAGGTCTCTCCAAGATGGGAGTAAAATTTGAGAAGGATTGCATTGTTGGTAAAACAATCGGTGTAGATGATTTGAAGGAAGAAGGATTCAAAGGATTCTTTGTTGCCTCGGGCGCGGGATTACCCAACTTTATGAATATCCCGGGCGAGAACTCCATTAACATTATGTCGTCTAACGAATACCTAACCCGCGTAAACTTAATGGATGCCGCGAGCGAAGATTCTGACACTCCGGTTACTTTCGGAAAGAATGTTGCCGTAATTGGTGGGGGTAATACCGCGATGGATTCTGTTCGTACAGCTAAACGTCTGGGTGCTGATAGAGCTATTATTATCTATCGGCGTTCGGAAGAAGAGATGCCTGCCCGTATAGAAGAGGTTAAACATGCGAAGGAAGAAGGAATTGAATTTCTTACACTGCACAATCCTATCGAATATATTGCCGATGAAGAGGGTAAAGTTAAGCAAGTAATCCTGCAAAAGATGCAGCTTGGCGAGCCTGATGAATCCGGCCGTAGGCGCCCGGTTGCCATTGCCGGTGCTACCGAAACGATCGATATTGATTTGGCAATCGTTAGCGTTGGGGTTTCTCCAAATCCTATTGTTCCCAGTTCTATTCAAGGATTGGAAATGGGTAAATGGGGAACAATCAAGGTAGATGACACTATGCAATCATCTATTCCGATGATTTATGCGGGTGGTGATATTGTTCGTGGTGGTGCAACTGTTATCCTCGCAATGGGTGATGGCAGAAAGGCTGCGGCGGCAATGAACCAAGGGTTTAAACGCTAAGTTACGCGAGTTACGCGGAGCTTTTAATTGAGATTTATGCTCTCCGCGTAACTCCACGCTTAATTATCAAACAATTTTATTCGTTGTTGAATCAGGGAAAACAACTGTTGGTTTAAATGTTTTTGCCTCTTCAAAGTCCATTAAGGCGTACGACATTATAATAACAATATCTCCCGGTTGAACTCTGCGGGCAGCCGCGCCATTCAGACAGATATCCCCTGAACCGCGCTTACCTTTTATTATATAGGTTTCCAACCTTTCGCCATTGTTGTTATTTACAATTTGAACCTTTTCGCCGACTATCATGTTGGCCGCGTCCATTAGATCCTCATCGATAGTTATACTACCGATATAGTTCAAATTCGCCTCCGTTATACGGACACAATGCAATTTAGATTTAAGCACTTCTATCATCATAGCGGTAGAAATTTACGATCGTAATTCTTTATATTTAATATTATCAATCAGGCGTACATCACCACAGAATACAGCTATGCAGCCAATAATGTAATCAGAATCTTTCCAATCCTTCACATCTTGCAAGGTGTTCCCGTCTACAATCGAATAATATTCAAGACGCAAGCCGGATGCCTCCTTTATGGCTGCTTCTACCAACATTTTCGTATCAGCTAATGAATTAGAGGACGCAAAGTTAAGACTTTTAGATAAGGTCTGGGATATTTTTAATGCATTTTCACGTTCTTCTGCCGAAAGACGCGCGTTTCTGCTGCTCATCGCAAGCCCGTCACTCTCTCTTATTATGCTACAACCAACAATTTCAATGGGGTAATTCATCTGTCGAACCATCTCTCTGATGATTGCCAATTGCTGAAAATCTTTCTCGCCAAAGTAAGCGCGATCAGGCCTAACAGCATCGAATAATTTACTTACAATCTGGCAAACCCCGTTAAAATGTCCCGGTCGGAATGATCCTTCCATAACTGTATCCAAAGGGCTATAACAAAATTCACGGGTATCGGGTTCAGGATACATTTCTTGAACTTCAGGGGCAAATACATAAGATGCCCCGTTTTTCTCCAGCAAATCACAATCGGCCTCCAGTGTACGCGGATATTTTATCAAATCATTTTTATCATTAAACTGTGTAGGATTCACAAAGATGCTTACAACGGTAACTTCATTATTACGAACACTCTCGTTTACCAGCGATATATGTCCTGCGTGTAAAGCGCCCATAGTGGGAACAAAACCTACGCTTCCATCCTTTCTGAAAGGTTCAAGAGCCAGCTGTAAGTCCTTGATTGTATGTATTATATTCATGATTCTAGTTTCCTTAAACGGTATGTAAAAACTTTGCAAAATAAACTATTATTTAGCATATAACGAAGCAATATTACTATTTATTGTAAAACTAATAATTATACAGCAGCCAATATTCCGCACAATAACCACTGACAATCAACACATTAACAATTCATAAGGAATTATAGAAGAGGATTATTTGATTAAATGCGCATTTTTTTTTATATCTTTGCAAGATATTTACTAAAATATTATGGCAAAGGCGAACAAAGTTTTATTTATCACCCAAGAAATCACCCCCTACTTACCGGAATCGGAAATGGCTAATATCGGAAGACATTTACCTCAGGCAATACAGGAAAAGGGAAGAGAGATACGTACTTTCATGCCCAAGTGGGGTACCATTAATGAACGTAGAAATCAGTTACACGAAGTTATCCGCCTTTCAGGAATGAACCTTATTATTGATGACACAGACCATCCGCTTATCATCAAAGTAGCTTCAATTCAATCGGCTCGCATGCAGGTGTATTTCATTGATAATGATGACTATTTCCAGAACAGACTGGAAACTATTGATGAAAACGGGAAAGAGTACGATGACAACGACAGCAGGGCTATTTTTTATGCCAGAGGTGTACTGGAAACAGTTAAGAAATTACGCTGGACCCCTGACATTATCCATTGCCACGGCTGGATGACATCATTGGTTCCGCTTTACATAAAGAAAACATACCGGGAAGAACCTTCGTTCAGAAACTCTAAACTAGTGTTCTCTGTATACGAAAATGGATTTAACAACAAATTTCCAGAAGATTTTGCAAATAAGCTTCTTTTGAAAGGAATAAGCCAAAAAGACTTAACTAGTTTGGATAAAGAGGTAGATTATGTAACTTTGTCGAGATTAGCTATTGATTATTCTGACGGAGTAATACAAAATAGCGAAACCGTAAATCAGGAAATTATGGATTATGCAGCGCAATCCAACAAACCGGTTCTTGATTATCAGCAACCTGACAATTATTTTGATGCCTGCAACGAGTTTTATGACAAAGTCTGGGATAACCAGGATTAATAATAACACCAAACTTTAACACTCATGAAAGTTAAGTTTAAATATTTGTGGATTCTTTTTGCCGTAGGATGTATTATTGGATGCGATGATGAAACAGGCAATATGGGACTAGAGATGCTCCCCGGCTCTGATTTGCTGGAGGTTAAATCCATAAAATATAAGATTGGTACCCATTCGATATTATCCGACTCGGTATTTGCGAAAGTAAACACCGGATATGTTGGTAAGTTTACGGATCCCGAATTTGGCTTTTATGAGGCGAGCTTCATGGCACAGTTAAACTGTACGGAAGATTTTAAATTTCCGGATCCGTATAATGATCAAACAAAGACCGGTGATATAGCAGGAGATACTGTTCATAGGGTTTATTTTCAGTTAGACTATGGCAAGAATAGATATTTTGGCGACTCTCTTAACGCATGTAGGATGAGCGTTTATGAACTGAATGCTCCACTAAAGAAGAATTATTATACCAGTATAGACCCAGCAGACTTCTACGACCCTACCCAAAAACCATTATTCAGGAAAGCTTATACAGCAGTTGATCAATCAGTAAGTGACTCTGCAAGAAGGGCTAACGGCTATTACAATTCTATAATATATGAAATGCCTAGAGAATATGGAAATGAAATCTTAAGAAAGAATTGGGAGCATCCGGAGTATTTTAAGAATTCAGAAACCTTTATTGATAATATTTTCAAAGGATTGTATGTAAAATCGGACTATGGAGATGGTACAATATTATATATAGATCAGGTTTCTCTCGTTTTTGAATTTAAATTCCACGTGAAGGATGCAGAAACAGGGGCAAAACTATTAAAGAAGGATGGAACCGATTCCATCTATGATAAAGCAAGGCAACGTTCTTTTTCTACTACAAAAGAAATCATTCAGGCAAATAAGTTCACTAACTCAGAGAAATTAATAGAGAAAGTTGAAGCAGAAGAAGAAAAAGACTGGACGTATCTCAAGTCTCCTGCCGGCATCTTTACTCAAGCCAACTTGCCCATTCAACAAATGTATGATGAGCTGAAAGCAGATACATTGAACTCTGTTAAATTAACATTCACAGGATATGCGCCAAAAGAGGATCCTAATGACATGTACACTTTAAAACCACCTGCCTATGTTGTATTGTTGAGAGAAAAGGATGCATATACGTTCTTCGAAAAGAACTCTTTACCGGATAATAAGTCTTCTTATTATGCTCAATATTCCACTAAGAATGAATATGCATTTGCCAATATCACTAATTTGATAAATTATTGTATCGCAGAGAAAGAAACAATCAAAAAAGGTGAAGGCAAAGACTGGACTAAGGAACAGTGGGACAAGTGGGAAAAAGACACAAAATGGAATAGCATTGTTATTGTACCGGTAGTTATTAACTGGGAACAAAATACTCAGATCCCTAGTCCACTTAGTATAGAAAACGATTTAAAGCCAGGTGCTATAAAACTGAAAGGTGGAGAAAAGGATTCATTAGATCTTTCTGTTGAATATACAGTATTCTACTAACTATACATATAATAGACAAATAACATAAAATAATCTCCTGATTACAATTAAGTAATCAGGAGATTATCACTAACTTTGGCGATGATTTAAATTAAAACAGCAATATTATGAGCAATAAGACAAAACGCTTTATTCTTCCCGAAGACGAAATTCCCCGTTATTGGTACAACATACAGGCTGAAATGAAAAACAAGCCGATGCCACCATTGCATCCGGGAACTAAGCAGCCATTGAAAGCAGAAGACTTATTCCCTATTTTTGCTGAAGAACTTAGTCGTCAGGAGTTGGATCAGGAAAACGCCTGGATAGAGATTCCTGAGGAAGTTCGCGAAATGTACAAGTTTTACCGTAGCACACCGCTTGTACGCGCTTACGGATTAGAAAAAGCATTGGGCACCCCTGCGCATATCTACTTTAAGAACGAAAGTGTTAGTCCTATTGGTTCACATAAATTAAATTCAGCGCTTGCACAGGCATATTACTGCAAGCAGGAAGGCGTAACAAATATCACTACGGAAACCGGAGCCGGACAGTGGGGAGCCGCGTTGGCCTATGCTGCAAAGATCTTCGGACTGGAAGCAGCCGTTTATCAGGTAAAGATTAGCTATGAGCAAAAGCCCTATCGCCGTAGCATTATGCAAACATTCGGCGCGCAGGTAACCCCCTCGCCCTCTATGTCTACCCGCGCCGGAAAAGATATTCTTACTGCTAATCCAATGTATCAGGGATCGCTGGGTACAGCCATTTCCGAAGCTATTGAGTTGGCACAGCATACTCCTAATTGCAAATATACACTTGGTTCGGTTCTCAGCTATGTAGCACTGCACCAATCTATTATCGGATTAGAAGCAGAGAAACAAATGAAAATGGCAGGAGAATATCCCGATATCGTTATTGCCTGCTTTGGTGGCGGATCAAACTTTGGCGGAATTGTTTTCCCCTTCATGCGGCATACAATTAAAGACGGAAAGAAAACCCGCTATATCGCTGCCGAACCCGACTCTTGCCCTAAGTTAACGCGTGGTAAGTTTCAATACGACTTTGGCGATGAGGCCGGCTATACACCGCTGCTGCCTATGTACACGCTTGGCCATAACTTTGCTCCTGCAAATATTCACGCGGGGGGGTTACGCTATCACGGCGCAGGGGTAATTGTATCGCAATTACTGAAAGACGGGTATATGGAGGCTGTGGATATCAAACAACTTGAATCTTTCGATGCCGGAATGATTTTTGCACGGGCAGAAGGTATTATTCCTGCTCCCGAATCAACTCATGCCATTGCTGCAACCATTAATGAGGCGAATAAATGCAAAGAAACCGGCGAAGAGAAGGTTATCCTGTTTAACCTTTCCGGTCATGGATTGCTGGATATGGCATCGTATGATAAGTACCTGGCCGGAGACCTTATGAATTATACATTGACAGATGAGGACGTACAGGCCAATCTTGATAAGATAGGAGGTTTAGCATAAAACTTTTTGAACCGCGGATTAATGCGGATTGGATAAGATAAACAATCCGCGTTAATCTGCTGTTTTTAGATCCGACCTACAAAAATCCGGTCTTTGAACATTCAATATGCTAAACAACTGCTCTATATCATAATCGGATACCCCATTTTCCATGGCCATATCAAGTGCTTCCTTGTAATTAGGACTTGTATTTAAATATTTCCTCTGAAAATAATCATACTTAATGTACGACAAAAAATAATAATAGATACCCTTGGGTTCAATCATTACTGCCGCGTTTAAATACTCTCCTATTTTATCTATGTTGGCGCGAGGAGCCAGAAAAGCCTTTTGCCCTTTCAACAAAGTTACTGCCGCATAGAAAAACGCTTCAGAGTTATCAAAATTATCTTCCATTGCTTTCTCAAAAGCCAACAAAGCCTGATCGTACAATTTGAGTTTCAAATAACACATGGCTATTGAAGTATTCAGATTCTGATCATCCGGATTCTCGGCCAAAGCTTTACGGTAGGTAGCCGCATATTTATTAACTTCGGGCATGGGCATGGAATAAACACTATTAAAAGTGGATATCACAATGGGTTTATAACAATACATACACTCATGTTGGCCTGTAGAGACACGCGCTCCACAACCGGGACATGCTAATTCGATTACTTGATGAGACATGATTTTATTAATTATAATTTACTCTTAACTGACGATTCCTGTTTTCGGCCAACCTCTGTATTTTCTCTGCAATCTGGGAAATACGCTCTGTATCATTCCTGTTCACAGCATTCTGGAGATTATCAATTTCATTCAAAACTTCATTCTCTATTTCAAAAACACAGCTGGAAGATTGAGTGGGACTTCCATGGATAAGATCGTACACCTTTTCCACTTTCTTCCGCAATTTAGTATCCGATATCTGTCGCATAATAGCATCTAATAATGCCGAAGCATTTTTTATATACTTCAACTCTTCCTCTCTTTTAAGAACACTATCCGCAGTATGCTCATTAGCCAACATATTAGAAAGCATCAGTAGAAAATAAATTCCCATTAAAACAAGCTGAACAGATAGCGCCGTTTTATAGGTTTCGCTAGCCAGATAAATAAAAACAATACCCACCACAAACTGCACCAGGAAATACACAAATGATATTCCGAACAAGGGTCTTCTGTAATCCGAAGCCCGGTTTCCCTTACGAACCAGCCACGGAGTTATTATAAGCATCACATAAGAGAAATGGATAAATCCATAAGAAATCCATACCGATTCCGGATGTTCACTTCCCCCAAGCATATAGAACAAAACATTAAAAATAATCAGAAATATTGATTCCGACAGGATCCATATTAAAGTTTTCATATCCACCTCCTCTACATTCTATCAAGTATTTCTTGCTTCTTCTTGTTGAACTCTTCCTGAGATATTACACCCATATCCAACATTTCTTTCAGCTGTTTTATTTTCTCAACCGGATTATCAGCAGGGGCAGCGCCCGATTGTGCGGCAGGTTGTTGTTGAGTGGCAGGTTGTTGTTGAGCGGGATTAAATACCTGTTGGCTCATTGCGCCGAAAGCCCCACCGGCCGACAATCCCATACCCAAGCCCGCACCCGCAGCAGCTATTCCGCCGGCTCCGGGATTATTTGCCACATCCGACATTATATTTACAGCTTGCTGGCGTCCCCAATCATCTCCTAATACGCCAAAAACAGATTTATCCGCCTGTGCGTTCACCACTTTTTCTCTGGCATTCAGATTCATTTGTAACACTCTATCCTCATATGTACGCCGCAGTTCATCGTTAACAAATTGCAATGTTGCAATAGAGAAGTTTACCAACCGCAATCCGTAATCATCCACAATTTCGTGAAGAACAGGAGTAAGAACGTTTTCGGCAAGAAAGGTTTTCTTTTTAAACGTACGGGTTATTTCTTCGTTTGAGTTTTCAATGGCATCCTGAATAGAATCGGTTATGTGCTGAATAAACTGATTGAAAAAGTATTTCTTTAATCCTTCCTGAGTTTCAAAATCAATGTTATTCCCCAATAGCTTTTCAAGAAACTTCACCGAGTTATCAATCTGCACTTTAAACGAACCGTTTCCCTGTACATTGGTCATCATCCCCAATAGGGGGTCTCTTACCTGTATCGGGTGAGGCGTTCCCCACATTATTTCAACGCTATGGGCTTTCCTTACGAAATAAACCTTGCAGTTAAAAGCACTTATTCCACCTGTAAAGGCAGTGCGCAGCCTGCTGATAAAAGGATAATTATCTGTTTTTAATTTGTAGCTTCCGTTTTCCGAAACAGTTTCAACCCTTCCGTCTTTAATAAAAATGGCCTCTTCGCCCGGGTTAACAATTAAAGTAGAGTTGGTATTAAAATCCTCTTCCGGCTGTTTCCAAATCAGTAACTCTCCCGCTCCGCTGTTTTTAATAATGTCTGCCCAATGTTTTTTACCTCCGGTATAGGCCTGTTCATTTGGGTTCTTACTGAATATTCCCATAGTAATATTTATTTGAATGTCTCTGTGTTTTTTAAACTTTATGGATAATCTATATAATACGTATTGCCCTTGCACTTTTTGGTTATCCGAACATAAATTTTATACATTCCTTTAATAACTCCATATTTCTGCAAAGCCAGCAATGCGTATTCCGAGCATGTGGGCATCAACAAACATTTCCGCCGTGTCTCTTCCGGTGCGTAATGTTGATACAACTCAATGGTTGTGATAAAGATTCGTTTTAAAAACAGAATCAGAAACAGTATAGTTACACCATTGTATATCAGAAGAAACAATTCTCTTTCTTCCATAAGAGAAAAAAATGCCCCCCCATAGTGAATCAGAATAAGAAATAAAATTAACGAAACCAGAATAACGCTGCTTTCGAAAGCTAAAAGCCGGAGCAAAGTCATTCTTATATTAGTTTTGGGTCGATAAAGAGGTCGATGCAGACAATATGCTCTAACCAAATTCTGCTCTGATTCACCTGGGGGGCTTTTCATTTGCTTGTCTTCCTTATCTCTATCCGTAATATCTCCCAATACGATTACGAGTTCTTCTTTTCTCTCAATTTTGATTTCATTGCTTGAATAGCCCGTTCGGTATACTCATTTTGACTAGTAGCACACCACAGTTTATCGCCCGGTACTGTAATTGAAAATCGGAAAGTATCCACATTTTTCAGTATATTTTCTTTCTTCTTCGGATCGTATACCGGTGTTTCTACAGTTTCCGAAGATGCTGAGAAATTAGTAATATCTTTATAGAAATATTCTTCTGTATTCTCCCTCTTTCCATCTTCATCTAAATTGAAAGTATATTGGTATAAATACACCTGGGTATCACTAAAGAATAACCAGCTTATCTGATAGCCGGAGCTGCGCCATTTATGATCCATACCTAAGCGGGCAAAATAATTCTTGCCGTACAAAAAGTTTTCGAAATGAACCGGATCAATTTCCTTCACCTGATCTTCATCCAAGCCAATTTTATCCATGGCCTTTTTCCTAAAATCCATTGAATTGCAAACAGCTTTTACCATACTATCGTACTCTTCGTCTTTCATCCTTTTTGAGAAGCAGCCTTCATCATTACAAAAGTATCTGATAACCTTTTTTTGACTCTCCGGCCTTCCTTTAATTCTTTCTTTAACGTATGCATTATCACTCCCAATAAAGAATTTGTACGCGAAATAAGCACCTACCAAGAGAACTACTACTACTAAAAATCCCATAATATTATAATTTTATCGTTTAACATAGGGGTTCGATTCATAGAAAAATGCAGACGAACCCATTATCTCCATTTCCTTTTTCATTTTATGTTCTATTTAAATCTCCATTTGTTTTTCACCTGGATTAATTGTTTATTTTCAATTCTAATCAGTGACTTTCGAATTGGAATTTGTCGCACACCATTGCGAAGACCATTAATCATATAATAATGAGATATTTCGGTAGAAGAAATGGCTTTTTTAACTGCCGCACGAATTTTATTTGTAGCTTCGCTTATAGCCCCTTCCCGAAATAATAATCCTTTTATTACTACTTCCGATCGGTACTCATCATTCATTTTTTGATGACATACTTCTTTATATATATTTTTTATTATATCATAATGAGAGGGTAAATCCCGGTTTGAAACGCCTGCCGGAGATAAGAGGTAGAATAAATACAACGTTTTGGCCTGATACCCCTTTATTTCTATTTTTGTGTTATCAAAATCAGTAAGATAAATGTTACAAGCCTCATCAACTACCAGAGAACTTAATTCTATATTATCAGCGGGTTTGAATTTTGATAATTCTTCTTCAAGAAATGCTTTTATTAAAGGTTCCCTGATCAAAATCCGAATAATATCTCGAATAATGTACTCCACTGTATTATTTTTAATGATTAAGTAATTACACAAATATATATATTGTTTTCTTAGGTTTGCAAAAAACAACTTTATACGGTAGGTTATAAGCACTGTTTTAAATCGTAATTATCTATACAACAAATACTTATAATATTATACGAATCTGTTTTTTATTTGAAAAAACAATTTATATACAATAGATTGCTTTGCAAGGTTACTGCTTGATAATTAGAGTAATAAATAGGGTAAAACAAAACACCTGCGTTGTACGGGCAGAATACCTGCGTTCTCTTGGCAGGCTCTAAAGATAAACTATTAAAGCGTACTCTTGTTCTTGAAAGTGCGGTTTTAGAGGGTAAGAATATTAACTAAACGACAAGTGTTTTAAGAAGAACTCTTTCAAAGCATTTAAATGTTCCGCATTAAAGTTCCACAAATCAGTTCGTTCAAAAAACCAATCTCCGTTTTTAAATGCTTTTGTTTGCTGTTGTGTCTTTTTCAAAGCACTAATATAAGTGTACATTTTAGCTTTCTGATCAGGGACTTCATACTCCCCTTTATTCTGCCCATTTATACACATTTCATATCCTTCAAAACACTTTAGCAACGCTTGATGTTTTTCTACAGTAAGATGCTCCAGAAGATGCTCAAATGTTCCATCCTCTTGATTATTAGGAAAAAGG
>DAIMFE010000072.1:15574-17130 GCA_036724805.1 Bacteroides sp.
AAGATGCTCCAGAAGATGCTCAAATGTTCCATCCTCTTGATTATTAGGAAAAAGGAATAATTCAAATTCAACTTCAAGTACCTTTTTTTCATTTAACAATTCATCTCTTCTTTTTTTAAATCCCCCATTAGTTCTAGCGAAATCAGCATCAAAGACAACAAGATTGACACCTCCCTCAGCACTGTTCCTTAGCATCTTGTTTTTATACTCTTTTAGATTAGTATATCCATCTGTTCCTACTATTTCTATTTCTTCCAACTTAGCTCCAAGTAAAGTAATGATATGCCGAACAAATCGCTCTTCATTGGTTTGATTTTTAGCCGTTTTAGCTTCAATAAAGATAATAAATCGGCTCATCTTATTTCTTCTCCTCTCTCTATTAGAAACTCAAAATTATCAGCATCATAACGATAGCTATTGATCACTCCCTCTTGCGTTTTTTGCAAATAATAGCAAGCTATCTTCTTTTTCATTTCTCCAACCTGATGTTCACTTATCAACCGAGATAATCCTCGAAGTGCATCAACGCTATGAGTAGTTGCAAATACTTGTACATTCAATTGTTCTGAAAGCTGAAAAATTACTTTCCAAAGTTCATATTGCACGGAATAATGTAATCCATTTTCAAATTCATCTATTAACAAAAAACCGTTTTTGCAATTCAGCATAGCCAAGATAATCGTTAAAATTCTATTAATTCCATCACCCATCGCACTAAGTCTATAGCGTTTAGTGCTATTTGGGAATACTACAAATGGTACTCGTTCATCAGTATTTATTAATCTACCATAAGCCTTATCATCTTTTAAGAAATTAATATTTTCTATTTGAGGCTCAATAATTTGGAGAGCATCAATAATATACTTTTCATTGGGAGTCAATGCTATTCTATCAAAGAGATTAGGATTCTTATCACCCATAATTTGATTTGTCCGAACATACTCACAAGCTCTCGGCATCTCTATGGGGCTTCTTCTACGCAACCCATTAAACACATACAACGTTTTACGCTCGCCATAAATTAATAATAATCCTATTTGTACATCCAGGTTTTCAATTGTAGATTTTTCCTCACTCTCTAAAACTTTCTTATATGGTCTTTCAAAACCTTCCGGATCTATTTCTGTACTATTTATATATTCTACCAGTTGCATAGTAAAACGCATATTTTCATTAGATAAACCAATTTGCTCATCTACAGATATTTCAATGGGGCAATTTAGAAAATCTTGCATATCTCTATTGCGATATAAAGATAAAAATCTTTCCAGTTCTTTTTCTATCGGATTTTCAACGGAAGAAGCAAAGCGGACACCTTCCCCACGACTCTCCAATACCGATTTTACTGCTTCTAAATCTCCATTTGAAGCAAAAATAGATATTGCTTCAAGTAAGGCTGATTTCCCCACATTATTTTTTCCAAGAATCAAATTGATGCTAGCCAAATCATTTAATGCTAACTTCTCAAAACTCTTGTAGTTTTTGATTTCTAATGATTTCATCTTACTTTATCTCTCATTTTTAATTTGATGCTATATTTCCAAAACATCTTTTTA
>DAIMFE010000073.1:0-16832 GCA_036724805.1 Bacteroides sp.
TTGTTGCTATTATTATTATTATTATTATTACCCCCCTGTCCTCTTTCACTGTTAGGAACCGGACGTGCGAAGTTAGAAGGGCTTGTTATATCAACTTTTTCTTTGTTAATACGGCTGCGTTTCTTCTTCGCTTCACCTTCATTTCTCGGCGATTGTTTCTGCGCGGGCTTTTGAGGTTTGTTAGGATCTTCTTTACGTATTTCCTTGATAATGGCTTCCTTCATCTGTTTCTTTTGATCCTGACGAATTTTTTCCTTCTCTTCGCGTTCTTTACGTTTTTCTTCCTTGCTTTTCTTTTTGGGGCGGGTAGACTGATTAAGTGCGGCAAGATCTATTTGTCCTACCACATTAATTTTAGAAACTATTTCGGGTTTGCGAATCGTAAATACTTCGTTTCCCTGTTTGTTATCATTCTCTTTCTGATCATCAACATCAATCTCCCCTACTTCGCTTTCTGCGATTCCTTCTTTATAAGCCACAGTTTCTATTTCTGGTGTATCATTAATTTCCGGTTCAACAACTTCCGCTTGTACCGGTTTTTTTATTTCTTCAACTGGTGGAACTACTTCCGCAACAGCAACAGGTTCTTCAACTTCAACTATCACCGGTGGTTCCGGCTTAGGCTGAACAACTTGCTGAGGCTCTTCCACGGGCTTCCTCTCCACAACCGGTTCCGGTTTTGGTTCGGCTATTTTGGGTTCTACTGCTTTCGGCTCTACTGCTTTCGGCTTCTCTGATTTCCTGTTAAATTGGTTCAGATCTATTTTGCCTACAGGCTTAAATTTCGGGCGTGCTTCTTCAGGAACAACCGTCTTAATAACATCTTCCTTTTTTGGTTTTTCCGCTTTTGGCTCGTAACCATCTATGGCTACAGATGCTTTATTACGATCTTTATTCTGGCGCTCCTGAATGAAACGTTCAGATTCAAGTCTGAGGTTTTTATCAGTACTGAATTCCTTCACCAGCAACGCATATTGTTCATCGGTAATTTTCGTGTTGGGGTTTGCCTCAATAGCAAATCCTTTCTTTTGCAAGAATTCAACTACCGTCGCTATTCCTACATTTAAATCTCTTGTTACTTTGTTTAACCTAATCGTCATACTTTAATTAATATGATTAATGTGCTAACATGCAAATGTGCAAATTAGCTGCGCACGAATTTAATAAAATAATTAATAATCACCACAACTGATAATTGTCATATTATCATATTTGCTAATTATCACATTAGCACATTATCTCATTGGCATATTAATTATTCTTCGTCAAACTCTGCTCTTAAAATTCGTAATACCTCGTCAATGGTCTCCTCTTCTAAGTCTGTTTTCTCTATCAACAACTCGCGAGGCGCATTCAATACAGATTTTGCCGTATCAAAACCAATGCCTTTAATGGCATCAATTACCCATTGGTCTATCTCATCATTAAATTCTTCCAGATAGATGTCTTCTCCTGCCGCTGCTGATTCATCAAGTTCGCGGAATACATCAATTGTGTATTCTGTTAGCATACTGGCCAGTTTAATATTTAATCCTCCTTTACCAATTGCCAGCGATACTTCTTCGGGTTTCAGAAACACTTCTGCTTTACGTTCTTCTTCGTTTAAGCGGATAGAAGATATTTTAGCAGGACTTAGCGCGCGCTGAATAAACAATGAAAGATTTGATGTGTAGTTAATCACATCGATGTTTTCATTGCGAAGTTCGCGAACGATACCGTGGATACGGCTTCCCTTTACCCCTACGCAGGCTCCTACCGGATCAATTCTGTCATCGTAAGATTCTACTGCTATTTTAGCACGTTCTCCCGGTATGCGGGCAATTCTTTTGATGGTTATTAAGCCATCATTAATTTCGGGCACCTCCATTTCGAACAACCGTTGTAAGAACACGGGCGATGTACGCGACAGAATAATTCTAGGATTGTTGTTTTTGTTATCCACACGTGCAACCACCGCGCGGGCTGTTTCTCCCTTTCTGTAAAAGTCTGTCGGTATCTGCTCGGTTTTAGGCAACAACAGTTCATTGCCTTCATCATCTAGCAGGAGCATTTCTTTTTTCCAAATCTGGTATACCTCGGCATTAACGATGGTACCTACTCTGTCAATATATTTGTTGTATATACTGTCTTTTTCCAGTTCTAATATTTTAGAGGCAAGTGTTTGGCGCAGGTTTAAAATCGCGCGTCTACCGAACTTTGCAAAATGCACTTCATCGGTAACTTCCTCTCCTATCTCATAATCAGCATCAATTTTCTGTGCTTCGGTTAGCGAAATCTGCATATTCGGATTCTCTAAACCCTCATCTGCCACAACCTCACGGTTACGCCATATTTCAAAGTCGCCTTTATCCGGGTTAACGATAACATCGAAGTTCTCGTCTGTACCAAACATTTTGGTTATCACACTGCGAAACGACTCTTCGAGCACGCTCACCATTGTGGTTCTATCGATATTTTTTAATTCTTTGAACTCCGAAAATGTATCTATCAAGCTGATAGTTTCCTCTTTCTTGGCCATAATCTTATTTAAAGCTGATTAAGTATTTAGTATATTTTATTTCATCATAGGCAAAGGTTTCATCTTCTTCTATGAGCTTAGGACGTTTGGAACCTTCTGTTTTTACTTTCTTTTGAACGGCAACCACAAATTTGTTTTCATCGACGTCCTTTAAAATCCCTGCCAGTTTCCTTCCGGTCTTAGTGAGTACTTCCACCTCGCAATCAATGTGGTTGTAGTATTGCTGTATTACTTTAAAAGGCTGGCCGATACCTGCGGAGCCAACTTCCAACTCGTAATCTTCTTCTTCCCTGTTAAGTTTTGATTCGATGTAGCGGCTTAATTCCACGCAATCTTCTATCCATACGCCTTCAGCATGATCAATCTCTACAACAATTCTGTCATCGGGGTTGACATTTACATCCACTAAAAAATAGTTTTTACCATCGAGCCACTCTTCAACAAGCCTGGTTACTGTGCTTTTTTCTATCATTTACTAACTGTTAAGAACAAAAAAAGAGGCTACCGCCCCTCCACCTTCATCCATCTCGGGTGCAAAGATAGTAAAGAATCTATTGCTACACAAAATAATAGAAGTTTTTTTATTATGAATACAACATCATCAATTATTTGTTGTTGTTGATGTTCTTTTCTTTTCTTTTATGTTCTGTTCTTTTCTTTTCTTTTGTTGCAACGTTTTTCAACGCACGTTCAATTTATAGACTTTGCATCTCATGTAGCCGCTTATAGTAGCCATTGCGCTCCAGAAGTTCATCATGTTTGCCTCTTTCAACTATTTTGCCTTCGTGCAAAACATAGATTTCATTTGCATTTTTTATGGTAGATAATCTGTGGGCTATCGCAATAGTAGTGCGGGTTTTCATTAACCGCTCTAATGCTTCTTGAACCAATCGTTCGGATTCTGTATCAAGGGCCGAGGTTGCCTCATCCAAAATAAGTATGGGCGGATTTTTTAATATGGCACGTGCAATGCTAATGCGTTGACGTTGACCGCCTGACAATTTACACCCCCTATCGCCTACGTTAGATTCGTAGCCTAGTTCTGTTTCCATGATAAAGTCGTGGGCGTTGGCAATCTTTGCAGCTTCAATTACTTGTTCCATCGTAGCGTTATCTACGCCAAATGCAATATTATTGAAGAAAGTATCATTGAAAAGAATTGCTTCCTGATTTACGTTTCCGATAAGACTTCTTAAATCATAAACGCTTACATCTTTAATGTTGATTCCATCTACCAATATTTCTCCCTGTTGTACATCATGATACCTGGGCAACAAATCGACCAGCGTTGATTTACCGGAGCCGGATTGCCCCACCAGTGCTACGGTGTGGCCTTTGTGTACCGTAAGATCTATATCTTGTAAAATGATTCTCCTATCATCATAACTGAAACTAACTTCTTTAAAATGAATATTGTCTTTGAATTCTTTTAACGGTATAGGATTTGGAGATTCGAGTATTTTGTTCTCCGCATTAAGAATTTTATTGATACGCTCCATAGAGGCCATTCCTTTAGGAATATTATAAGATGCCTTCGAAAATTCTTTTATAGGGTTAAGTACGCTGTACAATATCACAAGGTAAAAGATAAATGTTGGAGCATCTATCGCGTTACTACCATTTAATATAAGGTAGCCGCCAAACCATAATACAATGATTATCATAACGGTGCCCAGAAATTCGCTTACCGGATGCGCTAATGCTTGCCGGGTGGCAACCTTTCCTACCGCGCGCTTGTATTCGTTTGTGCAGTTCTCAAATCGGTTAACCATTTTCTTTTCAGCGAGGAAAGCTTTTATTATTCGCAAACCGCCCAGGGTTTCTTCCACCTGCGTCATTGTGTCGCTCCATTTCTCTTGCGCGTATAAAGATTTACTTTTGAGCTTTTTTCCAATAACCCCCATGGACCAAGCCAAGCCGGGGATAACAATTATAGTGAATATGGTGAGTTTCCAACTGGTAACAATCAGCGTTAGAAAATAGATGAAAATGTATATCGGATTCTTAAACAGCATATCCAAAGAGCTGCCTATGGAGCTATCTACCTCGTTTACATCCCCACTCATACGGGCAATTATATCTCCTTTCTTCTCTTCGGAGAAGAAGGATAATGGTAGCTGAATAATTTTTCGGTATAATGCAACGCGAATGTCTCTCACCATTCCGGTACGCAGCGGAATCATTACGGCAGACGACCCGAAGTAACTGGCGGTTTTAAATAACGTCATTATGATGAAAACTACACCAATAATTATCAAGGTAACAATTGGCCCCTCATATTCCATCATGTGAGTTATATAATAGTTAAAGTTATTCTCGGCTATTGCTTTTAATCCATCCAAGTTTAATCCATCGAAGTTCCATGGCATTAACTCATATTTAATTTTGAGTTCTTCGGCCTGAAAAAGAATGGTAAGAATGGGTATTAAAGCCATAAAAGATACTACATTTAGCAAACCGGATAATATATTTAGGGTTAAAGCGCCGAACAGGTATTTTTTATAAGGCAATAAGAATTTTCGGACGACATTAAAAAAGTCTTTCATCTATGTGGATAATTTTGGATAATGGATTAATTTTTGAAAGTGCAAAGATAAACATTCTTTTATAAACAATCACTATTCATTTTTTACATAGTCTATGAAGGTATAATCATAATCGTTCTTTTCATCGGCGATAAATGATTCTTTTTTAATTTCTTTCCAATATGTGGTTACTTCAGGAACGGAAGTTTCGCCTTCAATAATAGTATGTACGCGTGTTAAATAAAGCTTATCCGCTTTCTCCCACATTTGAGCATAGATTTCTCCACCGCCGATTATAAATATTTCGGTATCGTTTTCCACCTTTTGTATGGCATTCTCTATTGAGTTTGCCACTTCGCAACCCGCAGCCCGATAATCCGGATTACGGGTGATGATAATGTTTTTTCTACCGGGAAGCGGCCGCCCTAACGACTGGAATGTTTTTCTTCCCATCACAACGGCATGCCCTGTGGTGAGCGATTTGAATCTTTTAAGATCGTTAGATAGATGCCAGGGCATCTTATTATCGCGCCCAATTACATTGTTTTCGGACACTGCTAAAATGAGAGAGATATTCATAACTTTTATATATATGCTTTGTTTGTTTCTTCTATATTGTTTCTTTGATAGGGAAGCAAGGTTGGTTTTCTTTGTTGAGACCCGGGTCTAAGGGTTATTAAGACCCGGGTCTAAAGAGTGCTGACACCCGGGTCTCAACAGTGCTTAGACCCGGATCTCAACAGCGCTTAGACCCGGGTGTCAACAAAGAAAATGAAGTTTCATTTAAGTGAAACTCTACTATCTTTAACCATCAAGGATACTTCTTAATGAAGTCTTCATTTATATCTTTCACTTCTTCTACAGTAATATCTAATTCTTTAGCCGGCAAATCGAAGCTATACCAGCCATTATAACAGTCGGTTACATACCATTTGTTATCCATCAGTTCGAATACTACCCGAAGATCAATCTCAGATTCTTCGTAACCTGCTTCAAATTCTTTCTTCGTTGGTTCGTTGAGTACAAATTTGGCCACATAAACAGAACCTTCCGCCTGCTCTACTCTTTCTTCGTAAAAAGAGTCACTATCCAGTAGCGGCCACTTATCTTTGGTGAAGGGAAATTCTTTTTCTTCTCCATCTTCTGTCTGTAAGATAATGGGATTGTCTAACGGAAATTTAACCCGTTCGTATTGAAACGATGCGCTTGAAGTAAATTTATTGAGGAAAGTTTTAAAATCTTCTTTAGTTGTTTGCGAATGTATAAACGATGTTGCTGCAAATAATGACAAAACAATAGTTAAAAGCGTTGTTCTCATAAATCAAGTTTTAGTTGTTTTTAAAAACTCATAACCGAAACGGCAGTATAAACACTTCTTTTTATCGCAATACTCTTTTTGTAATTGCAGTAATGCTTGCGAATCGGTAGCTGTAAATACAGGCAACCCTGTGCCGTCCCATCGTTTGGTTACATAATTATTCTCTGCTTTTGTGCTTTCAAGGAAAGTTGTTGCCCTCGAACAGCGTTTTTCATCGGCCTTATATAACCCATAGGCATATAAGAAAGGTACTACAGTATTAATGATGAGCA
Organism: Bacteroides sp.; assembly: GCA_036724805.1. GTDB lineage: Bacteria > Bacteroidota > Bacteroidia > Bacteroidales > Bacteroidaceae > Bacteroides. Next base: position 6,634 of record DAIMFE010000073.1, read on the forward strand.
GATTTAGTGACCCGTGGCCTAAGTTTTTTTCTTTAACCGGTGATACTTTATTGAAGTTGTAATGGTTTTCCCAATACGGTGATGTTCCTGTTCTTAAGATGTCTTTAACCTCTTCGATTGTTTCCGCACTCATTATTTTAGAGAAGAGAGATTGCCCCTTAAAATAGAAGTAAGCCAGTTGAGCTATTCGCACATGTGGGAAGTTTCCGGGCCGTAATCTTAAGAATTTCCACTTCTCGGGTTCTATTCTTTGTAGCCGGAACTTATGTTTCAAGTAGTTATATTCCTTCTTCAACTCCAGAAAATACTCATCGGTTAGGTCTGCTTCAAGTAAACCTGCTTGCCCAAAGAAGATGGCCTCTACCTGAAACAAATTATTGCGGTGCTTATCTACCGACCTGAATGGAATGTGTTTTGCCCATGCCTCGAAAGCGTCTCCATTAATGCCGAAACCAAAATTGCGGGATAAAGTAATGAAGAAAGCATCTTCCCAATGGTTATTTAATTCCGTAAGACGTTTCTTTATCGCTTTGGTTTTCTCCTCAAGCCTTTCGATTTGCAGTGCGCTAAACCATGAATGTATTGTAAGTTTGGATAGACTGGGGAGAATGGAGAAACAGGGCGGCTTTATTTCGGCCTGTCGCAATTCTTCATACCGGGCACTTACGGATTCCGGACAACTTAGTTGCATTTGCAAGATGGGTTCGCCGGTGGTTCGGGTAACATCGCGATCTATTTCCGAGGCAACATGAAGGATAACGGAATCATAAGATTTATCTTTGTCGTGCCCGTGCTTAAACCAGTCTGACGATGCTGTATGTATTTCTACATTTCCCACCCATAAAGTACCATCAATCTTTACTTTCGCATTAAAGAAATCCGGTCCCGCATGGTGATTGTTTAATCCGGGATCGATGACTTCAACCGATTGACCGGAAACGGTTTGTAATTCTTTTAACGGAAAAATCTTATGTTTCCAAACATAATGCAGCAATTGTTCCATTTAACGGCTCTTCCTTATTATTAATATACAAAAGTAGTAACTTAACCTTCAAATTCCTTATCTTTGCGTCAAATTAAGTAAAATAAATATATTTATAGAGCCAATATGAAGTTAGCATTAATAGGATATGGCAAGATGGGCAAGGAGATTGAAAAGCTTGCCCTGCATCGCGGACACGAGATTGTTTGTATAATCGACATCGATAATCAGGAAGATTTTGATTCGGATGCATTTAAATCTGCCGACGTTGCTATCGAATTTACTAATCCTAAAGTAGCTTATAATAACTACATTAAAACTTTTAAAGCCGGCGTTAAACTGGTTTCGGGAAGTACCGGCTGGATGGAAGAACATGGCGATGAAATAAAACGCATGTGCAACGAAGAGGGGAAAACACTCTTTTGGGCATCTAATTTTAGCCTGGGGGTAGCTATCTTTTCGGGTATTAACAAATATCTTGCTAAAGTGATGAACCGGTTTCCCGAGTATGATGTTACAATGGCCGAAACGCATCATATACATAAGATGGATGCTCCAAGCGGTACGGCTATTACGCTTGCCGAAGGCATTCTGGAAAATCTCGACAGGAAAGATAAATGGGTAAAAGCCGAATCGGGAGCCGCAAATGAGCTTCCTATCGAATCTATCCGCGAGGGAGAAGTGGTTGGAATACATTCAATTCGCTACGAATCTGGCGCCGACAGTATTACGCTAACTCATGATGCCAAGAACCGCAACGGGTTTGTTTTGGGCGCGGTGCTTGCCGCAGAGTTTACCGCGAATAAGCAAGGCTATCTGGGAATGAGTGACTTATTCCCGTTTTTACAATAATTATTTAATCTATAATGTGATTAATTACAGAATCGCACTACCAATAAAATAATGCTTAAACAATAATAACACATGAGAAAAGCAACTCAACGCCAGTGGATTACGCTTTCTATAGTGCTGGCAATCTATCTTTTGTTCCTGCTTTGGATTCGAAGTTGGTGGGGACTGATATTTGTTCCTGTTATTTTCGACATATATATATCTAAGATTATACCCTGGACATTCTGGAAGAAATCAAAAAACAAAACCGTACGCGATGTTATGAGCTGGGTGGATGCCATCGTATTCTCGCTGATAGCTGTATATTTTGTGAACATTTATCTGTTTCAGAACTACCAGATTCCATCTTCCTCGCTGGAGAAGTCGTTACTTGTGGGCGATTTTCTTTATGTGAGTAAAGTTAGTTACGGTCCCAGGGTTCCTAATACGCCACTATCTATGCCATTAACCCAGCACACTTTACCGTTGGTAGATACTAAATCTTATTTAAGTTGGCCCCAATGGCCTTATAAACGCGTAAAGGGATTTGGCAAAGTTAAGCTGAATGATATCGTTGTATTTAACTTCGCAGCCGGAGATACTGTTCCGCTGAAAATGCAGCACACGGATTTTTATATTTTGTCTTATGCCTTGGGACAACAACTTAGTCCACTTCCGGCAGCCATGGATACAATGACTCGCTTGGAGCAAAAAGCCGTATACGATAGAATATATGCTTTAGGAAGCCAGCAGATACGTTCGAACCCTCGCACTTATGGAGAGATTGTTTATCGCCCGGTAGATCGCCGGGAGAATTACGTAAAACGCTGTGTGGGACTTCCCGGAGACACTTTCCAGTCAATTGACGGACAGGTATATGTGAACAATTCTCCTCTTGAGAATCCCGAAGGGTTGCAGTTTAACTATTTCGTGCAAACCACGGGATCACACATCACCGAAAAGATGTTCAGAGACTTGGGCATCAGCAAAGAAGACCAGGTTATGATGCCCGGCAATGATGGATACAGATTATACTTTGGCCAGTTAGGGCTTAATGGAAGAAACGCGCAGGGTGCCATGAACCCGATATATTACCTGCCTTTAACAAAGAAAATGCACGAAACCCTTACCGCTAATACCGCACTGGTTTATAAAATAGTTAGAGAGCCCGATGATACTTCACGTGGAGAAGTATATCCTCAAAACCTTTATACTAATTGGACAAGAGATAATTACGGTCCGTTATGGATACCTGCCAAGGGCTCTACACTTACCCTCACGGAAGATAATCTGCCAATTTATGAAAGGTGCATCCGTGCTTATGAAGGCAATACATTAGAGCAACGCGCCGATGGAATCTATATAAACGGCGAAAAAACAGACACCTACACTTTCAAAATGGATTATTATTGGATGATGGGAGACAACCGTCACAAATCGGCCGATTCTCGCTATTGGGGATTTGTACCCGAAGACCATGTTGTAGGTAAGCCTATCATTGTCTGGCTATCTCTGGACAAAGACCGTGGCTGGTTCGATGGAAAGATTCGTTGGAAAAGGTTATTCAAGATGGTACACTAATCGGTTGAAAGCTATCTAAAAACATGTCTGATAAGATTGCTTATTTAAGTTCGGCCTATCTCGCTCCGGTAGAATATTACAGTAAATTACTACATTACAGTAAGGTATATATTGAGCAGTGCGACCATTATATGAAGCAAACTTATCGGAATCGTTGTAATATTGCCAGCCCAAATGGTATTCTTCCTTTATCCATTCCTATAGTACGCCCCGAAACACTGAAGTGCGCAATGAAAGATATCCGCATTTCCGACCATGGTAATTGGCGCCATCTTCATTGGAATGCAATAGAATCTGCTTATAACAACACTCCGTTTTATGAGTATTATAAGGATGATTTCCGTCCTTTCTATGAGGATAAATATACTTTCCTGGCCGATTATAATGAGCAGTTGTGCCATTTAATCTGCAACCTGATTGGTATTGATACCGAGATTAAAAGAACAGAAGAATATAAAACCGGATTCGCAGGTAACGAATGCGATTTCCGAGATGCTATTCATCCTAAAAAAAACTCCGCATTGGTTGATGCGGAGTTTCAGGTAATTCCTTATTATCAGGTATTTGAAGGCAAACATGGCTTTCTGCCCAACTTAAGTATTATTGATTTGCTTTTTAATATGGGGCCGGAGGCTTTGCTGGTACTGCAAAAGTCTTAATTCATTATTTTCAACTCATTTACCAGGTGCTCCGCCTTCCCAAACTTATCCATAATAAACAGCATATAGCGCACATCCACACCAATACAGCGTTGCAAAGCGGGCTCGTAGCGAAAGTTACTGCTCATTGCTTCCCAGTTTCCATCGAAAGCCAACCCCAGTAATTCTCCTTTATCATTAAACATTGCGCTACCCGAGTTTCCGCCTGTAATATCGTTGTCGGAAATAAAACAAACACTCATATCTCCGTTTTTATCGGCATATCTTCCATATTCATTATAAGAAGAAAGAAGCTGTATTAATTCCGGTTGAACGCTAAAATCACGATCACCATAATGCGCAATGGCTTTTTCGATAATTCCTTGCGCGGTGGTATAGTAATCGTAAGCGGCGCCATCGAAAGGAGTATAGCCGCGCACAGTACCAAAACTTAACCGCATGGTTGAATTGGCATCGGGATAGAAATTCTTATCAGCATACATTCTTCTTACGGCAGAGTTATATAGTCTTTCGTATTGGCCGATATTTTCGTTAGCTGCCATTGTATTCTGATTCATCTCAAACAGTTTGGAAAGAATATCGATAGCAATGTTCACAGCCGGATCATCGAACAGGTTATAATTGACAGCCGGATCAACGAGTAACCTTAAACCAAGTGGAGAATCGAGTTTTGTTTTAGCGTATAAACTATCCACAAATGCTTCATCATTTCCATTATATTCTGTAGTTATGGCATTATAGAAATCGGGCAGATACACAGAGTCTACTTTAGCGCGGTATTCCTTAACCATGGCAAGGAATACTTTTTTATCGATATCCGGATCCATATTCTGGTACTTCTCGATTATCTTCCTGAAATTCGCTGTTATTTCTTTCTCGGATGCGCCATAGTCAAAGTTCATAATTTCCAACGAAAGAAGAATCAATTCAGGCCCATTGACGAAAGCTTCTCCCATGTAATAAAGAGCACGATTTGCTTCGCGCGCTGCTTTATAATTCAATTCGAGAGAAGTTAACAGATGGAGCAATTGTTCACTTTCGGAAGGATTTTGCTGAATCCATCGTAGCAATGCCATTTCCATTTCGCGTTTCTTTTCGAGGATTTTCAAGTCGATAATGGATTTATTAGTTCCTATACTGTTCTTCCAATAATTGGAACTCTCATCGTATTTAGAAGCATACTTAATATGGATTTCCTTATTTTCATCCATTGCTTTCTTCCATATTTCCTGTTTAACGCCACGCATATCAATAAGCGCTTGATTCATGCCATACATTTTATCCTCTATTCCGAATGACGATAAATAGCGGTCCGTAGCACCGGGATAGCCCAATGTCATGCAGAAAGAACCTTCATTGTATCCCTTTAACGATATCGGAGAAAACTTTTTTGCTTTATAGGGAACGTTTTCCGTAGAATAATCGGCCGGTTTGTTATCCTTGCCCGCGTAAATCCGGAATACACTGAAATCACCCGTATGGCGTGGCCACACCCAGTTATCGGTATCCCATCCAAACTTTCCTACAGAAGAAGGGGGAGCAAAAACCAAACGCACATCGTTATAATCCTGATAAACAGATAGCCAGAATTCATTTCCACCATAATAAGTATCTACTATTGCCACCAACGTAGAATCCTTCTTATATACTTCGTCTTGAATTTGATACCTAAGGGAATCTATGATGGCGCTTCTATCTTTCTCGCTCATTTCATTGTTCACGTTTTTGAGGATTCGCGATGTTACATCTTCTGTTCTCAAAAGAAAACGAACGTATAATTCCGGGTTTGGCAATTCCTCATTACGGGTACGCGCAACAAAACCATCTCCCAATAAATCGCTTTCAATAGAGCTATGTTGTTGAATGGCGCTAAATCCGCAGTGATGATTGGTAAACACCAGTCCATCTTCCGAAACCACTACTCCGGAACAGAAGCCACCGAAACTAACAACCGCATCGGTAAGTGATGTTTTATTGGGACTGTATAACTTGTCGGCGGGCATCTTTAAGCCCATCTCTTTCATGGTATTACGGGTTTTCTTATTCAGGTTACCCAGCATCCACATTCCTTCATCGGCATTTGCCGAAGCTACTCCAATGATAAGAAGCAAGGAAGCGATTAGTTTTTTCATCTTTCGGATTGTTTAATTTTACGCTTTCTTCTTAAGAAGACGATTTACAATTGGTACTTGTTTCAATGGCATGTCTTTTTTTATTATATAGCCTATAAAAATCACCAAAAGCATAGTGCGGAAAGCAAGACGCAAGACCATATTTTCCGGAACCACCAGCTGTGAGAGGGTATATAATAATGCTGCCAGTAATATATAGACGAATATTGCCTTCAAATTATACTCAATCGGATACTTTTTTTGTCCTAACATATAAGAAAGAACTGTGATTACAGCGTATCCGGCCACTCCTGCCCATGCACATGCCATGTATCCAAATATGGGAATAAAGACAATATTTATAGCTACAATAATAACACATCCAATCAGAGAGAAATACGCTCCCCACCGGGTTTCATCTATTAGTTTGTACCAAAAAGAGAGGTTGAAATAAATTCCCATGAGTATTTCGGCAGCCATAACAATCGGAACAACCCGAAGCCCTTCCCAATAATTTCTATCTCTTAAGAGATATTTTAGGATATCAATGTAAAATGTTACTGCCAAAAAGGCTAAAAGGGCAAATATGATAAAGTATTTCATCGTGTCCGCGTATGTTTTCCGGTTATCCTTTTCTTTACTCTTACCAAAAACAAACGGCTCATAGGCATACCTGAAAGCCTGTGTTAACATGGCCATAATCATAGCTATTTTACTAGCCGCGCCATAAATCCCCAATTGCACATTGGCCTGTTCTTTATCGGGATATACAAAAGGAAAGATCATTTTATCTACTGTTTGATTCAGAATACCAACTAATCCGAGAATGAGAAGAGGAAAAGAGTAGGTAACTATTTGCTTCATCAATACACGGTTAAATACATATTTAAATCCTCTTAGCTGGGGTATTAAAAAGATCATTAACAGCGATGAGGATAATAAATTCGAAATGAAAACATATCCAACACCATAATGAGGATTATAGAACCATGATATTAATTCGGGCGAGAACGAGTGTATCCGGGAACAAACAGACAAAAAGAATATATTGAAAAATATATTGGTAAATATTCCTGCAAATTTAATTATAGCAAAGCGAATGGGGCGTTGCTTATAGCGCAAATAGGCAAAGGGAATGGTTTGAAACGCATCCATTGCTACAACAATGGCCATTATACCTATATATTCGGGATGATTGCCGTACCCCAGAATAGAAGACAGGAAAGGCAGAAAAGCAAAACTAAGGAACGTAAAAAGAAGTGAAGTGCTGCCCACCGACATTAAAATGGTGGAGTATATCTTTTCTGCATTTTCACCCTCCTTATTAGCAAACCGGAAGAACCCGGTTTCCATTCCGTAGGTAAGTAAAACCATGGCAAATGCCACCATGGCATAGATATTCGTTACAATTCCATATCCACCCGACTCTGCGGTAAACTTAATTGTATAATAAGGTACCAGCAGATAGTTAAGAAAACGACCAATGATGCTACTTAAACCATAAATAGCCGTATCTTTTGCTAGTGACTTTAGATTAGACATCTCTATATTTATCGATTTACGATTTTATTCATTTATAAATTTACGATTGCAATAGGGCATAACTTTATCTTTTTATATAAGGTAATCCCAATCGTAAATCGTACTTTGCTTCATCGTCAATCAAACAACGTATTTTGACTTCTGTTGTAAAGACTACGCCCTAAATGCTTATAGGCAAGTTCCGTAACTTCCCGCCCGCGGGGTGTACGTTTTAAAAACCCCTCTTTAATAAGGAAAGGTTCGTAAACTTCTTCTATTGTTCCGGCATCTTCACCCAGAGCGGTAGCTATGGTAGTAAGACCTACCGGACCGCCTTTAAACTTATCAATAATAGTACAGAGTATCTTATTGTCTATTTCATCTAATCCGTACTTATCAATATTTAATGCCTCCAAAGCAAACTTTGCTATTTCGGTATCAATAGAACCGGAACCTTTTACCTGTGCAAAGTCTCTCACTCTGCGCAATAAGGCATTTGCAATACGAGGGGTTCCGCGACTTCGGGAAGCAATTTCGTTTGATGCCTGAAAAGAACAGGGCACATTTAAAATATTTGCCGAGCGTTTAATAATACCACTTAAAACATCATCATCATAATATTCTAAGTGAAGATTGATTCCAAAGCGGGCACGCAGGGGTGCTGTAAGCAATCCGCTTCGGGTGGTAGCACCCACTAAAGTAAACGGACTTAAATCTATTTGAATACTTCGCGCCGATGGCCCTTTATCAATCATAATATCAATCCTGTAGTCTTCCATTGCAGAATAAAGATACTCTTCAACGACAGGAGATAATCGATGGATTTCATCAATAAACAACACATCATTAGCCTCCAGGCTTGTTAACAATCCGGCTAAATCACCGGGCTTATCAAGAACAGGGCCGGATGTTATTTTAAATCCAACTCCAAGTTCGTTGGCAATAATATTGGATAAAGTTGTTTTTCCCAACCCCGGTGGCCCGTGCAAGAGCACATGATCTAAAGCTTCTCCCCTTAAACGAGCTGCTTGTACAAATATACGGAGATTTTCTACAACCTTATCCTGCCCGCTGAAATCATTGAACTCCAATGGTCGCAAGGCATTCTCATATTCTTTTTCCTTATTGCTAAGCCTCTGGTTTCTTATATCAAAGTTATCTTCCATAAACAAAACAAAGATATATAAAAATTTACCATTTACTAAATGGTAGGTCTATTTATAAAGAAGGGTTGATAGCTGATCTTCCGCAAACATCTCGTTGGCAACCTCCAACAAAACCTCTGCTGTAAGAGAATCTATTCGTTTGAACAGCGCTCCTCCGGTTTCATATTTATTATAATGCAGATAAGCTTTAGCCATTCCCAAAGCATTATTCTCATTGTTATCGGAAGCAACTCCAATTTGTCCTATCAACTGCTTTTTAGCGGCCGCGAGCTGCAAAGACGTCATCTTTTTATCTCGTAGCCGTGCTAATTCTTTATACGTTAAAGCCAAGCATTTGTTTACATCATTGGGGTCGGTACCAAAATAAATGCAAAATTCACCAGTATCCGTATAAGATGTAAGATTGGATTCCACGTTATATACCAATCCCCTCTTTTCGCGCAACGAGATGTTCAATCTACTATTCATACCCGGACCGCCAATAATATTATTAAGTAAATAAAGAGCGGTTCGTTTATCATTATAAGCGTTATAACCTCTGTTACCAATCATAATATGCGCCTGATGCGTTTGTTTGTCTACAATTAAATGCCGCGCAGCGTATTCGGGTGGTGGGATTCTGTTGCTTTTTACTTCAACTGCCGGAATATCCGAAGTTAGCTTTGCTATTTCTTTAATAATTTTTTTGAAATCGAGATTACCCAGAATAAAGAACACCATATTGGATGGGTGATAATACCTGGAAGTAAAAGCTACAAAATCCTTTGTACTAAATCCTTTCAGTGTTTCAGGCTCACCAAGTATGTTGTGCCCTAATGGATGATTAAGAAATATCAAATCCTCGAATTCATCGAAAATCAACTCCGATGGATTGTCCTCATAAGAGTTTATTTCGTCAATAATAACATCTACTTCTTTTTCTATTTCGGGTTGTGGAAACACGGAATGGAAAACAATATCGGTAAGCAGTTCGGCCGCTCGGCTAAAATGTTCAACTAAAAATGCAGAATAAACCACTGTTTCTTCCTTATTAGTATAGGCATTAAGATCGCCACCTACATTTTCCATCCTATTTAATATATGCCACGCTTTCCGTTTCTTTGTTCCTTTAAAAATAAGATGTTCAACAAAATGAGCCATTCCGTGCTCATTCTCCATTTCATCGCGGGTTCCTACATCAATTGCATATCCGCAATAGGCCACCTTTGATATCAGTGGTTTATGGATAACCCTAAGTCCGTTGGGAAAAATATATTGATTCATGTTTTTATTTACGATATATAAGTTGGCAAAAGTACAATAAAACTCTTTTCCGTTAGTATTAAATACAAATATTTGATTTATTAAA
>DAIMFE010000074.1:0-16521 GCA_036724805.1 Bacteroides sp.
TATTCACACTAAAAAATAAAAATCCTTTTATCTTGCTTATTAGAAGAGCTTTAAATATCCTTATGGTAGCAAACAAAAAAGAAATTAAAAAAGGACTTTTCATGAACAAACATACAAAAAATATCACACAAAACGATCTTTTCAATAAGTAATTCTCACTAAGTGCTGTTAATTCCAAAAAAGTAGAAATTAGTTTTTTGACTTCAGATTTGTCTTCGCAGGGCGGTTTAACGTTGTTTCATGAGTTTGACCGGCGCATCGGTTTTATCAGTCGGCCTACAAGTTGCTTGAAAGATACTCAGACTCCTCACCTTATACAACATAGTCATGAAGAGATGCTTAGCCAACGCATCTTTCTAATTGCCGCCGATTATAAAGACGGAGATGACTGTGACTTATTACGTAATGATTCTCTTTTGAAGATGTGCTCCGGCAGAATATCGGACACAATACGTAGTGCCTTATTCCAATTCGCGCAAGACAAAAGAGTAAAAAACACTTGCAGAGGCAAAAAAACGAAACTTCTTCCCTCCCAATTAGAGAATCTGGATAGCAAATTAAATTCTTAACCTATCGAACAATGATATATTGAGAATCGTTAGTAATAAGGGATTGCTTTTATGCCATCCTAACAAAAAAACAGTTAAAGTTTACCCTTTAGATTTTGATTTTCAAGGAACTTTGATTTACCTTGATTTTTCAACATCAGGTTTTGAAATTGAGGAATTTATATCAGGAGTTAATGTAGGATAAAAAATATGACCGTGAATGTAGTATTAAAAGAAATTTTGAAAGATAGAACGTATCCTGAAGGAGGATATGTTTTATATGGTATTGCAGAGAAGGCTATTGAAAGCGGGAATAAGATTCTTATTGACATGAAAGATGTCGATTCGGTTCCTACGCTTTTCATGAACACTTCTTTTGGTGATTTAATTATTAATCATGGAATAAATGAGACGAAGAGTCTCTTCATCTTTAATAACATTACTCGCTCTCAATTAGAGCGTATACAAAAGTATTTTGATGATTTCCAAAATTTAACAAATAGGAAGAGCAATCAATAATATTAGAACAAAGCCGGTTAACTCCGGCTTTTCTTTTATACCAATGGGATATTGACAACTAAGAAAAAGCCCCTATAAAATAGCTATAATGCTATTTATAGGGGCTTTTTCATTCTATTAGAGTTTGTTTAAACCCGCTCGGGTGGAGCTGGAGGGAATCGAACCCTCGTCCAAACGAGGAAACCATAAGCTTTCTACATGCTTATCTTTGCCTAAATTTTCGAACATGAGCAGAACCAAAGCCATCAACCCATGCCTTATCCTCTAAGTTTTCATTCACAATGCGAGGCCACTGCAAACTATCCCCGATATTACTGCACCACTTGATCGGATTGCTTCGGAGCAACAGCCTCCGAGTGATGTTTCGTTCCAGCACCTAGTACCGGAATTAAGCTTAATCTACTATGATTCGATTACGCAGCGAAAGCGTAGTTATTTTCGCCAGATAAAATTTTAGTAACTGAGATTTAAGTGCAAATCACTGACGCACTGCATGCTTACATACCATTTCTGCCCGCTGTCAAATCCAGTCAACCCCAGATAATCCAGTAACGGATTGAATAAAATGAACAGCTAAACTCCTCTAGCTGTTCATTTCGGTACAAAGATAATCATTAGTTATGAGTTACGAGTTATTGGTTACTAGTATTTTAAAATTATTTATTCTATCTATCCGATAATCATAAACCCAAAATGACACTTTGACACTTATGACATTTATGACATTTTTATAATACTTTTTCGTCAAAAACCTCCTGTATAGATTTACTTTTCATCGTGTTTAGAGCATGCCAGTACAACGCAGGTTTTGCCGGTATAATGTAGGTGTTATTGCCGGTATCGATAAATATCTCAAATTCAAAGGCAGTTTTCCTTTGGTATCGTAGAAATTTTACTTTAATTTTGGCAACCTGTTGGATAAATAAATTATCCACTATACGGGAAATTACCCCTGTAATAACATTAATATTATACACTTATGATTAGAAATCTCATTTGTATTTTTGCCGCAGCCACTGTTTTATTAGCCTGTGCACAAAAAGAAAAACCGATGGAGAAAGAATTAACAATGGTTGTTGGTACATATACCAACGGAGAAAGTAAAGGAATATATACTTATCGTTTCAATCAGGAAACCGGGGAGACTGTTGCATTGAGCAATGCAGAAGTTTCGAATCCTTCTTATCTTACTATATCCGATGATAACAAATATGTTTATGCTGTTAGTGAACATGGGGATGGTAGAGAAGCTGTGAATGCATTCAGCTTCGATAAAAGCTCCGGTACTTTGAATTTCATCAATAAAGAACCGGCCATGGGGGCAGACCCATGTTACATAACAACAAACGGCACGCATGTAGTGGCTGCTAATTATAGTGGTGGAAGTATTGCTGCTTTTCCAATAGGAAAAGATGGTAAAGTTTTGCCGGCATCTGATATTGTTACTTACAATGGATCAGGACCTGATACCGATCGTCAGACTTCCCCACATTTACATTGCGTGCAATTCAGTCCGGAAGGTAATTACTTATTTGCCGATGATTTAGGGGTTGATTATGTATATAAAATGGTAGTTAATAAGAGAGCGAATGCAGAAAACAAACAAAAATTACTGCCGATAGGAAATCCCCACGGCTATAAGATTAAGCCCGGATCGGGGCCTCGCCATTTAACTTTTGCTCCTAATGGAAAATATGCATATTTAATAAGTGAAATAAAAGGCACTATAACAGTATTTGAATATAACAATGGTAATCTAAAAGAAATACAAACAGTTTTTGCCGATGAGATGAATGCAAAAGGGAGTGCTGATATCCACGTAAGCCCCGATGGGAGATTTGTATATGCAACAAACAGACTGAAAGCAGATGGCTTAGCCATTTTCGGGGTAAACCATGATAATGGTATGGTAAAAAAGATAGGATACGAATTGACCGGTGTGCATCCACGTAACTTTATTATTACCCCTAATGGCAAATATCTGCTGGTGGCATGCAGAGATGATAATGTTATTCAGATTTTCGAAAGAAATTTGGAAACGGGAATGGTGAAGAATACCGGAAAGGAAATTAAACTAAGTATGCCGGTGTGTATTAAATTTGCGAAATAAAGGATGCCACGCGGAAGATTTTTCGTTTATCTCCGTTTCCTCATTTTCTTTTTAATCCAGAAATAATATCCGGTTATAGCAAATACTCCTCCCAGCAATGACACCAAACAGGATAGTATTCTTGTTGTAATACCACCCCATGAACCAACATGTACAGAATATATCCAACCTCGTATCTTACTGGATTTAGATAAATCTTTATACAACTGGATTGCCGTAATATTGCCCGTTTCCGGATCAAATAAATACCTGTCGCTACCTCTGGTATTTCCATATTTAGCGGTAGAAACAGTGGCCGAACCGTCTTGAATGGTAATTGAATTATAATCCGAGTATTTACTTTGCAATGTGGTCATTACATCCGTCCATTTTGTATAGTCTGTACTTTTTTTCTTCTTACCTTTAGATTCGGAATCAGTTGCGGCATGCGGGTGTCCTTGGGTTTGACTAATATCTACACCAAAAGTTTTAAAAAAAGCAGTGCGATACCAACCGAAAGACCATGTTAGTCCTGTTAATGTTAAAACAAGTAAGAATAGCGTTGCATAAAAGCCACCGGAAACATGTAAATCGTACCAAAAGCGGAATCCACCTTTATTTGTTTTGATCTTCAATCTATTTTTTAATCCTTTCTTACTCCGTGGAATCCAGATTATAATACCGCTAATAAGGATAACTACCAATACCAGGCAAGAATATCCAACAAGAGCCTTTCCCCAGGAAAAGTTTCCATCTCTTTTATATTCGGAAAACAACCAACGGTGTATCCGTTCCATTTGCATGAAGAAACCCTGCCCGTAGTCCACTCCGGTTAGTTTTCCGGTATACGGATCAATGAAAGCTCCTGCTCTCTTTCCCGGTATTACTACCCGATAAGTACGCTTCGAATCGGGAGTAATACGTATACCACTTACTTTTATAGAGTCTGGTAGTTGTTGAATAGCAGAGTTTATAAGAACATCCAGTGGAAGCGGTTCTCCCTTAATCTCTTTTACAAAATAATGGGAAGGGTTACGTAATTCCTGTATTTCTGTTTCAAATACCAAAACTGCTCCTGTGAAACACACGATTGCAACAATAAAACCGAAAGGTATTGATAACCATAGATGTATTTTAGCAAAAAACTTTCTCATTCATTTTTTAGTTTACCAACTCCAGATATTTTACCAGCGCCTGAAGCTGTAAAACCTTTAGCAGCAGTAGCTTTTACCGGATCAATAACATAAATAGCAGGGTCATTTCCATCATTAGTGGTAACCGGCATATAAGCCATACCATCTTCGGTATATGGCGTATTACCAAAATCTGTCATTACTTCTTTTGAAGGAATACCTGTAACATATGTCAGTTTCTTATCTTCTGCTTTGAATACTGCAAGTTCTGTGCCAACAAAGCCTGTCTCTGTTAGAGGTCTGTCGTACATAACCAACAAGAAATAATCTTTTGTAATATGCCAGCAGCGCAAAAATGACTTACCATTAGTTACTTCTTCAATATTAAAATAATAATTGGCATCGAATTCTTCAGTACCGGCTTTTATCCGCACAACGCCGGCTGGTTTTGTTGTACGCTGTACTTCAGTTTTCATTGTTTTGGCATAACTAGGCGAGAAAACATACACATCTCCATTATCGGCAGCCCATGTTGTTTGATAATATTGTGATTTAAATCGACCACACGCATAACTAATTTTATCTGTTTTAATCAATTTCGGATTCTGAAATTTTTCATCGTTATAGATTGCAATCCATGCTTCATCCGGATATTGTGTCCATTGCAATTCACCTTTTTCATAAGTACTACTGTTACTACCTCCGGCTTCTGTTGTTACTAACTCCGGGTGTATTACATATTTACCATTGTTTGCTTTTACGCCGTACTGGCTTAGCCCCATTGGTATAGGTGCAGAATAGATTTTGTTCTTTACCTGAAGAATACCCGCTAATGTAACAAATTCTCCATTGCTCAGATAGTTTTCGGCAGAGATGGCTGTGGTATTGGTAGAAGATTTCTCATTAGGTACATCGAGATAAGAAAACAGGAAACCTTTCGGTTCAAAACCGTTCTCATCAGCATGTTCTTTACCCATACTACCGGTAGATGAGGTAATAATATAATCGTTGTAAGTACCATAAGATGTATAACGACTAATCTGATAAGTATAACTGCGTTCTTTAATTTTACCTTCGTTATTTAGTACATACGAAGAGGTAGTGCCCTTTCCGGCTTGATTATACACTAAACGATACATGTATTTACCTCCATGAAAAACCCATTGCGATACACTTTCGGTTTCCAATCCATTACCTTTAACCGATATTGAACCTTCTGAAAGTTTATCTGTAGCTAATAGATAATTTGCATCACCAACTCCGGCAGCCACAATATATGCTTCCGAAATATTTTCCACCGGATCTACCGGATCAGTATTTTCAGGATCATCACTACAAGCAGTAAAAACACATCCTGCCATCACAACAATGGCAAAGGCTTTCAATAAAAATAATTTCTTCATATTTATTTATATTTGGTTATTGATAAAAAGAAAGATCTTAATATTATCTTCCCAGATAAATTCTTAGTTTTCCATAAAAAGCTCTTCCGGCTTTCTGCAAGCTGAAATTGTCGTATAGCTTTTCATCAGTAAAGTTTTGGCATTCGAATGACAGATTATAACGTCCGTTTAGAATACTGTACGAAACTAATAAATTGTGTGAGAATTGTGTTGGTACTATAGACTTTGATTCTCTGTTCCCCACATTTTCCCAGCGAAGCGGAAAACTATGCATATACAAATTATCGTAAGTAAGAGCGAGTACATTTCCTTTCTTCACCAGATTACGCCAGTAAAAGGTAATATCCGAATTAGCAAACTGATAGGGAACATTCTCCATTCTTACACCATAATATGCATTTCTCTGTTCCGAATCTCCTGATATGGTTTTCACTTTATTCCGGGCATTCATCTGGGTAAAATTCCCGCCCACGCTTATCCGGTTAGCGAAACCGTATCTCACACCTATGTTATACCCTTTAGTTTCTACACGGCCATGGTTTTCGTATCCACCGGATGACACACCGCTTTGGGTTTGGATTTTACGCTTTATATAGTCTTTAGTATCACGATAAATCAACCCTCCTTCAACATATACAGAATGTTTCCCGAATATTTCGTTGTAACTAATATTAAGATTAATATTATCACTCTTTTCGGGCTTTAATACTATGTTTCCGGTTTCAAGGTCATTATCACCAAACATTTCTTCGTTGGTAGGTAAACGGTAGGCTTTTTCGTAAGAGAGTTTAGCCTGCAAACCTTTCATAATAAAATAGGTTCCTGCTGCTCCATATCCCATTGCACTTACAGAACCTGTAGTACGAACAAATTTATCTTGCGTGCCCGATGTGGCAATTGGTCCGGCAATAAACTGATCGTAATATTTTCCAAATGCTGATAAATTCCAGTTTTCGGAAGGCATAAGCCGGTAAGAAAGTCCACTGATGTTTTTGCGTGTTTCTTGTGAGATGGCATATGCCTCTGTGTTAGCCGACAGAAGTGATTTACTTGAGCGTTCAAAGAAATTGGTAACATGATTTAATGTAACAGAATGCGCTCTTCCTAAACGATAGTTGGCTGTAAAGGTTCCGTTCCAATTATCATCGTCAGACCGAAGATTCTGATAGGATTGTTCGCCCGGTTGAACTTTTTTCTCTCTTTCGCCCCGCCAGTTATATCTATAATAAGAAGTATCAATAACATTTGTCATATTCTTATTATAGTTCAGCGTTAACATAACATTTAATCCTTTTGCAAGCAAATCCCGTTTGCTATACTCTAAAGAAGGCATAACCGAATATCCTTTACGATGACGATCACCATAAACTATTTCCTGCCTTACGCCATTTTGTATTTCTTTATACATACGTGAATAAGTGAAACCCAGCATTAAACGATCAGCCCATTTTTTATTAACAATTCCGATTTTGCCAATAATGGCTTCATTATGATAATTATCATGAAATCGTTTTATATGTTCTATTTTATCTTTATTGGTTCCGCCCTGTTCGAAGTCAAATATGGGAGTATCAATGCAGTAGCTATTATCCGAATAATTTTGGAAAGCATTCATCTCATAAGTCAAACCATTTTTGAATGTCTGTCCGAAATTAACATAAGATTTATGTGTATTAAAAGAACCAGATGAATAAGAAGCATCCAGAAACCATTTTGCCTGATTCTTCTTCGTGATGATATTGACAACCCCACCAATTGCATCAGTTCCAAATCCAACAGGTACTACTCCCCTGTATATTTCGATACGCTCGGCGTAATTAACAGGGATATTATTTAATCCAAATGAACTTCCTACCCCTTCCTGCGGTACACCATCTATAAATACCTTGATGTGTTTACCGCTAAATCCATCCATCATTAACTGTATATCCGATCCAACACCACCCGATTCGCGTAATTTCATTCCGGGAGCCTGCGCCAGTGCGGAACTAAGATTTTGTGTGGTGTTCTGCAAAGCTTTGGTATCAATCGCTACAGCATTGAAAGCAGAACGTTTCAGGCGGCTTACACCATTAGAAATTATCAGTACTTCATCTAGCTGAGTGGTTTCCTGGGATATGATGACATTCTGCTTAATCCGTTCGCCACCAATAAGTTTTACCTTGATTTCTTTTGTTTCATAACCAATAGCAGAAACTACTAATGTATAGTTATCTGCGGGAGCTTTTATATGGTAAATACCTTCCGAATTGGTTGTTCCACCATAGTTGGTATCTTTAAGATAAACTGTTGCAAAATCAATTATTTCCTTTTCTGTAGACAAGATTTTACCCGAAATCATTGTTTCTCCGCCCTGCGGAAATGCAATGATAGAAAGCAATAATGAGATTAGAATAAAGGATAGTTTAAATAATGTCGTTTTCAATGCCATATGAATTTTTGCCGTTAAAAAACGTTGCAAAGTTCATAATAAATCGATAGCCAATCAATCACTAATAGTAGGTATAACGCATCGGACTTAATCACTATTAATTGCTATTTATGGAGTAATGGCGTTTAGTTAACCCAACTTTGACCCCTAAAAATATTTCGAGCAATTTTCAGATAGCTTATCTTTCGCACATAAAACTTCAATTAAAAAATTATACG
Organism: Bacteroides sp.; assembly: GCA_036724805.1. Classification (GTDB taxonomy): domain Bacteria; phylum Bacteroidota; class Bacteroidia; order Bacteroidales; family Bacteroidaceae; genus Bacteroides. The sequence goes on from DAIMFE010000074.1 coordinate 8,342, forward strand.
AAATTACAGGACTATCAAAATGTTTAAAAATGCAATAGAATAAGCAGCAGGGAATAGTGACAAGATATTATTCTAAAACTCTGATACTAAATGCAATTAAAGTTTTTTTTGATTAATTGACAACAAATTTTTTCTTTTATTGCTATATTTCCAAATAAACCTTTAAATTTGCAATTATGAATCACTTATCCTCACATCTAGAAATCCTTCTTCTGGAAAATGACTGTGTTGTTATCCCAGAATTCGGCGGCTTCATAGCCCACAATGTACCTGCAAAATGGAATAAGGAACAAAATTTATTTGTTCCACCTGCTCGCGTTATCGGCTTCAATCCTCAGTTAACTATGAATGATGGATTATTAATTCAATCTTATATGGAAACATATGGGATAGATTATAATTACGCCAATAAAATTCTACAGACCGAAATAAATGAGATTAGGAATATTCTTAATAACGAAGGAAGAATAGAATTACCATTTATTGGGGAAATAAAATACTCATCGGATGAGAATTATCACTTTTTACCCTATGAGGAAAAAATTAATTCGCCTGCTTTATATGGGTTAGACTCTTTCGCCATTCAGGATATTAAATCATTAAAGAGAAACCATCAGTCAACAGAATTAGTAATTGCGTCTCCAAAGAGAACTTACTCAATAAATACGGCATGGAAAAATGTAGCGGCTGTAGCTGCGGCAATTGTTTTGTTCTTCCTTGTATCCACTCCTATTGAAAATACATATGTAGAAAAGCAAAGCTATGCTAATGTATTTCCCGGAGAATTATTTGAGAAAATTAAAAATGAGTCGCTTTTAATAACCCAGGCTGGTACAACTCAAACTAAAGCTCCGCAACAAAAAACTCAACCAATTGCTAAAGCAGATCAGAATATACCCGCTAAGGAAATTAAAGTACCCAAAGAGGGTGCAGTGAAAGAATTCCATTTGATTATTGCCAGCGTAAGAAATGAAGCTGATGCAAAAAATATGGTTGATAAATTACTGACTAAAGGGTACAAAGGAGCCAAAATGATAACCACCGATGGAAAAATACGTGTAAGTATTGCAACCTATAAAACTAAAGATGAAGCAAAAAAGGAACTAGAAGAATTGCGTAAAGCAGATTCTTATAAAGATGCCTGGATGCTTGAAATATAAGAAATTTTTAAATGAAAAGAATCCTTTGTCCAAAGTGTGAGAATTATCTATCTTTTGACGAAACCAAATACAGTGAAGGGCAATCTCTGGTTTTTATATGCGAACACTGCTCAAAACAATTTAGCATTCGCATTGGTAAATCTAAGATGAAAGACATGCGGAAAGACGAAAATCCGGATAATGATACGCAACAGTCTGAATTTGGATACTTAGTAGTCGTTGAAAACGTATTTGGTTATAAACAAATTCTTCCATTGAAACAAGGTGAGAATACAATCGGGCGCCGCTGTGTAGGCACAGTTATTAATCAGCCTATTGAAAGCGGGGACATGAGTATGGACAGAAGACACTGTATAATCAATGTTAAACGCAACAAGAAAGGGCAAATTATCCACACCCTGCGGGATGCTCCCAGTTTAACAGGAACATTTTTAATGAATGAGATTTTACAGGAAAAAGACCAAATTCAGATTAAGGATGGGGATATTATAACAATTGGAGCAACAACCCTTATTTTTCACAGGGAAAATTAGGCGATTTGAGAAAAAGTGAAAGAAGGAAGGTTTATGCCGGGTTGCATTAAGTCTTCCTTCTCTTATTTTAGATTACTCCTTACTCCTTACTCCTTATCAATTTCAACCTTAAGATTAAGTTCATCCAATTGCTGAGGTTCAAGGAATGATGGTGCATCCAGCATCACATCACGACCAGAATTGTTCTTCGGGAATGCGATACAGTCACGAATTGAATCCAACCCGGCAAATAAAGAAACAAAACGATCTAAGCCGTAAGCTAAACCACCATGTGGGGGAGCTCCATATTTGAAGGCATTCATCAAGAATCCAAATTGTTCCTGCGCGCGTTGGGGAGTGAATCCAAGCAGTTTGAACATTTTGTTTTGCAGGACACTATCATAAATACGAATAGACCCACCTCCTACTTCTACACCATTGATAACCATATCATAAGCATTTGCACGAACGGCTCCCGGATCAGTATCCAACAAACCAATATCTTCCGGTTTAGGAGATGTAAATGGATGGTGCATTGCCATAAAACGGCCTGATTCTTCATCCCACTCGAATAATGGAAAATCTACTACCCAAAGGCATACAAAGTTATTCTTATCACGTAAACCCAACTGATTGCCTACTTCCAGGCGAAGTTCGTTTAATTGTTTACGCGTTTTCATTGCATCATCACCCGAAAGGATCAAAATCAGATCGCCCGGTTTAGCCCCAAAGACTTCTTTCATTTGTTGTAGCACTTCCTGTGTATAGAATTTATCCACACTGGATTTAACAGTACCATCAGCCTCTATACGAGCGTATACCATACCCTTAGCACCAATCTGAGGTCTTTTTACATATTCGGTTAACGCATCCAGCTGTTTACGGGTAAAGATTGCCGCACCTTCAGCACAGATACCACCAATATAAGCCGCATCATCGAATACAGGGAAACCGTGACCTTTCATGATATCCATTAACTCAACGAACTTCATTCCGAAGCGAAGGTCGGGTTTATCACTTCCGTAATATTTCATAGCATCATGCCATGTTATACGTTGAAAAGGCGCTGCGATATCAATACCTAAGATTGTTTTGAAAAGGTGTTTAGACATACCTTCAAAGGTATTCAAAACATCTTCCTGATCAACAAAACTCATTTCACAGTCTATCTGGGTGAACTCCGGCTGCCTATCGGCACGTAAATCTTCATCACGGAAGCATTTTACAATCTGGAAGTAACGATCGAAGCCGGATACCATCAACAACTGTTTTAATATTTGAGGTGATTGAGGTAAAGCATAAAATTGTCCGGGGTTCATACGGGAAGGTACAACAAAGTCGCGCGCACCTTCAGGAGTAGAACCAACCAATACAGGGGTTTCAACTTCCAGAAATCCTAATTTATCAAGATAGCTACGGATTTCGATGGTCATTTTATGACGCAGTTCAAGATTAGCACGAACTGCATTACGGCGCAAATCCAGATAACGGTATTTCATACGGATATCATCTCCACCGTCAGTATTATCTTCAATTGTGAAAGGTGGAGTTAGAGACGCGTTGAGAATATTTAATTGCGATACGATTATTTCAATATCTCCGGTAGGAATATTTGCATTTTTATTGAAGCGTTCGTTTACGGTACCAACAATCTGAATAACGAATTCACGTCCTAATTTATTAGCCTGATCGCACAATTCCGCATTCACTTCTTCGTTAAAAACCAATTGGGTTACACCATAGCGGTCGCGAAGATCAACAAAAGTCATTCCACCCATTTTACGAGAACGATGCACCCATCCTGCAAGGGTCACCTGATTATTCACATCAGATATCCTTAATTCTCCACATGTATGTGTTCTAAACATATATATATTTTTTTTCAAAATTACTCTTTTTTGGTAAGTCTCTTAATGAATTCTTTGTTTTTTGTTGTGATATCATTAAAAACAGCCTCATTCAATGCCCGTAACCCATTTATGTAGTCTGAAGCTTTATCGAGCATCCCCTTATTTTGCTTTATACTCTTCTCGGGAATGATTACTTTTAATCCTTTATTTATCACTTCTACATTGATTTCTTTACCCATCATTATCGGATCTCCATCATAATGCACCACTCCTTCATCTGATCGGTGAATACGAAGATTTTTACATTTGAATGTAGTTATATGGCTGTTTTGATCAATGGTTTTATTAAATAACTGGAAAGACAGCGATGGAACATCTAACACAGTGAATGGTTTCAAAATAGTTACATCCAACAATCCATCTGTAATCGTAGCCTGTGGAGCAATGTAGGCATTATTGCCATACTGAGAAGCATTTCCGCAAGCAATAAGAAATGCCTTATGCTTTTGAGTACCATCTTCGGTCTCCAATTCATATGTCTCCGGTTTATAATTCAGGCTTTCGAGAAGCGTTTTCTCCACATAAGTAAGAGGTCCGCGTTTACCTGCTTCCGCAAATTTTAAACTAACAAACGCATCAAATCCTACCCCGCAGGTACAGAAGAAAGTAGTACCATTCATCTTCCCATAGTCAATACTTTCCGTAGTACCTTCATTTATCACTTCCAGCGCTTTTTTGATATCCAAAGGTATCTGTAAATGGCGGGCTAATCCATTTCCCGACCCTAATGGCAGTATGGCCAAAGCCGTATCTGTATGTACTAAAGAACGGGCAATTTCGTTAATCGTTCCATCACCACCTACTGCCACAACAATGTCAATATTTTCCTTAGCTGCTTGCGCGGCTATATCCACTGCATGACCGGCTCTTTCAGTATAAATAACCTCCCAGGAAAATCTCTTTTTATCCATTATTTCATCAAATAATTTCACAAGAGAATCTTTGTTTTGAGTTCCGGAAATAGGATTTATTATGAAAATTAATTTTTTCATTCTTACTTAAGAAATATTCTGAATTTACATACAATTCGCTTGACAAAAGTAATACATTTCTCTAAACTGTCATGTATAGATATCAGTTAATTCCTAAAATTGAAGTTTTTCTGTTAAAAAAAAACAGTCAACAACTTATTTTATTACCTTTGCCCCGATTTTTAAATTTGTATTAAAAGAATGTAGAAACAACTGCCACTTGTTATTTATATGGTATTATATGGCAGACAGACTTGAATTTATTTTAAACGACAATTCGATGGGATTATTACAAGACAAGCTAGCAAAGTATGACGCTCCCCAACAAGTGAAAGCAAAAGGAGTTTACCCTTATTTTCGTTGTATAGAAAGCGAACAACATACTGAAGTAATAATGAGCGGCAGAAAAGTGTTGATGTTCGGCTCGAATTCTTATCTGGGATTAACGAATCACCCAAAAGTTATAGAAGCGGCTATTGAAGCCACCCAAAAATATGGTACCGGATGCGCCGGATCCCGTTTTCTCAACGGAACGCTGGATATCCATATTGAATTAGAGAGAGAACTTGCCGAATTTGTTGGTAAAGAAGACGCAATCATTTATTCCACAGGCTTTCAGGTTAATCTTGGTGTTGTATCATGTGTAACGGGTCGTGAAGATTACATTATCTGCGATGAACTGGATCATGCTTCAATAGTTGAAGGTAGACGGCTTTCATTCTCCACTGCTTTAAAATTTAAGCACAACGATATGCAATCTCTTGAAAAAGAATTGCAAAAGTGTAAACCGGAATCGGTTAAACTAATTGTTGTAGATGGTGTTTTCAGTATGGAAGGCGATATCACCAACTTACCAGAGATTGTTCGTCTTTCAAAGAAATACAACGCAAGCATCATGGTAGATGAAGCTCATGGTCTTGGCGTATTAGGAAATCAGGGAAGGGGAACATGTGATCATTTTGGATTAACCAAAGAGGTTGATCTCATAATGGGAACCTTCAGTAAATCTTTCGCTTCATTAGGTGGCTTTATAGCAGGCAATGAATCCATCATTAATTACCTCCGACACAATTCCCGTTCGTATATATTTAGCGCAAGTGCTACACCCGCAGCTGTTGCCGCAGCACGTACAGCATTGCATATAATGCAGAATGAGCCCGAACGTATTCAAAATTTATGGGACAATACTCATTATGCTTTAAAACGCTTCCGCGATCTTGGGTTTGAGATAGGCAATACCGCAACTCCTATTATTCCGTTGTATGTACGCGATCAGGAGAAAACATTTATGGTTACAAAGATGCTTTTTGACGAAGGTGTTTTTGTTAATCCGGTTATCCCTCCTGCTTGCTCTCCCGAAGATACACTTATACGTTTTTCATTGATGGCAACCCATTCTATTGATCAGATAGACTTCGCTATTGAGAAGCTAACGAAATGCTTCAATATGCTGGAAATTCTTCAATAATACACTAAAATTTTGTAATCCAAATGGTACAGGGCGGGCTTTATGTCCGCCCTTTTCTTATCATCGGAAACAAGTCTCCCTATTTATCAACCGATGCTCCGCCATTTGCTCATACCTAGTGCCCTTACGACCATAATTGGCATACGGATATATGGATATACCGCCCCGTGGAGTAAATACGCCCGTTACCTCAATGTATTTAGGATCCATCAGCTTAATAAGATCTTTCATTATAATATTTACACAATCTTCATGAAAAGCTCCATGATTTCTAAAACTGAATAAATAAAGTTTCAAGCTCTTACTTTCTACCATTTTAATGTCAGGAAGATAGCTAATCCGTATCTCAGCAAAGTCTGGCTGACCGGTTATTGGGCACAGACTGGTAAACTCCGGACAATTGAATTGTACCCAATAATCATTTTCGGGATGCTTGTTTTCAAATGCTTCCAATACTTGGGGAGCGTAATCTTGCTTATATACCGTTTTATTTCCTAATAGAGATAATTCCATTTGATTGTATTGTTTTTTGTTTATAGTTTAATTCTTTTACTTTACCTCCTAACAAAGCGATACCTCACTTTACTCCCTTCTTTCTTAGGTATTCTTCCAGTCCCCGGCGGCGAAGCGTACATGCCGGGCAATGCCCACAACCATCTCCCATTTCACCATTATAGCAGGTAAGCGTTTCATTTCTTACTAAATCAAAAACTCCCAGGTCATCGGCCAGTTCCCATGTTTGGGCTTTATTCAACCACATTAATGGAGTATGGATATCGAATTGATAATCCATTGCCAGATTAAGCGTTACATTCATTGATTTTATAAAAGAATCCCGACAGTCGGGGTATCCGCTATAATCTGTTTGAGACACTCCGGTAACCAGGTTGTGCACTCCTCTTTCGCGGGCAAATACAGCTGCAATGCTCAAAAAGAAAAGATTTCTACCGGGCACAAATGTATTCGGCAATCCACCATCCGGAATAACCTCATCCATTTTCACAGCAGTATTAGTCAAGGAATTGTTTCCCAATGCGCCAATAAAATCCGAATTGAGGATATGAAATTCAATTCCGGCATTGTTGGCTATACGCTGTGCCAGACCTACTTCTTTAGCGTGCTTCTGTCCGTATAGAAAGCTAACTGCATAAACTTTCTCAAAATGTTTCTTTGCCCAAAAAAGGCAAGCGGTAGAATCTTGTCCACCACTGAATAAAACTACTGCGGAATGGTTCATGGATCAAATGTCTTTTACCTTCAATATATTATAAGATATATCCTGATCGTAAACATCCGTTCCTTCAATCTTCTTAATACCATTAACAACCTTGATAGTAACCGGAAGGATAATTACCTCATACATAGACTTCAGTACAATTTGAATACCCATCATAATCATGAGTTGTTTCACCGGAATTACTCCACCAAAGGCTAACGGGAAGAAAATCAATGAATCAGCTGTTTCGCCTACCACCGTTGAAAGTATGGCGCGAGCCGAAAAATTCTTCCCACCCGAGGCCAGTTTCATCTTACTCATTACATAAGCATTCAAGAAAGAGCCTACCAGAAAGGCAGCCAGACTGGCAGCTACAATGCGGGGAGCCATGCCAAACACAAAATTAAAGCCCTCTTCGCCTTCCCAGAAAGGTGCGGCAGGAAGTGCAACGGCTACCTGTGCTATTGCTACAACAAAGAAATTCATAGCGAAACCTGTCCAGATTATCAGACGAGCCTTTTTGAATCCCCAAACTTCGGCAATGCAATCATTAATAATATACGAAATAGGAAAAACCAATAAACCGGCAGTAACAGATATTCCGAATACCTGAATTACTTTAGTTTCAAGAAGGTTTGCAGTGATTAGGCACACATTAAACAAAATGCCCAATAGCATGAAGGGTACAGATACTTTTTCTTTCATAAATCTTGTTTTTTACGTGGTATTCAAGCACACGGTGATATAAAAAATTCACTAAGTAAAAATCGGTGGAGCGTTCCGATTTAAAATAATCAGCACACAAAGATAATTCATTTTCTTAAATTCATTTCTATCTTTGTGCAAAAATCAACTAAAAGGAATTTGTAACACAAAGCTATCTAAAGTAGTAACTACTCAGGTATATTATTCTAAAACTTAAAAATGTATCTAAATAGGCTTC
>DAIMFE010000075.1:0-15965 GCA_036724805.1 Bacteroides sp.
GCACAAAGGTACGCACGCACACGGAATATAAAAAATTTAATTTACATTAACTCTATTGTATAACTAATGGTTATATATTTATAGTGAAAATATGTTAGTAGAGTTTTTTCAAAATGTTCTTCACGCTGGTTCTCACTGCGGTAGAATAGTATTCAAGTTCTACATTTTCAAAATACATTTTCAATTCTAACAACAAATCGGGTTCTTTCCGACAAAGTTTATAAGCCATCTTTATGGCTAATGATTGCACCCCGGCAGTCTCTTCGGGTGCAAACATCTTATCGAAACAGTAGTCAAGTAAATTAACCGGAAACGGATTAGGGATAGAGATGGTATGTAATATGGAAAGAAGTATGCGCTTTACTCCATCATGGTTAGATGTCAAAAGTTTATCAATCAATTCATTCTCTTTTCCGGCAAACCAATCGGGATGTAATATCGCCAGTTTTTCGCACGTCCATATTGCTCTCCAGGATACTTTTATTTCTTTATCGCTCATGAGTTGATAAATATTTTCAAAATCTTCCGGATGATGGTGTACGGAATCAACAATGTTGTCTATGTTCTTTTTTGAGATCGGGTCAATTAAAAGAGGCCGGAAGTCTTCAATTCTTTCCATAAAAGCAGATAAAGATATTAAAGGAGGTAAAGTTAACTAAAGAAAATGAATCTATTTCCTTTAGTTAACTTTACCTCCTTTAATATCTTTATCTGCTTTATCTTATTTCATTCTTGATTCTACAACATCCCAATCAATTATCTTCCATAATTCTTTAAGATGATCTGCTCTGCGGTTCTGATAATCAAGATAATAAGCATGTTCCCACACATCGAATCCAAGAAGAGGAGTCATTCCCGAACGTACAGGATTGCTACCATTTGCTTCTTTAGTAATATGTAGTTTTCCGCTGTTATCTACTGCTAACCATGCCCATCCTGAGCCAAAAAGAGCAATGCTTTCTTTTTCGAATGTATCTTTGAACTTATCAAAACTACCGAAATCACGTTTAATAGCTTCTCCTAATTTACCACTAGGCTCCGATTGCTTCTGGTTAGGAGTGAATTGTTGGAAATATAAAGTATGATTAAGTACTTGTCCCGCATTGTTGAAAACACCACCATCGGGTGCAGTAGCAACGATTTCTTCAACGATTTTTCCTTCAAACTCAGTTCCGGGAACCAGTTTATTGAGATTATCTACATATGTTTGAAGATGTTTACCATAATGTAAATCTATTGTTTGCTGACTGATTACAGATTCCAATGCATTATGTGCATAGGGAAGTTTAGGCATTTGGTATGTCATAACTGTCATTATTAGGGTTAATAAAATTGTATTCATATTCTCACTCTTTAGATGTAAAATTACTTGATTTTTCTAAGTTAAACAATCGGCTTTATCGATTTGTTCTGTAGCCTAATTTATTTTTTCTATCTTTGCCCAGTTATTCATATATATAGAACCAATGTCGTTTAGTTAAGAAGGCTTGTTTCCGATGATAAGTAATGGAGAAGATAATGTGAGAAACCGCGTTTTATAAACTATTAAAAGCGTACTCTTCTTCTTGCAAGTACAGTTTTAGGTAGCAAGAATCCTTAACTAAACGACATTGTATATAGAACTATAACTTTCAATATTTTAACTTTCAATAAAATATGCCAATAAATTACCTTGAAGAATTGAACGACAGTCAACAAGCAGCGGTGATGTATAACGAAGGTCCATCTCTTGTAATTGCCGGTGCCGGTTCTGGTAAAACGCGGGTTTTAACATATAAAATAGCGTATCTACTCGATAATGGATACAGTCCCTGGAATATTTTAGCACTAACCTTTACCAACAAAGCAGCACGTGAGATGAAAGAACGTATTGCCGGAAAGGTAGGAGAAAACAGGGCAAAATATTTATGGATGGGAACTTTTCATTCTATTTTCTCTCGTATATTGAGATTGGAAGCATCTTGTTTAGGGTTTACTTCGCAGTTCACCATTTATGATTCGGCAGATAGTAAAAGCTTGTTGCGTTCAATCCTTAAAGAAATGAAGCTGGATGAAAAAAATTATAAACCCGGTGTAATCCAGGCTCGTATATCCAATGCAAAGAATCAACTAATAGCTCCGGCAGCTTATGCATCCAATCGGGAACTCGTTGAGAACGATGAAAATTCCAGAATGCCGCTTATTCGGGATATCTACAGTAAATATTGGGAACGCTGTAAGAATGCCGGTGCAATGGATTTTGATGATCTTTTATTTTATACCTATATTCTTTTTCGTGATTATCCGGATGTACTGAAAAAGTATACCGACCAGTTTAGGTTTGTGTTGGTAGATGAGTATCAGGATACAAACTATGCACAACATACTATTGTTTATCAGCTTACTAAGGAAAACCAAAAGGTATCTGTGGTAGGAGATGATGCACAAAGTATTTATTCATTTCGGGGTGCCAACATTGATAATATTCTGAATTTTACTAAAATATATCCTACTGCCAAAGTATTTAAGTTGGAACAGAATTATCGTTCTACCCAAACAATTGTAAGTGCTGCTAATAGCCTGATCGAGAAAAATCACAGGCAAATCCCAAAGGAGGTCTTTTCCGAAAAGGAAAAGGGAGAACCCTTAGGAGTATTTCAGGCTTACTCGGATATGGAGGAAGGTGAAATTGTAGTAAATAAGATATCCGAAATGCACCTGCGCAGGGGAGATGAATATTCTGATTTTGTTATTCTATACCGAACGAATGCTCAGAGCCGTATTTTTGAAGAGACATTACGCCGCCGGGCTATACCTTATAAAATATATGGTGGACTTTCTTTCTACCAGCGAAAAGAAATTAAAGATGCAATTGCTTATTTCCGCCTGGTAGTGAATCCTAATGATGAGGAGGCTTTCAAGCGAATCATTAATTATCCGGCTAGAGGTATTGGAGATACTACTGTTGGGAAAATAGTTAATAGTGCCATTAATAATGGTGTAAGTTTATGGACTGCCATGTCTGAACCGTTAACCTATGGAATTGATATTTCTAAATCAATCCACACCAAGCTACAGGTATTCCGCGATTTGATTATTAAATTCATGAGCGATCTGCCTGTGAAAAACACTTATGAGTTGGGGGTAAATATCATTTGGAATTCAGGCATAATGAATGATATTTCGCAGGATAACACTCCGGAGAATGAGAGCCGTAGAGAAAATATCCTCGAACTTCTTAATGGTATGCAGGATTTTTGTACACAACGAATGGAAGAAGGCGATACCCATACATCATTGATTGATTATTTATCTGAAGTAGCTTTGCTTACCGATCAGGATTCTGACAAAGCCGGAGACGAAACGAAGGTTACTTTAATGACGATTCATGCCGCAAAAGGATTAGAATTTGCCAATGTCTTCGTGGTTGGTTTAGAAGAAAATCTTTTCCCCGGAAGTAACTCATCGAACTCTTATGCGGCCATGGAAGAAGAGCGTAGATTATTTTATGTAGCCATTACACGTGCCGAGAAGAATTGTTTTCTTTCTTTTGCAAGAAATCGCATGCGTTACGGAAAAACTGAATTCTCCAGTCCAAGTCGTTTTTTAAGAGATATTGATACTTGTTTTCTTGACCTACCGGAAGAAATGATGGAAGTGAGAAGAGAACAGCCTGTTTTCCGTTCTTCTTTCGGGCAACGATCGGCTCCGGTAAACGAAACTCCGCAAACTCCCGCTGGTATGAAACGGGTAACGCCATCATTAGCTCCTTCCGGATCTCAGGAAAATGCAGCTAATTATGCATTGCAAGTCGGACAATCCATTGAACACGAGCGATTTGGTGTTGGGGAAGTGATAAAAGTGGAAGGCGAAGGGGATAACAGGAAGGCAACCATACTTTTTAAAAATGCAGGAAGTAAACAGTTGCTTTTACGTTTTGCGCGCTTTAAAGTGCTTTAATTTGCATACAATAAACTATATACTCACATGGACTTTACTAAGTTTCCTTCTCCTTGCTATATAATGGATGAAGAATTATTACGCCGGAATCTTCAATTGATAAGTAGTGTAAGTGAAAGGGCAGGAGTGGAGATCATTCTTGCTTTTAAATCATTTGCTATGTGGAAATCCTTTCCGATCTTTCGAGAATGTGTTGATCACTCCACGGCAAGCTCGGTATATGAGGCAAGACTGGCTTTGGAAGAATTTGGGAGTAAAGCCCATACGTATTCTCCGGCTTATACAGAAGAAGATTTTCCGGAAATCATGAGGTGCAGTAGCCATATTACTTTTAATTCGCTATCCCAATTCGAACGATTTTATCCTTTAGTTAAAACCGGCGGAACAGAGATTAGTTGTGGAATAAGAATTAATCCCGAATATTCTGAAGTGGAGACCGAATTATATAACCCATGTGCACCCGGAACCCGTTTCGGAATAACTGCGGATTTATTACCCGAACAACTGCCCAAAGGAATTGAAGGGTTTCACTGTCATTGCCATTGCGAATCTTCTTCTTATGAATTAGAACATACACTGCAACATATTGAGGGAAAATTCTCTAAATGGTTTGGTTCGTTAAAATGGCTCAACTTGGGTGGCGGGCATTTAATGACCCGTAAAGATTATGATGTGGAGCATTTAATTAATCTTTTAAAAGAATTAAAACAACGCTATCCACATCTCAATATTATTTTGGAACCGGGATCGGCTTTTACCTGGCAAACAGGAGTTTTACTATCTAAAGTGGTTGATATTGTTGAAAGCCGTGGCATTAAAACCGCTATTCTGAATGTTAGTTTTACATGCCATATGCCCGACTGTTTGGAAATGCCCTATCAGCCGATTGTGCGTAATGCCATAATTGGTAATGAAGGCCCTTATGTTTATCGGCTGGGAGGCAATTCTTGTCTTAGTGGTGATTATATGGGATACTGGAGTTTTGACCATGAATTACAAATAGGTGAAACTGTAATATTTGAGGATATGATTCATTATACTATGGTGAAAACAAATATGTTTAATGGCATACATCACCCCGCTATTGCATTATGGACCAAAGCAGGTAAGGTCGAAATCTATAAACAGTTTCATTACGAAGATTATCGGGATAGGATGAGTTAATCCTTCAATTTAATCTTTGCTTTCACCACCGAATGATCCGAAACATATCGGTCATTAAACTTCGCCGGCAGCACTTCATGAGATTTAACCTTCACTCCGTCAGTGACAAATATGTAATCAATAAATTGCCTTTCACTTTCGGGAACATTACCAAACCCATGAAACGTCCAATTGGTTCCAATAGTCTCATCGGCGATATCTTTAGAATGGTAAAGCTGCCTGGGAACTGACGTGTCCAGAACATGTAGAATAACTTCCGATTTTGGAGTAGCATTAAAGTCTCCGGTAATAATTACCGGAAGACCGTTGCTAAGCTTTTCCACCTGATCTAACAGAAGAGATACTCCTTCCTGGCGAGCTATCTTGCCCATATGATCTAAATGAGTATTAATAACGAATAAGGATTTTTGTGTGATTTTATCCTTCAGAATAGCCCATGTGGCAATCCGTTCGCAAGCGCCGTCCCAACCTTTAGAACCTGCCACATCCGGTGTTTCGCTTAACCAGAAATAACCGGATTGCAGGTTATCGAACTTATTCGTTTTAAACATCAGGGCACAATATTCCCCCTTCTTATCCCCATCTTCGCGACCAACACCCAGATAAGTATATTCGGGCAATAACACTTTAATACCTTCCAGTTGATGTTGAAGAACTTCTTGTGTACCCACAATATCAGCATCCTGATGACGAATAAGCTGTGTAACCGCTTCTTTTCTAAACTGCCAGCTGTTAAACTCATCACCCGGATTATCATAACGTATATTAAATGATAATACGTTCAATTCTAGTGATTTACCACAACCGGTTAAGATAACCGCTAATAGTAAGAGGGATAAAATCTTTTTCATCGTTAACTATTTAAATTCGGTTGGTCTGTCCATCATATTAACTCCGAAAGAGGATGGGGTGCTACCCATAGTAAACTCTATTGTACCGCCAGCCATTATGGTAGAGAAATTAATAAACGATTTAGTGTACGGATTGCCATTCAGTTTCACACTTTGAATATAGATATTCTTATCACTGTTATTTACTGTAGTGATTTTAAATGTTTTTCCTTCGCCAACTTCTACAACAGCTTCGTCAAATAACGGACTACCGAATACGTATTCACCACCCGCCGGAGCTACTTGATAGAAACCTAAAGCCGAAAGGATATACCAGGCAGACATCTGACCAACATCCTCATTACCGGATAATCCGGCCGGAGCATCGAAATAAAGCTCTTTCAATACCTGTCTAACCTTTTCTGCTGTTTTCCATTGTTGCCCAACATACGGGTAAAGGTATAAAATGTGGTGACTGGGTTCGTTTCCATGTGCATACTGACCGATAAGACCCGATACATCCGGAGAAGCCTGTGCTCCCATATCGCCCGATACTACGAAAAGAGAATCGAGCTTGTCGGCGAATGCTTCTTCCGATCCGAAAAGGTTAACAAGGCCGTAAACATCATGAGGAACCAGCCATACATATTGCCATGCGTTACCTTCGGTGTAATCATTTACGCGGTGAGCAGCATTGAACGGATCGAATGGAGTTTTAAATTTTCTGTCGCTAGAGAGAGCCCGCATGAAGTTTGTGCTCTTATCGAAGTAATTAGCATACGATTTACTCCTTTTCAGGAAGAAATCATAATCTTCTGTTTTACCAAGTTTCTTAGCTACCTGTGCGATAGACCAATCTGCCAATGCATATTCCAACCCTTTAGCCACCGTTTCGTTGGTAGGCTCTTTGTCGTAAGGAATATAACCGTATTCTTTTAGTAATCCTAAAGAACGTTCATCGAGTAAAGCAGAGGTTTTCATCGCATTGAATGCTTTTTCCTCATCCATATCGTATCCTTTTAAAAGCATATCAGCTAACACCGGAATGCCCGGGTTACCTACCATGCAATTTGTTTCATTCCCCATTAAATGCCATACCGGTAATTTACCCTGCTCTTCGAATATATGAAGGAATGTTTCGGCATAGTCTTCCATAACTTCCGGAAAAATAATGGTTGAAAGCGGATGAGCCGCGCGATAGGTATCCCACAATGATAGTGTAGTGTAATTGGTGAATGGAGCCTCTCTGTAGATTTCACCATCGCTACCCCTGTAATCGCCATTCACATCGCAAAAGTAAGAAGGAGCAAACAACAGATGATAAAGAGCCGTGTAGAATACTCGTTTATCTTTTTCAGCCGTTGTTTTTATGGCAATCCTGCTTAATTCATCATTCCATGCATTTTGAGCATAAGCAATGGTTTTATCGAAATCAAGCCCCGGAATATTCAATTCGTGTGCAATATTTGTTCTGGCATTTTCAATGCTAACCGGCGATAATCCAACTTTAGCATAAAGCGGTTCATCATCAGTTGTATCGAAACTTATTTCAGCAAACGCAGTTTGATCTGTGATGCTTTCGGTAGCTTTATAGGTTTTATCATCTTTTGAAACTCTAAAGCCTTTAATTGGTTTGGAAAATACGGCAGTAAAATAAACCTGCTGGAATCTAGCCCACCCTTTAGAATACCGGTAGCCCGATACAACTGTATCATTTTCCTGAATCAAATAGCCTTCTACCGGAGCATCCCAGCCAATTCCGCGTTTAAGGTCAATAACTATCTTCGATTGGTTTGTTTTAGGAAAAGTATATTTATGGTATCCACAACGTTCGGTAGCGGTTAGTTCAACTGTTATCTTAGCATCGGGAAGTTTCACAGCGTAATATCCCGGTTTAACGACTTCATTGGCATGAGTAAACTTATGCAAACGTGTATTATCGGTAGTTGGTATAAAAGTTATATCACCAAGATCGCCGATTCCTGTACCGCTTAAATGCAGGTGACCGAAGCCTGCGATAATAGAATCGGAATAATGATAACCCGAACACCAATCCCAACCCTGAGTAGGTTGAGTAGGTCCTAATTGTACAAATCCCCTTGGTACATTGGCACCGAGGAATACATGTCCGTGATCTCCTGTACCAATATACGGATCAACATATTGGGTGAAATCGTCAATAGTACTAACTTCTTCTTTGTTTTCGATGTTACACGACACTACAGCAAATAGCAAAGTGCATAATACGAAGTAATTTCTAAATGCTCGAATTTTCATAATCGTATAATTGTATTTTAAGATGTTCGTTCTAAATATCATTTTACTTTACTTTTTAATTGATAAGTAATCTTACCCGCATGGATAAGTTTATCGTGCGTTATACGAAACGCATTGTAATTCTGTTCGCCCAGCTTTATCTTATCAATGTATATTGCATCTTCTGTTGGGCGAATCGTTTCAATTACCAAACATTCATTCTTATGCCATTTAGGATCGAGTTTGATGGTTACTTTATCGAACACCGGAGAAGTGAGCGTATACTCGGGTAATCCCGGGCAGTCCGGATAGAATCCTATCATATTAAATACTGCCCATCCCGACATAGTTCCCGTATCATCATTCCCCGGAATCCCATCCGGTTTGGAAGTAAAGTACTGTTTTAATAGCTTTTGAGTGAGATGCTGTGTACGCCACTCTTCTCCTTTGAAATAGCTGAAAAGAAACGGATAGGCTATATCCGGTTCATTTGCAGGATCGTACAAACCTTCATCAAATACCATTTGAAGTTTATCTACAAATGGTTTCTTGCCACCCATGAGCTTAGTCAACCCGAGAATATCATGCGGAACATAGAACGTATAGTTCCATGCGCTTCCTTCATGGAATCCGGGATTAGGTTCGAAGTTCTCTCCCTCACGCGGATTGAATGGAGTGTGAAAGCGGCCATCAGGCATTTTGGGTCGGAAGGTTCCATACTCTTTATCATAATAATTCTTATATCCCAAAGAACGTTTGTAGAAATAATCGGCATCCTTCTTTTTACCCAGAGCAGCCGCGAAGCGGGAGAGGGCAAAGTCTGCAATATAATATTCAAGGGCATGAGATACGGAGTTATCATACTTGCCCCGTAACGGAACATAGCCCAATGACATATAATCATCATTATCGGGTCGCATCAGGTTCTGTTCTCCCGGCAGGGTAGCCGATTTATACATAGCTTCGTAAGCCAGGTCAACATCAAAGTCTTGCAAGCCTTTCATCCAGGTATCTACAATAACAGGGATACTCGGATCACCCTCCATGGTAAGAGTTTCACGTCCATAGAGTTCCCATTTTGGGAACCAACCATGTTCACGATACATATCCAGCATGGTTTGTACCATTTCTATTTGCTTCTCGGGATAAACTAACGTAAGCAATTGGTGCACATTACGATACGTATCCCAAAGAGAGAATACGGTGTAACGATTCCCTTTGGTCGTTAATATCTCATCGCTTTCCATCGCCGGATATTCTCCGTTTACATCTTGTAATATGTTTGGATGTATCAGCATATGATACAATGCAGTATAGAAAACAGTTTTTTGCTCTTTAGTGCCACCCTCTACCAGTATGCGAGAAAGCTGCTCATTCCAACTGGCAACCGCTTCTTTATGGATGGCTTCGAAGTTCTTTCCCTTTTGTTCCGCATCAAGATTGAGCCGGGCATTTTCCATGCTAACAAAGGAAACCCCCATTTGAACCTCAATCTGTTCTCCTTCTTCTGTTTGATAAGTTAAGAATACACCTGTATCATCTCCTGCAATATCTTTAGCATATTTGGTGTACAATTTATACTTGCCCTGGTCGGTATCCCAATCTGCTTCCCATTTATGAGTGGGGCGTTGTTTCTTCCAATAGCCGCTGTTTTCCGGTTGTTTGTTTACCCGCATTACAAAATAAATTGGGAATACAGCCTGCGGATTATAACAGAAGGTTCCCAAAAGTTTCATTCCTTCATATTCCGTATCGCTTACTTTCCGTAGATATGCGCCTGATTCATTGGTTAATCCTTCTCCAAGATTTAAAAGAATATGGCTTTGTCCTTTAGGAAAAGTGAATCGTGTAATCCCGGTACGTGGTGTTGCAGATACTTCACTCTTTATCTTATAGTCGGTAAGGAAGTTGGAATAATACCCGGGGGATGCTTTTTCATCCTTATAATGGCTGCCATAAGTGGTATAGTCTACATTCAACTCGCCTGTAGTGGGCATAAGTAGAACAGAGCCCAACTCGGGACAACCAACGCCACTAAGGCTTACATGGGCGAAACCGGTAAAATAGGTGTTATTAATTTCATAAGGTGTAGACCACCAGCGAGCATCTTTATCGTATTTATTATCTGCCGATCCCATAACGTTGAAAGGAACAACCGACATCAATCCGTTGGGACATATCGCTCCCGGATTGGTGGTTCCGAAGTTCGTGGTTCCAATGAAAGGATCAACGTAATCCGTAGGAATGATGTTGGAGGCGCTGTGACTAACGGCGCAAGATAATATGGTAGCTAAGAGTGTTAAGTTGACTTTCTTCATTTTTTATGTAATTATACACAGAAACACAGAGTTACATGAGACATAACCGTCTTTGTGTTCAAATTAATCATTCGTTCTTTAAATAATACTTGTTCTTTTCGTAAACGCTATAATCTCCGGTATATACCCAAAAGCCAGCGATGTAACCGTATCCGCGCAACCGTAATAAATGGCTATCTTTCCCGATTCCGGATCATGCAACGCCGCGCAAGGGAAACAAACATTCGGAACATCGCCCATGCATTCATAATCTTTTTGTGGAGATAATAAATAAGGACCCGAACGGTATTTCACCTTCCAGGGTTCATCAATATCCAGCAATGCCGAACCGAAGCTATAAACAAACCCATTGCAAGACGCCAGTACGCCGTGATAAATCATTAACCAGCCTTCCGAAGTTTCAATAGGAATAGGACCCGCGCCGATCTTGGTACATTGCCATGCGCTATCTTCGAAAGCAGCGGGCGACATAACATGCCTGTGGCGACCCCAGTATTCCAAATCGGGAGATTCGCTGTAAAAGATATCACCGAATGGAGTATGGCCGTTGTCACTGGGACGGCTTACCATTGCGAAATTGCCATTTATCTTGCGGGGAAATAATACACCGTTGCGGTTAAAGGGAAGGAAAGCATTTTCCAATTGATGAAAAGTTATAAAATCATAGGTATAAGCTACTCCAATAGTTGGGCCGTGATAGCCATTGCACCAAGTTACATAATAGCGGTCTTCAATAAAGCAAACGCGGGGGTCGTAACCATATACCCAATTTCCTATTTCCGGATTGTCACACTGAAACTTAAGTAGTTCTTCGTTAATCTTCCAATCAATAGCATTATCACTGAACCCTACATGTAAACGCATCCGGCGATTGGTATCATCGCAGCGGAACACTCCCGCATATCCATCTTTAAAAGGAACAACCGCACTGTTAAAGATGCTGTTGGAAGTTGGCAACAGGTTTCGGAGAATAATGGGATTGTTTGAATAGCGCCAGATAACATCTTTGCAGTTCTCCGGGCGATCTTGCCAAGGCAGTAAAGGGAGACTATCTCCCATAATTTTAATTTTATTCATAGTGATTTATGTTTTGTGTATTTCTTTTTCTCGGGATGTTCCGTATTATACGTAAACGGCACAAACCAGGTAACCAAAAAAGCAGGTATGGTAGCTATCATCACCCAAATAAAGAAGTTTTGATAACCTAACATATCACTTAAATAACCGCTTATCATTCCGGGAAGCATAACCCCAAGGTTCATTATTCCGGTAGCGAAAGCATAGTGCGCCATTTTATGTTTTCCTGGAGCTATCTGCTGCATCATAAATAGCATCAATCCAACAAAACCAAAACCATATCCGAAGTATTCAAATACAACGGCTAAACCTATTAACCACAAGCTGGAAGGCTGGAAAATGGCCAGAAGTAGATAAACAACAAAAGGAATATTGAATATGCAGCACAAAGAGAAAATCGCTTTTTTAAGTCCCAGTACGGATATATAATAGCCACCAAGAATAGAACCCAGAATAAATGCTGCCGCGCCAAAGGTGCCGTAAACCAAACCGATATCGGAAGTGTTGAGCCCCAAGCCGCCTTCTGCTACAGAAGTTTTCAGGAACAAGGGAACAATCTTAATGGCAAACCCTTCGGCAAACCTGTATAGTATAATAAATACAATATAAAAAGGTATGTGTTTTTTCTGAAAGAAAGAGCGGATAACCTCCCACAATTCTTTCATTGCTTCGGATGTGGTAGTTATTTTGCTTTCCGAAGCACCGCCATTTGGTAGGATACGGATATGATAAAGACCCAAAAGTATCATCAGTCCCGCACAGATAAACATAATAACCATCCAGGCGTATGCTATACCCAAAGAGTTTTTCAGTATTCCGGCAACAAATACCAGCCCGCCATTGGTAAGTACTTTGGCCAGATTATAAAAGGCACCCTGCCAGCCGATATACTTGGCTTGTTGAGTAGATGAAAGTTCGGTGAGATAAACGCCATCGCCGGCAATATCGTGTGTGGCACCGCTTATGGCGATAACCCCCATTAAAGCAATGGCATAACAAAAGAAGTTACTAAGCGGTAAAGAAAGCGCTACCAGCGCAAAAGCAATTCCGGTAATCATCTGAGTGATAACAACAAAATGCTTTTTTGTTTTGAACATCTCAAGAAAGGGGCTCCAAAGAGGTTTCAATGTCCACGGAAGCATAATAAGTGAGGTCCAGAATGCAATCTGGGTGTTGGTGATTCCCATATCCGAGAACATCAACACTGAAACCATTGATAACGCTACAAAAGGTAATCCCATAGCAAAGTACACTGTGGGCACCCAAAGGATCGGACTTACGTTTTTTCCTTTTTTCATTTTGTGTTTTTTATTCTGTCCTCCTCCAAGCAGGGCAGATGTATTAATAAAATTCTAATCCAAATTCATTCTTTAAGGTTATTAGTGCTTGATTCTTCTCAACCATGGCCTGATACTTCTCAACTTTTGAAGAAGGTCGCTTTTTCTCTTCCGGCGCGCTGACGCGAAACACCATTTTTATTTGTTTATTGCGTAACTGTGTTCTTAAATATTCTTCAATATTAGGCTTAAGCGGCATAAACTGATTAACAACCAATTCATTTTCCACTACAGCTTCGAAGGTTACGGGATCCAGTAATTTCACTGTCATCCCCTTCATACGGCCTGCCATTGCATTGTGCTCTTGCGGTAACTGTTGGGCAAACTGTTGCCAGCAATATCTTAAACTGCTTTCTTCAAAAGGATGATCCCTTTCGGGTTCGGGGGTAACAACGGTTTGTTTCGTTGGATTTGATTCTTTATCACTATCGGGATTAAAGTTTCTGATAGAAATACTTTCTTTTTTGCGTACTGGAATCTTTCTTTCACCTTTTCCCTGACTTTGTAGCAGTATATCAGGTGCTTGGTGAACGGGGGCAGGAGATTGCTCCTGAACTACAACTTGCGCCGTTGGTGCTATTGGAGCCGCGGATTGTACTGGCTGTGCTGTTTGCCGAGGACTTACCGCCTGATTGTTTGCTATAGGTTTAATCTGTGTAGGGCCAAGCCCATGACCGGCTTCTTCGCCTTCCTCAACTATTTGGGCAACCTGTATAAGCGCAAGTTCTACCAGCAAACGTTTGTTCTTACTAATCTTATAATTCAGATCACAATCGTTACATAGTTTGAGTGCTTTGTAGAGAAACTTAACCGGACATTTTTGCGCCTGTACCTGGTATTTCTCCTTAATACCTGCGCCTACTTCTAATAATGAAACAGTAACAGCATCCTTGCTCACCAGCAAATCTCTGAAATGAGAAGAGAGCCCGGTAATGAAGTGACTACCATCGAACCCATTGTTCAGTACATCATTAAAAAGTAATAAAGCACCACTAACATTACCTTCCAGAAAATAATCTGTTAAGCGGAAATAATAGTCATAATCCAGTACGTTAAGATTTTCAATTACTCCCTGATAGGTTATATTGCCATTGGTAAAACTCACTACCTGATCAAAAATAGATAAGGCATCACGCATACCACCATCGGCCTTCAAAGCAATAACGTTGAGTGCTTCCGGTTCGGCAGTAACATTCTCCTTTTGAGCTACATACATTAAATGATTTACCGTATCTTCAACTCCTATGCGGTTGAAATCGTAAATCTGGCAACGAGATAATGTAGTAGGAAGAATTTTATGCTTTTCTGTTGTAGCCAGAATAAAAATAGCATGCTTGGGAGGTTCTTCCAGGGTTTTCAAGAATGCATTAAACGCCGAGGCCGATAACATGTGTACCTCATCGATGATGTATACTTTGTAATTTCCAATCTGGGGCGGTATGCGCACTTGTTCAACCAGTTGGCGAATATCATCTACCGAGTTGTTGGACGCAGCGTCCAGTTCGTGTATATTATAAGAACGTTGTTCGTTAAAAGCTACGCAAGATTCGCATTCGTTACACGCTTCGCCCTCGTGAGTGGGATTCATGCAATTAATAGTTTTGGCGAAGATACGCGCGCAAGTGGTTTTGCCTACACCTCGCGGCCCACAGAATAAATAAGCATGAGCCAGTTTACGATTTGCTATCGCGTTTTTTAATGTTGTTGTGAGTGCGTTTTGGCCTACAACAGTCTCGAATGTCGAAGGACGATATTTTCTTGCTGATACTATATAGTTTTCCATTTGTGGGTATATTTTTTATTGAGCATTGCAAAGATAAGAAATGAGAATGAAAAATAACGATTCTACAAAAAACTATTATTAATTCAAAATGCCCATTAGGGTTATGGGGAGCAAAGGTAATCCGTTTTTCCCAAAGGTTTCTAATCAAAATGCGCGTTGCATTTTCGAATTAGCGCGTTGCATTTCTCCCAAATGCAACGTGCATTTTTTCAAATGCAACGTGCTGTTTACTCAAATGCAACGTGCATTTGGGAGAAATGCAACGCGCATTTGAAGCAGCACAAAGTTGCATTATAAAAATTTATAGCTAATTTTGCTGCTTGATTTAAAAGCATGGAGCCCGAAACAGATCAATTATATGAGAATCCGAAAGCCGTTATGTCAATATGGTTTTCCATTCCTTTGTATTTAATAGCTACCTTATTATTAGTAGCTGTAGTAGCTATAGTATATTTCCCATTTATTTCTCTCTTCAAGACTGATTCGGTTTATTTTTCATTAGTAAAAGAGATCATTCAGTGGCTGATTCTAGCATCTGTAGTAACATTTCTTGCATACCTGTTTTTGAAATATATAAATCGGGTTTCCTTTAACGAATTAGGATTAAGCATAAAGGGTAGGGGTAAAGACTGCCTTTGGGGCTTTCTTTTTGCGGTTATATTGTATGCGATAGGGTTTTCTGTTTCATTGGCAATGGGGGCTGTTTCAATATCGGAAGTAAATTTTGACTTTATTTTTCTGCTTTTAAACTTGATAATGTTCTTTGCTGCTGCATGGTTTGAAGAAGTTATGTGTAGAGGATATATTCAAGGGCGTTTAATGGGAAAAATGAATAAATTCCTGGCTCTTGCAATTACTTCTGTTATATTTTCCGTACTGCATTTGGCAAATCCAAATGTGGATATACTGCCTGTAATCAACTTATTTCTGGCAGGAATCATGTTGGGCGCATCATATATGTATACACAAAATTTGTGGTTTCCTATCGTACTTCACCAGTTCTGGAACTGGATTCAGGGGTCTGTATTAGGATACGAAGTGAGTGGAATAAAAAATACTTCCTCTTTATTAACTCTTTATTTACCGAAAAAAAACAGCGTAAATGGTGGTGATTTCGGATTCGAAGGCTCTATTATTTGCACGATACTCTTAATCGTAGCCTCCGGAATAATTATAGGGTGGGGAGAAAAGAATAAAATTAGAACATAGAGATACAGAGTTTATGAAATAGAGTAAAAAACTTTGTACCTGTGTGTGCGGA
>DAIMFE010000076.1:0-15700 GCA_036724805.1 Bacteroides sp.
CACGTTGCATTTGGATGGGTACAAACCGGGCAGACACTTTCGACTACCCTGCCATTTATTGTTTATCTTCATACGAAGAATAAGAAAAGATAATTTGTTGATTAGCCATATAACTAAAAACAAGAGGCTGTCTCCAATGATTTTTCATTGTAAGACAGCCTCTTTTCAATAACATAGCTTCTAAAAAATATTTAGAATTTTGGTCTTGCTTCTTTTACTACCATTGTGCGTCCTTCAAATTCAGCACCGTTAAGTTCAGCGATTGCTTTTGCACCTTCCTGGTCGTTAGCCATTTCAACAAATCCAAAACCTTTAGATCTGCCGGTGTCACGGTCCATAACTACTTTAACAGAATTTACAGTACCGTAATCTTCTAAAACTTGTTGCAAATCTGCTTCCCTAACACGATAGTTAAGGTTTCCTACATAAATGTTCATAGTGAAAAAAATAAAATAAATAAAATAAATAAAACTCTCGGAAAAGATGGCAAGAAGAGGGATTTAAAAACAAGAGAGTTTACCAAATACGTTCAAAACGGAAAGTAAAAACTTGTAAATAGAAATCATACCGCTATTACGCCATTGTTTCCGCGACAAAGAAAGACATTTATTCTGATATAACAATTTTTTTATCTCTTTTTTTCTGTCCGATAATTCGTATGAAGGAATAAATATGATATGTTGTTTGATAATTAAAAGATTAACACTAATTTTGCACGCTATTTAAGTTTTTCGATGTGGCAATGTGACAATGAGCCAATCTGCTAATTACTATGCAGGTTTACACAAACCATTAGCACATTAAATATTTGCGTATTAACCCCGTAATTATAACAATTAAATAACTTTCGGAATGAACATTTCATTACAAAACAATGACAAAGTAAGCGCGGTGCTTACTGTAAAGATTGAGAAATCTGATTACCAGGAGCAAGTAGATAAATCTCTAAAATCATTGCGTCAAAAAGCGCAAATGCCGGGATTTCGCAAAGGGATGGTTCCAATGAGCCTTGTAAAGAAAATGTATGGTAAATCTGTAATAGCCGAAGAGGTAAACAAATTACTTCAAGATAAAATATTTGAATACATAAGAGAAAACAATATCAATATATTGGGCGAACCGTTGCCAAACGAAGAACAACAGGCCGAAATCGATTTTGATACAATGGAAGATTTCGAATTTACTTACGATATTGCATTGGCTCCCGAATTTGACATAGAAGCGACTAATAAAGATAAGGTACCTTATTATAATATAGACATTACTGATGAAATGGTAGATAGCCAAATAAAGAGCTATACTCAACGTAATGGCAAGTATGATCAGGTTGATACATATCAGGACAAAGATATGATAAAAGGTCTTATTGCCGAGCTAGATGAAAGCGGAAGCACTAAAGAAGGCGGTATTCAGGTAGAAGGCGCTGTTATTATGCCTGCTTATATGAAAAATGAGGAGCAGAAAGCTTTATTCAATGACGCTAAAGTTAACGATGTTATTGTTTTCAATCCTAATAAAGCATTTGACGGCAGCGAATCTGAAATATCTTCTTTATTGAAGATTGACAAAGAGGCTGTTGCAGAAACCAAATCCGATTTTAGTTTCCAGATTCAGGAAATAACCCGATTCGTAGAAGGAGAATTGAATCAAGAGATATTCGATCAGGTATTTGGAGAAGGAGCAGTAGCGTCTGCTGAAGAATTCCGTGCAAAAGTAAAAGAAAATATTGCTTCGCAATTTGTAGCTGATAGCGAGTACCGTTTCCTGCTGGATGCGCGTAAAATGCTGGAAGAAAAAGTAGGGAAACTTGAATTCTCCGATGCGCTGCTTAAACGCGTTATGCTTCTGAATAATCAGGATAAGGGAGAAGATTTCGTGAATAAAAACTATGATAAAAGCATTCAAGAACTCACATGGCATCTTATCAGAGAAAAACTCGTTAAGGACTATGAAATCAAAGTTGAGCAAGACGATATCATAAGCATGGCTAAAGAAGCAACAAGAGCTCAATTTGCACAATACGGAATGATGACTGTTCCTGATGACATTCTTGACAATTATGCAAAAGAAATGCTTAAGAAGAAAGATAGCGTTGATGGCTTAGTTAATCGTGTGATTGAAGCCAAGTTAGCTCAAGCGTTAAAAGCCAAGATAAAATTGGACGAGAAGACCGTATCTACCGAAGATTTCAACAAGTTATTTGAAGAAAAAGAATAAAATTAGGTACAAACTTGTACGCACTTCTTCTTAATTTTCTCTAAAGAGAAGTGTTTTTGATGTGACATTTCGAGTTTTGGCACAAAGAATGTACATAGGATATTAATTTATTTTTTGTAGTTTTGCTAACTTGGAAAAGAGAGAACAATAACTTCTTCTGTTTAATTAAAAAAAGGAATAAAATGGACGATTTTAGAAAATATGCAACCAAGCATTTAGGTATGAACAGCTTGGTTTTAGACGATGTGATTAAGTCGCAACAAATGTACTATCCCGTTAATCCGTATATTTTGGAAGAAAGACAGCTAAACGTAACACAGCTAGATGTTTTTTCCAGATTGATGATGGATCGTATTATTTTCCTGGGAACTCAAGTAGATGATTATACCGCAAACACACTGCAAGCGCAGTTGCTATATCTTGACTCTGTGGATCAGGGAAAAGATATTTCGATATATATCAACTCTCCCGGAGGATCTGTTTATGCAGGATTAGGCATATATGATACCATGCAATTTATCGGAAGCGATGTTGCCACAATCTGTACTGGCATGGCGGCATCAATGGCTGCTGTATTGTTGGTAGCAGGTAAAGAAGGAAAACGATCCGCATTGAAGCACTCACGGGTAATGATACATCAGCCAATGGGCGGAGCACAAGGACAAGCTTCTGATATAGAAATCACTGCTCGCGAAATCCAAAAGATCAAGAAAGAACTTTATACAATCATCGCAGAACATTCGCATACTGATTTTGATAAAGTTTGGGCAGATTCGGATCGCGATCACTGGATGACGGCTCAGGAAGCTAAAGATTATGGAATGGTTGACGAAGTGCTTATTCGCAAACCTTTTTAATAAAATTATGAATTAAGGATTTTGAATGATCTATGCAGCTACTCTTTTGTAGTACATCGTTCAGCATAGTTAATTCAAAATTCTTAGTTCAAAATTCATTCAAATGGACGACTCTAAGAAAACAACAAGAAAAACAAATAAAAGGCAATGCAGCTTTTGTGGACGCCCCGAACACGAAGTAGGCTTCCTTATAACAGGAGTAAATGGCTTTATCTGTGACAGTTGCTCTGTACAGGCTTACGAAATTACTCAAGAGGCATTAGGCGAAACACGAACTGCTACTAGCCCTGGCTTTTCAAAGTTATCTCTTAAACAACTTCCCAAACCCACAGAAATTAAGCTATTTCTTGATCAGTATGTAATTGGTCAGGATAACGCAAAGCGTTATTTGTCTGTTTCTGTATATAATCATTACAAAAGACTTTTGCAGCAAAACACTCAGGATGATGTTGAAATAGAAAAATCAAACATCATTATGGTAGGCAATACCGGTACAGGCAAAACCCTTCTAGCTCGTACTATCGCGAAATTACTGCATGTTCCCTTCACAATTGTTGATGCTACCGTTCTAACCGAAGCCGGTTATGTGGGCGAAGATATTGAAAGCCTACTTACCCGTTTATTACAGGTTGCCGATTACAATGTTCAGGAGGCGGAGCAGGGAATTGTATTTATCGATGAAATTGATAAAATAGCGCGCAAGAGTGATAACCCTTCCATTACCCGCGATGTGAGTGGTGAAGGAGTACAACAAGGACTCTTAAAATTGCTTGAAGGATCAATAGTCAATGTGCCACCCCAAGGCGGCAGAAAACATCCTGAACAAAAAATGATTCAGGTAAATACTAAAAACATACTCTTTATATGTGGCGGTGCTTTTGATGGCATTGAAAAGAAAATAGCTCAACGTCTTAATACACATGTCGTAGGATTTGGTGCTGTTCAAAAGAACGAAACTATCGACAGAAGTAACATGATGCAATACATCGCACCACAGGATTTAAAATCATTTGGCCTTATCCCCGAGATCATAGGGCGCTTACCTATCCTTACGTATCTTCAGCCTTTGGATCACGCAGCGCTACGGGCCATATTAACAGAACCGAAAAATTCTATCATTAAACAATATACCAAGTTGCTGGACATGGATAATGTAAAATTAACTTTCCAGCCCGAAGTGCTTGATTATGTAGTTGACAAAGCGGTGAAATACAAATTAGGAGCCAGAGGATTACGTTCTATTATCGAAACCATTATGATGGATGTGATGTTTACTATTCCCACCCAAAGTATCCATGAATATGAAGTAACAATGGATTATGCCAAACAACAACTGGAAAAGGCTAATTTCGCGGGATTAAGAACCACATAAGCCTCTGCTGATCGTGTAATACAGAATGTTTGCTGTTTTTCTTGAAAATATTAATTGAATTTTACTTGCTAATTTAGAACTTGTTTCTAACTTTGTTTTAAACCATGTCATCACGAAGTGGTAGGACAATGAATTGAATAACGCACATAAAAAACAATGGCAGGAACTATAAATTTGACAAGCCAGTTAAAAGAACATTTTGGATTTGATAAGTTCAAAGGTAATCAGGAAATAATCATCAATAATTTACTTGATGGAAATGACACCTTTGTTTTAATGCCGACAGGGGGGGGGAAATCATTATGTTATCAGTTGCCTTCAATATTAATGGAGGGTACAGCCATCGTTATTTCACCGTTAATAGCCTTAATGA
This sequence comes from Bacteroides sp., assembly GCA_036724805.1. Classification (GTDB taxonomy): domain Bacteria; phylum Bacteroidota; class Bacteroidia; order Bacteroidales; family Bacteroidaceae; genus Bacteroides. The sequence continues at coordinate 4,820 of DAIMFE010000076.1, forward strand.
AGAATCAGGTTGACGCCATGCGCAACTTCAGCGAAGAAGATGGGGTGGCGCATTTCATTAATTCATCGTTAAACAAAAGTGCTATTGACCAAGTTAGATCGGATATAACCAGAGGTAAAACTAAACTTTTATACGTGGCTCCCGAGTCGCTTACAAAAGAAGAGAACATTGATTTTTTGAGAGATATTAAGATTTCGTTTTATGCTGTTGATGAGGCACACTGTATATCGGAATGGGGACATGATTTCCGCCCGGAATACCGAAGGATTCGTCCCATCATTAATGAAATAGGTAAGGCGCCATTAATCGCACTTACTGCTACTGCTACGCCTAAAGTACAACATGATATCCAGAAGAATCTGGGTATGATTGATGCGGTAGTTTATAAGTCTTCTTTCAACCGTCCCAATCTATATTATGAAGTAAGGCCAAAAACAAATAATGTAGATAAGGATATCATCAAATTTATAAGAAACAACTCGGAAAAGTCAGGAATTATTTATTGTTTAAGCCGTAAAAAGGTAGAAGAACTGGCAGAGATACTACAAGCCAATGGTATTAATGCCCGTGCATATCATGCGGGAATGGATTCTGCCACCCGCAGCCAGAATCAGGATGACTTCCTTATGGAAAAGATCGAGGTTATTGTTGCTACCATTGCTTTTGGTATGGGTATCGACAAACCAGATGTTCGTTATGTAATTCATTATGATATTCCTAAAAGCCTGGAAGGGTATTATCAGGAAACAGGTCGCGCGGGTCGTGATGGTGGTGAGGGAAAATGTATAACTTTCTATACTAACAAAGATTTGCAGAAACTGGAAAAGTTTATGCAAGGAAAGCCCGTAGCAGAGCAAGAGATTGGAAAACAATTATTACAGGAAACAGCAGCTTATGCCGAATCATCCGTATGTCGGCGTAGGTCTTTATTACATTACTTTGGAGAAGAATATACGGAAGAAAATTGTGGAAATTGTGACAACTGTTTAAACCCTAAGAAACAAGTGGAAGCTCAAGAATTATTGTGTTCAGTATTAGAAACTGTTATAGCAGTCAAAGAAAATTTTAAAGCAGAATATATTATAGATATCCTACAAGGTAAAGAAACTTCGGAAGTGCAGGCGCATTTGCACGAAGACCTGGAAGTATTCGGCTCCGGAATGGGTGAGGATGAAAAAGTGTGGAATGCCGTTATCCGTCAGGGTTTGATAGCCGGATATTTAAGTAAAGACGTAGAAAACTACGGAACGCTTAAAGTTACTGACAGTGGAAAGAAATTCCTGAAATCCCCTAAGTCTTTCAAAATAACAGAAGACAATGATTTTGAAGAGGTTGAAGAAGAAGCTCCGACACGCTCGGGAGGCTCCTGCGCGGTAGACCCGGTTCTTTTCTCGATGTTGAAAGACTTAAGAAAGAAATTATCAAAGAAACTGGGAGTTCCACCTTATGTGATTTTTCAAGATCCATCACTGGAAGCTATAGCAACCATTTACCCCGTTACCCTGGATGAACTTCAAAATATTCCGGGAGTAGGTGCAGGTAAAGCCAAAAGGTATGGCGCGGAATTTTGTGTATTAATTAAGAAACACTGCGAAGAAAACGAAATAGAGCGTCCTGAAGATCTTCGGGTTCGTACGGTAGCTAATAAATCCAAGCTTAAAGTTTCTATCATTCAGGCTATCGATCGCAAGGTTGCTTTGGATGATATTGCCGTCTCTAAAGGTATAGAATTTAGCGACCTGTTGGATGAAGTTGAAGCCATTGTATATTCAGGAACTAAGCTCAATATCGATTACTTCTTAAACGAAATAATGGACGAAGATCATTTGTTGGATATCTACGATTACTTCCGCGAATCAACAACTGATAAGATTGAAAATGCTATGGAAGAATTAGGTGAAGATTTTACCGAAGACGAGATTCGTTTGGTGCGGATCAAGTTTATTTCCGAAATGGCAAACTAAAATATGGCTTCCCTTCGCGCGGAGGAGGGAATTGCATACAAAACGAAGTGAAGGATCTGCCGGGCTACCATAGCCTAACAGATCCTTCACTTCGTTTTGAATAACAATTATATTTGGGGAATTCAATCAATTATATCAAATCCGCAATACGGAACCAACACCACAGGAATTTTAATCCCTGCATCCCTTTGATTATTCTCTAATAATGCTGCAAGTATACGCGGCAAAGCCAGTGCCGAGCCATTTAGCGTATGGCATAACTCCGTTTTTTTTTCCGCGCTACGGTAACGGCACTTCATACGATTGGCTTGGTAAGACTCAAAATTTGAAACAGAGCTAACTTCTAACCAACGTTTCTGTGCAGCAGAATAAACCTCAAAGTCGAAAGTAAGAGAAGAGGTGAAACTCATATCGCCGCCACAAAGGCGTAAAATACGGTAAGGTAGCTCCAGCTTAGTAACAAGCCCTTCTACGTGAGCAATCATTTCTTTCAAAGATTCATAAGAATGTTCCGGCCTATCAATCCGTACTATTTCTACTTTATTAAATTGATGCAAACGGTTCAAACCACGCACATCTTTACCATAAGAACCTGCCTCGCGACGGAAGCAAGCAGAGTAAGCGCAGTTCTTAACGGGTAATTCTTTTTCTTCCAGAATAACATCGCGGTAGATGTTAGTCACAGGAATTTCGGCAGTCGGAATCAGATAAAGATCATCAACGGTTGCATGATACATCTGACCTTCTTTATCGGGTAAGTTTCCGGTGCCATATCCCGAAGCAGCATTCACCAAATAAGGTGGTTCAATCTCCAGGTATCCTGCATCGCGGGCTTCATCCAGAAAAAAGTTAATAAGCGCGCGTTGTATTCTGGCTCCTTTGCCTTTATATACAGGGAAACCGGCTCCTGTTATCTTTACGCCAAGCTCAAAATCAATGAGATCATATTTCTTTGCAAGCTCCCAGTGAGGAAGAGCGTCATCGGGAAGATTAACTTCTTTGCCGCCGGTACGTTCGGTAACGTTATCATCGGCGCCATATCCATCAGGAACGCTTACATGTGGTATGTTGGGAATGGTATAAAGAAGTTCTTGCAATTCATTGGAAGCTTCGTTCATGGTAGCTTCTAAAACTTTATTCTTTTCCTTCATTTCGCCTACCTTAGCACGGGCAGCTTCGGCTTCTTCTTTTTTGCCCCCTTTCATCCATCCGCCAATGTTTTTGGATAAAGAGTTTACTTCAGCAAGATTACTATCCAGTTCACTTTGCGTGCTGCGACGTTTATCGTTAAGTTCAATAACTTTCTCGATAGTTGCTTTGGCGTTTTTGAAATGTTTCTTCTCCAGTCCGGCTAAAACCGCTTCGGTGTTTTCGGTGATTTGTTTAATGGTAAGCATATCTATTGTTTTTATTTTCGGTTATTTTTTCAATGCAGCAATACTTTCTTTCAAAGAATTAATGATACTTTCCGCATCAGCCCGCTTTTTCCGTTCCAGTTCAAGCACCTGCGCCGGAGCATTATTCACAAATTTATCATTGCTAAGTTTTTTAATAACCGCTTGCAGAAATCCTTCTTTATGTTTAAGCTCAGCCTCCATACGGGCAATTTCAGCCTCAACATCAATCATATTGCCCAGTGGTACAGCAAATTCTGTTGTGCCAATCATAAAGGTAGATGCACCTTCGGGCTTAACATCCACCACGGTTATCCTGGAAAGATTACACATCTTCTCAATAACCGGGTTAACTTCAGCGATCGGATTTTCACCAATAAGCTGCAATTCCAGCTGCTCTTTTTGGGCAATGTTCTTTTGTAACCTGATAGAGCGGATATGACTGATAACTTCTTTAGCTATATCGAACATCGCAACCTCTTCAACCGCTACATAGGTATTCATCGTTAATGGCACAAGCATAAGGCTTTCCCCCTCTTGTCTTGGACTCATTTGTTGATAGATTTCTTCGGTAATGAAAGGCATAAACGGATGCAATAATACCAAAAGATTTTCGAGATAGCACAAAGTAGTTCCATATATGCTTCTGTTGATTGGCATTCCGTAAGCAGGCTTAATCATTTCCAGGTACCAGGAAGAAAATTCATCCCAGAATAATTTGTAAACCGCCATTAACGCTTCGTTAATACGGAACTTGCCGAACAGATCGGCTACTTCGGAAGCAGTACGGTTTTGTACCGACTCGAACCAGCGAGTAGCAAATTTAGCCGTTTCCGATATTTCAGCATTATCAGTTACTTCCCAACCCTTTATTAAACGAAAAGCATTCCATATCTTATTACAGAAATTACGCCCCTGTTCGCATAATGCTTCATCAAAGGGGATATCATTTCCGGCCGGAGCAGTAAGCATCATTCCCATACGCACACCATCGGCACCATACCTGTCGATCAGTTCCAATGGGTCGGGAGAGTTTCCGAGGGATTTAGACATTTTCCTTCCCTGTTTATCGCGTACCAGCCCAGTAAAATAAACATTCTTGAACGGCATTTTCCCTTCGAATTCATAACCCGCCATAATCATACGGGCTACCCAGAAGAAGATAATATCCGGAGCAGTAACCAGGTCGCTTGTAGGATAGTAATAATTTATTTCTTCGTTTCCCGGATCAAGGATACCGTTGAACAAAGATATAGGCCATAACCAGGAAGAGAACCAGGTATCCAAGCAATCTTCATCCCTACGAAGATCATCGATCGTCAGATCAGCGTTGGCGGTTTTTTCTTTTGCTACCTGCAAAGCTTCCTGTACATTCATGGCAACAACATAACCTCCTTCGGGCAGATACCAGGCCGGTATTTGGTGCCCCCACCATAGCTGGCGACTGATGTTCCAGTCTTTGATATTCTCCATCCAGTGGCGGTATGTATTCTTATATTTCGGCGGATAGAATTTCAATTCATCCTCCATAACCGGTTTCAAAGCCATTTTTGCCAGATGCTCCATTTTCAGGAACCATTGCATGGAAAGTTTCGGTTCAATAACCACATTGGTACGTTCCGAATATCCTACTTTATTGGTGTATGGCTCTTCTTTCTCCATTAATCCGGCAGCATCGAGATCTTTAACAATTTGTTTGCGCACATCAAAGCGATCCATTCCGATGTAAAGTCGGCCTTCCTCGCTAATAGTACCGTTATCGTTAAATATGTCAATAATGGGAAGATTGTATTTCTCGCCCAACATATAATCATTAATATCATGCGCAGGAGTTACCTTCAAGCAACCGGTACCGAATTCCATATCCACATAATCATCTTCGATAACAGGAACAGCACGGTTCACTAAAGGAACGATAACTTTCTTTCCTTTTAGATGTGCATTTTTAGGATCATTAGGGTTGATGCACATGGCAGTATCTCCCATGATCGTTTCGGGCCGCGTAGTGGCCACAACAGCGTAACCATCTTCACCTTCTATTTTATAACGGAGATAATAAAGTTTGCCATTTTCTTCCTTATAGATAACTTCTTCATCGGAAACAGCGGTAAGAGCTTTGGTATCCCAATTTATCATTCTTACACCACGATAAATGAGCCCTTTATTATATAAGTCGACAAATACTTTTAGTACACTTTCGCTACGGATGTCATCCATAGTAAATGCAGTACGATCCCAATCGCACGAAGCACCCAGACGGCGAAGTTGTTTCAGAATGATTCCACCATGTTCATGTGTCCAATCCCAGGCATGTTTAAGAAATTCTTCACGGGTAAGATCGGTTTTCTTAATTCCCTGTTGAGCCAGCTTATTTACAACCTTTGCTTCGGTAGCAATGGATGCATGATCAGTTCCCGGTACCCAGCAAGCATTTTTGCCTTCCATACGGGCGCGGCGAATCAATATATCCTGAATGGTATTATTAAGCATGTGTCCCATATGCAACACACCGGTAACGTTAGGAGGCGGAATAACGATAGTGTAAGGTTCACGGCTATCGGGTTTCGAACTGAACAAATGATGATCCATCCAGTATTGGTACCATTTACTCTCAACATCAGCGGGGTTGTACTTACTTGCTAATTCCATGATTTTTTGAATTATGAATTATAGATTATGAATTATAAACTATCCATGCAGCATTGCCATTCGTAACTTATAATTCACAATATTTTATTGGGGTACAAAATTAGTAATAAGTTTTAAGTTTTAAGTTCTAAGTTCTAAGTTTATAATTCATAATTTAGCCTTCATCTATTTTATTATTACTTTTGCTGTAAATAATAAAAGCATGAAAAGAAATTATCCCGTAATTATACGCTGTTCAGTTTTAATCTTCTTCCTTATATTAATAGAAATAACAAAATTAATCCCTTCGTGGGGAGAGGCCTATGCGCGTTCTGTTTACCCGGGGATAGCAGCCGTTTTGTCTTCATTCTCAGGGTTGTTCCCATTCTCCGTAGGAGATTTCTTTATACTATTAAGCGTTATAGGTTTGCTGTTTTGGCCGGTATACAGTTGTATCAAAGGGATTAGTTTTAAGAAAATATTCTTACGGGCTTTAGAATTTCTGCTTTTAATTTACGTGTGGTTTTATATTGCTTGGGGATTAAATTATTCTCAAAAAGATTTCTATCACAGAACCGAAATAGAATATACGGCTTATAATCAGGAAAATTTTAAAAGTTTTCTGGATGAATACATAAAGACATTAAACAACTCTTATGTCCCTATCGGCAAGATAAACAAGGAAATAATACAACAGAGAATAACGGCAGAATATAAAAAAGACAATCCCGGTATCCATTCAGCAAAAGGAAATCCACGGGGTAAAACCATGCTAATTTCTCCATTATTCTCGAAGATGGGAATATCGGGTTATATGGGTCCATTCTTATCAGAGTTTAATGTGAATCGCGATACTCCGATTTCACAATATCCAACCACCTATGCGCATGAGTTTTCTCACTTTTTGGGGATAACCAGTGAGGCCGAGGCTAATTTCTACGCCTACCTTGTTTGCTCTCGCTCCGATGATCCCGCCATACGCTTTTGTGGCTATTTTTCTGTAATGAACTATATATTAAGTAATGCCCGTGGATTTTTATCGGAAGATGAATACCGTAGTTACTTTGTTAAAATAAAACCTGCCATTATAGATTTGGCGAAAGAGAATAGGGAGCATTGGAATGAATTATACAGCCCGCTCATTGGTGATATTCAAAGTTGGATTTACGATCTTTATCTAAAAGGTAATAAGATATCAACCGGCAGGAAGAATTATTCGGAAGTAGTGGGATTAATGCTATCATGGTACAATCATAATTGCAATTTATAAATAATTAAAAATATGCACACAAGAGAAGAAAAAATGGAAGCCTTTGGGCGTTTCCTCGATGTATTGGATGAGCTGCGCGAAAAGTGCCCGTGGGACAGGAAACAAACAAATGAAAGTTTACGATCCAATACCATAGAAGAGGTTTACGAACTATCTGATGCTTTAATAAAAAAGGACACTCAAGAAATAGGCAAGGAGCTGGGAGATGTGTTGCTTCATGTTGCTTTCTATTCTAAAATAGCAGAGGAGAAAGGTGAATTTGATATTAAAGATGTATGCGATCGCCTTTGTGAGAAACTCATATTCAGGCATCCCCACGTATTTGGTAATGTAAAAGCCGATACAGCCAGGCAGGTATCAGAGAACTGGGAACAGTTAAAGCTAAAAGAAAAAGGAGGTAACAAATCTGTATTGAGTGGGGTTCCCGCATCGCTACCCTCGGTAATTAAAGCATACCGCATACAAGATAAGGCTCGTAATGTAGGCTTCGATTGGGAACAAGAAGAAGGCGCCTGGGAAAAAGTTAAGGAAGAATTTGGCGAATTGCAAGCAGAGATTGTTAAGATGGATAAGGATAAGGCCGAAGCAGAATTCGGTGACCTCTTTTTCAGTTTGATTAATGCTGCTCGTTTACATAAAATTAATCCTGATAATGCATTGGAGCGTACCAATCAAAAATTTATCAACCGATTTAATTATCTCGAAGAACATACCATTAAGCAAGGCCTTAATTTGAAAGATATGACTCTTGATGAAATGGATAAAATCTGGAACGAAGCCAAAAGCAAAGGACTTTAATCCAAAATCCATTGGGGTGCCCACCCAAACACCTACGTTGTACCGGCAAGACACCTACGTTGTATCGAGAGAACACCTACATCCTACCGGTGCAACACAGGTGTTTTGTACATGTTTTAAACATAAAAAAGAGGGATCTTTTGGGCTACTGTAACCCAAAAGACCCCTCATTATGTTCGGGATGACATTCTTTTGTACTATCTATTTCCTCCCTCTTGGCCCTTTCCCATTCTCACCTCGATGAGCATCCCTCACCAATTCGCGATGGAATCTCATTTCGGCACGTTGCACCAAAAATATTTTCTTTGGAGAAAGAATTGTCTTAAACTTTTCATAATAAGTTTTATCCAATTGATTGGAAGCTATACGCAGGTCATACACTTCCAGCATGATCTTTTCATATTCGGCATCCGTTGTTTTTTCATCTTTTCCTTTTTGCAACCGTTTCCAGGCTTTATCATTCAATTCCTTTTTTTTACCTTGAAGTTCAAAATATAGGGGAAAAAACTTTTCCGCTTCCGCTTTAGTCAATTCGGCCTTTTCAGTAATAAAGGCTTTCTGCTTTTCTTTGAATTTCTCGGGTGAAAGATTTTGAAGAGTGCCATCGTACGCTTTGATTAGTGACACTCCACCAATCAATATCATAGATAAAAGTAAAACTCTTTTCATTATTATAGTGTGTCAGTTAATAAATCATTCAGACAAATAGACATAGAGAGAGTAGTCATCGAACATCGACTGGCTCAATGAAAAGTCAAGATCTTCATCGGAGATTAATTCAATTTCATTTCCGGCAGTTAAATCGTTACTGTCCTCAAATGGATTCGGATTGTATTTACCGATGTTAATGAGCAAAGCAGCTCCTGCAAACATGGCAGCCATGTATGTCCATGGTTTTATTCTATCCCATCTTGTTGTGGGTTTCTTAATTTGAAAATCTTGTTTCTTCTGTTCCGGAAGTTGATTCATCACCTGGGAGGTAAGATTTTCAAAATATCCTTCGGGCACCGTAAATGGATTGTCTGTGCCTATCTTTTTTAGTATTTTATCTTCTTCTTTCATATATATTCCTCCTCTTTTTTCTTTGACTTACTGTACTTTAAAAGGTTTAATTAGCATCCTGCAAATATTTCTCTATTTTCTTCACAGCATGATGATAACTTGCTTTTAATGCGCCCACTGAAGTTCCGAAGATTTCAGACATCTCTTCATATTTCATTTCTTCATAATATTTGAGATTAAAAACCATTCGTTGCTTTTCGGGAAGCGTTAGTAATGCCCGTTGTAATAAAACCTGCGCGTCATCTCCGGAAAAATACGTATCGCTTTCTAACTTTTGAGTGATAGAAGCTTCCGGATCATCAATTGCTACAGTGTTTTGAGCACGCTGTTTGTTTAGAAATGTTAAGCATTCATTTAGAGCAATCCGATAGAGCCATGTTGACAACTTGGCATCTGCACGGAAGTAATCAATATTAATCCATGCTTTGATAAAAGTATTTTGTAATAAATCATTTGCATCGTCATGATTAAGTACCATACGACGTATTTGCCAATATAGCTTTTCGCCATATTCGGCAACGATCATTTCAAAGCCTCTTTTCTGCGTCTTTTCATCCTGTAGCAACGCCAGAACTTCTTTCTCTTTATAAGAGGATTTGGGGTTATCACTCATAATCTATTAACAATCTACTTGAATTGTTGTTAAATTGCTTTTGCTAATTAGGTTTAATAATATCTGAAAGTTGCTGCAAATATAGTATACAATTGACTATTAACAATTGATAATTAACAATTAATTAAGAATCTGCACAGTAATTATCAATTATCGATAACAACACAAAGTGATTCTCTTGCTAAAATTGTGTTGGGAAATTCGGTTGAAGATTCTTTTAAAAGAGAGGTCTCGTCTTCATATCTGGCCGAGAAATGTCCGATAACAAGTTTTTTAACTTCGGCTAATCGTGCTATCTTTCCGGCTTGCAACGCAGTAGTGTGGAAGGTTTCTTTTGCTCGAGGTAAATCGGCTTCGACAAATGTTGCTTCATGGAAAAGCAAATCAACACCTTTTATCTGATTAATAATTGATTCCGAATATCGTGTATCCGAGCAATACGCATACTTTCTGGCGGGTGCCGATGGGCGGGTTAATCTGCTATGAGGGATAACTTCACCTTCGGGAGTAATGTAATCACCACCATTTTTAATGCGGTTGAGTTCAAAAACCGGCACATTATAGGCATCTACCATGTCTCTGACAATATGATCCGGACGTTTTTTTTCTTCAAAAATAAATCCGCAACAGGGAATACGATGCTGCAAAGGAATGGTTGTAACAATTACGGAACGATCATCATATACAACAGTTGGTCCTTTGGTTTCAAACTCATGGAAGTAAACATTATATAAAAGATTATTACAGAAATAACCCAGCATCGGTGCAAATAATTTTTCCAATCCTTTAGGAGAATAAATATGTAAATCGGCAGTGCGGCCTAATAAACCAAACGTTGATATCAACCCTAGCAATCCAAAACAATGATCACCATGCAAATGTGAAATAAAAATATTATTCAACCGAGAGAATTTAAGATGTGATTTACGTAATTGTAATTGTGCACCTTCACCGCAATCAATCATAAATAACTTTTCGCGTATATTTACTATTTGAGAGGTTGGGAAATGCCGGGTGGTAGGTAATGCCGATCCGCACCCAAGAATATGAAGTTCAAACTTTTCCATTAAACTTTAGTATTGAAAAGCAAAGATAATAATATTATTTTCCTATATATTTAAAGTAGAAATGAAAAAAGTTAATTAAATCATT
>DAIMFE010000077.1:0-15700 GCA_036724805.1 Bacteroides sp.
AAATGCAACTAATCATTTAGCGAAAAGAGTATATCCCGATGCTTCATCACAACTGCATTCCCTTTAAGCTGGCATGTAGAATGCAGTCTGATATCTGTCGCGGATGCTCCAATCTTCAGGTTATATGCACCTGCGTCTGTAATCCATGTACCATTGGAGTAATATGCCATTTGTTGAGGAGAAATTTTGAATGTCACTGATTTAGTTTCGCCCGGTTTTAAATTTACGCGCGCAAATCCCTTCAACTGAATAGGTTTAAGTGGTTGCGAAGAATCTGGAGAGAGGTAAAGTTGCACAATTTCTGTTCCTTCAACTGTTCCCGTATTCTTTACTTTACAGCTAACGTTGATATATTTTTCTGTGGTATTTGCAGTTGCAGGTACTTTTATATCGCTGTATTCAAAAGTGGTATAAGAAAGACCGTATCCAAAAGGATAAGCCACTCTTTCGGAGTTGTGCCCATTATTATAACAATATAGCTCCTGGCTCTCTGTGACCGGATAGCTTAGGCTTAGCTTTCCCGAAGGATTAACATTTCCCATTAAAATATCGGCAACAGCATTCCCTCCTTCTTCTCCCGGATACCAAGCCTGAAGGATAGCAGCACAGCCCTCTTCTACTGAGTTAATAACTTGTGGGCGACCGCCAAATATAACTAATACAACTGGTTTTCCTGTTTGTATAAGTTCTTGTAAGAAACGCTCTTGATCACCGGGCAAACGGATGCCTTTACGTTCACGAGCTTCACCACTTAATGTGGGATTTTCTCCTAAAGCAGCAATGATGATATCACTTCCTGTTGCCAATTGAATAGCTTTGTCCCAGTTTGTAGAATCAGATGATTGCATTAGCATTAATTTTAGTCGCTCTGTACGGGGATCTCCTCCTCGAATAATCGAAACTTCATCGGTTGAACTCCAATCACATCCTCGCTCATAACCTAAAGTTGCATTTGCTCCTAACTTATGGGCAAGACTCTCACGAAGTGGTACAATTTTAGGATTGTTGGGATCGATTTTACCACCCCACCAAAAAGCTTGCATGGATTGATAAGTATAATCACCCAGCATACACCAGAACGTATTTGCATTGGGTCCAACTAATGCGATTTTTTTGTTTTCCACCGAAAGTGGGAGTGTACCATCATTTTTAAGCATTACGATTGATTGACAAGCAAGTTCATATGATGTCTTTCGATTTTCGGGAGCATCCAAGTTTAAATCGCCTGTTTCATATAGCTTTGGATTTTCATCCAATAGCCCTAATTGAACCTTAAGGGCCAGCGATTTTTTAACGGCTTCGGCAAAACGTTCCTCACTCACTAATCTTTCACGAAGTAATTCAGGAAGAAACTTGTAACAGTTATCACCCGGAAATTCAATGTCGTTACCGGCATTTATGGCTTCTGCTGCACGTATTTTTAAAATATCCGGATTGCCTTTCTGGCTGGAGTGTCCAACAGCACCGTAATCGCTTACTACAATGCCATCAAATTCCAAATAATCTTTGAGTATGATATTAAGCAATGTGTCGCTGGACACAGCTTGTTTGCTTTTGAATTTTCCATAAGAAGTCATAACGACCTTACTTCCCGTTTGTTGTATTGAGGCTTCGTGTGGAAAGAGAATCTCTTCGTATATCTCTTTCCATGACAGTGTAGAGCCACCTCCATAACCTAAAAAATGTTTTGTACAGGCAGCAACACCTTTACGTAAATCTCCTCCTTGAAGACCTTCAACGAAAGCGGAACCCATTACTGCGCTTAAATAAGCATCTTCACCATAAGATTCTTCTATTCGAGGCCAATGTGCATTTCGTATCAAATCGACCATAGGCGAAAGTGCCATAGTAGCACCTACAGCCCGCATAGTAGTTGCTGTTTGTGCTGTTTTGAGCCGTGCTAAATCAGGGTTCCATGTACAAGCTATCCCTAATTGCTGCGGATAGATAGTTGCCCCCTTAGCTGCCAATCCCGTTATAGCTTCTTCGTGGAAGATGGCTGGAATTCCTGAAGGCGTTTCATTCATGAGATAGCTTTGAAGATCCCGAACAAAATCGCGTAATTCATTTGGGTTCATATCCAATGCACAAGCAAACTGACATACGTGTCCGATTCCGTGAGGAATTTTTTCTCTACATTTCTCAATAGACAATTTGCCGTTACTTACAAGTTGGCTGGAACGTATTCCGGTAATTTGCGCCACACGCTCCTCAACTGTCATACGATCATATATATTATCTACCTTCTTTTGAATTTCGGTAGTCAGTAGTGGTTGATTATAACTTTTCTTTTGCTCAACAGAAGAGCAACTCCACAATGATAATAGCAGTATAGATAATACTAATTGTTTCATTTTTTCACGAGGATTTAATTTGGATTATTTCATTTTTTATCGTGTAAATACATACACTTCTCCAGCCGTTGTTTCTACATCATACAATTTATAATCTTTTAATATCACTCCTGTCAATTGAGCCTTTTCGCTAATCATCGGGCGACTGATTTGTTGTTTTACGAACAACTCATTCGGGTTTATATCTTTGGCCACAGATAATTCTTTACCATTTTGTCTTAGCAGACTATGCACGCGCAAACGCAAATTTCCTCCGATGGTGGATTTTATAGTGACTGATTCTACTTCCCCATTCGTCCATTTCATTTCTACGATTTCAAAACCGCCACGAGCGCGCAGACCTTTTATTGCTCCGCTTTTCCAGTTTGCAGGCAAGGCTGGTAGGAGGTGTACAGCATCGTCATGACTTTGCATCAACATTTCTGCTATCCCGGCGGCACAACCAAAGTTTCCGTCAATCTGAAAGGGTGGATGTGCATCAAAAAGATTGGGGTACGTTCCACCGTCTTGTCCTTTCTGCACTTCAGGAGAAACTAATGTCAATTGATTCGTTATCAATTTAAACGCATGGTCGCCGTCAAGTTGGCGTGCCCAGAAACAAACTTTCCATCCCATTGACCATCCGGTAGACGGATCACCGCGTTGGATAAGAGTATTGCGGGCAGCTTCAAAAAGAACAGGAGTTGTGTAAGGGGATATTTGATATCCCGGAAAAAATCCCCACAGATGAGAAATATGTCGATGATGATCGTTGGGATTGTCCCAATCTTCGAACCACTCCTGCAATTGCCCATGTTGTCCTACTTGCATTGGAGGAAGGCGTTTTATCAATGAATTGATCGTGTCGCAAAACAATTCGTCTTTGTTCAACAGTTGCGCCGCAGCATTTGTGTTGGTAAACAAATCGAATACCAACTGGTTGTCCATGGTAATTCCGGCAAATAAATTAGCTTTTCCTCTCAGATGGCGAGGAGCATTTTCGGGCGAGTTACTGGGTGTTACCACCATGTAGCCGGTGTTGGGGTCTTCAACCAAGAAATCGACAAAAAATTCGGAGGCGCTTTTCATGATGGGATATACGGAGGCTAAAAATTCTTTATCGCCCGAATACAAATATCGATCCCATAAATGTTGACACAACCATGCATTACATGTAGGCCATGGACCGCAATACGCTCTGTCAACAGCGCCATTCATGCGCCACAAGTCGGTGTTATGGTGCAACACCCATCCGCGGCAACCATACATTTCACGAGCAGCTTCTTGTCCGTTTTCATATAGTTCTTTTATCATTTGCAGAAAAGGTTCGTGCATTTCGCTAAGGTTGGTTACTTCAGCAGGCCAGTAGTTCATCTCGGCATTGATGTTTGTGGTATAGCGACATCGCCAGGCAGGGTTTAGTTTGCTGTTCCATATTCCCTGCAAGTTAGCCGGCTGACCGCCCGGTTGCGAACACGCAATGAGCAGGTAACGTCCGAATTGGAAATAAAGAGAAACGAGATGAGGATCGTTTGAGGAGGCAAACTCTTGTACACGAACATCGGTTGGTTTGTCGGCTTGGGGTGTACGTCCAAGATCTAACGATACACGGTTGTAATATGTTTGATAAGCTGCTACATGTTCCTGCAAAGCTTTGCTGTAATTTTTCCCCGCATTCTTCATGTATGCTTTGTTACGCGCCTCCGGATCGCCTGAAATATCTTTGTAATTAACAAAGTTACTTGCCATGGCTATATAAATAGTAGCGCTGTTGGCATTGGTCACCGAAAGCAATGTGTCGGCTACTATACTTTTCCCACCTTGTATATCCAACTTCAGGTCGGCACGGAAACGTAGTAAGCCGGGCGTAAAACCATCACCCTTTGTTGTGCCTTCCATGCTCATCCTGTCTTTCCCGATGGTAGAAACTATTACTTTTTGCGGGCAGGTAAGTGCTGTAGTAAAGGTAAGTTTCCCAGGCTTGGATGCCGTAAGGCGTACAATCACCAACTGATCGGTAAAGGAA
This sequence comes from Bacteroides sp., assembly GCA_036724805.1. Lineage (GTDB taxonomy): Bacteria > Bacteroidota > Bacteroidia > Bacteroidales > Bacteroidaceae > Bacteroides. The sequence continues at coordinate 4,360 of DAIMFE010000077.1, forward strand.
GTAAATACTTCCCTTTTAAAATCGGTGCCATCAACGGTATAGGTAGTTGTAGCTACAGCCTTATCTATATCCAGCTCGCGACGGAAGTTCACAAATGATTCATGTCCTTCGAAATTAAGTAGCAAACTTCCGACAGTTTGGTAAGGCATTCCAAATCCATTCTTGGATAGAATTTTTTCGCCTGCCATTTCTTGAGCTTCCGGATATTTTCCATCGAAGATAAGTTGGCGGATAAGAGGAAGAGACTCTCTGGCATCTGTGTTGTAATTCTTATAGGGCGAACCGGCAGAGACTGTTTCTTCGTTCAACTGAATTTTTTCATTTGACGGATTACCATACACCATTGCTCCCAATCGTCCGTTGCCAAGCGGAATAGCTTCTTCCCAATGTACGGCCGGTTTGTCATACCACAATATTGCTTCACTTTGTGCACGAACCACACTACCTGCACATATTAACAAACAGGTAAAAACGATTTCTTTTAAATAATATCCCATAATTTTATTATAATACTTGTAAATACAGCGCAATATTACTTCTAATATTGCTGCATACAGAGTATTATCCGGTACAAAATGGGGACTAATTAGGTATAAGCCGACTTCCTTTATATTCGGAGGGAGTTACACCCATTTGCTTCTTAAAACATTTGGCAAAATACTTCGGATCGTTGAATCCCGACATGTAGGCCACTTGTGAAAAATTATATTCTCCCGAATCAATCAGTTGAGCGGCGCGTTTTAGTCTGATTTCGCGCATAAAGTCCACGGGGCTTAAGCCAACCAGGCTTTTCAGTTTGCGATAGAAAACGGTACGGCTCATCATTAATGCACCGGCAAAGTCATCAATGGTGATTTCGGCTTTGTCTATATTGTCTTCCACAAATTGAACAACATTTTTTAGGAATATTTCATCAAATGGGGTGATATGTGGTTCGGAGGGTGAAATATCCAAATTTGATGATCTCTTATCTGTATAGGCAGCCATGTACTTTTCCTGCAGTAGCTTACGTTGTTTCAGGATAGAAGTTATACGTGTTTTCAGGTAAGTGGCGCTAAACGGTTTGATAATATAATCATCGATGCCGTATTCAATCCCTTTAATGCGATCGTCTAAAGCAGATTTGGCCGACAATAATATGATAGGAATGTGGCAGGTGTCTTTATTGTCTTTGATTTGAGCAACCATATCTAAGCCATCCATAACGGGCATCATAATATCGCTGATAATGATATCGGGTGGTAAATCCGTCCACACTTTTTCCATGCCTTCCTGCCCGTTAGATGCCTCTGTTACAGCATAATCATGCGATAATATGTTTCGGAGAAATCGGCGAAGCTCATCGTTATCTTCCACAACCAGGATGGAAAGTTTTTCTTCTGTATTTTCACTTACATTGTCTTCGATATTTTGCAAATCCTCGTATCTGGAGGCAGATTCAATAGCATTTTCGTTGACGGCTTGCGATTCACTATCGGAAAGAATAAATTCGGCTTGTTTGTCTTTTTCAAAATGACGGTTTCCTTTGGGTAATTTGATTTTAAATTCGCTTCCCTTTCCATATTCACTTGTCACTTCGATGCAGCCATGATGAAGTTCGACCAACTCCCTTACCAATGATAAACCAATACCTGAAGAGGGCTGAAGAATATTATTATTAGCCAATGTTTCAAACCGTTGAAAAAGAGAATCCAACTTTTGCGGTTGAATGCCTATCCCTTCGTCAATCACGGAGATGTTTACATATTGGCTTTCTTCATTTATTTGTATGCTGATATTTTTACCTTGTGGTGTGTATTTGAATGCATTGGAAATGAGATTGTAAAATATCTTTTCGAATTTATCCTTATCGATCCATAATCTGATGTTCTCTGCCTTATTACACAGCTCAAATTTAATTTGTTTTTCTTCTGCAATGAGCAGGAAACTGCCTGATATTTTGGTTAATAATGAGATTATCTCCGTTTCTTCAACCAGCACCTTCATCTTTTTATTCTGTATTTTTCGGAAGTCAAGTATCTGATTGACGAGCCACAACATCCGATTTGTATTTTTCTGCACAAGTGTCAGATGCTCTTTGGCCATTGGCGTAAGGGATTCGTGTTCCAGCACTTCGGTAACCGGAGTGGAAATAAGTGTAAGTGGGGTACGCAGTTCGTGGGAAATATCGGTAAAGAAACGTAATTTTATATTCGACAGTTGCTGTTCCATATTCACGCGGTGACGTAAGCGGTAAATATAGAAAAGGACATAAACGATGGTTCCGATCAAAGCAATGAGAAGAACGGCATATAACAACCAAGCCCATGCAGTTTCCCAGAAAGTCGGTAGCGCTTCGATGGCAAGTGTCCGTGTGTTGTCTACCCACACTCCATCGCTGTTTGTTGATCTTACTTCAAAATAGTATTTTCCACTCGGTATACTGAGATAACTGGCCGAATGGTTTTTATTGGTATAGTTCCATCCTTCTTCCAAGCCTTTGAGGCGATAGGCATAGCTTATTTCATCGGTATTAATAAAGTCGAGTGCGGCAAATTGCAGGATAATATTCCTCTGAGACGGTTGTAGTAGTAATTTTTGAAGATTATCAATATCCTTATGTGAGTCGTTGCCCTGTATTTTCAGTTCGGTAAATGCTATTGTAGGTGTATAATTACTTTTGTTGATTTCATCGGGCACGATACTTATTATTCCCTGACTCGTTCCGAATACCATATCTCCCGAAGCATTTATTCCGGGGATGCTTTCGGAAAAATAGATGGGTTTCTTAAAGAATTCCTGCCCGAAATTCTCAACTACTTTGTCAGCCTGATTGAAACGGGTAAGTGTATTTTCCGAAACTATCCACAGATTTCCGCTGCGATCTTCCATCATGGCTGTAGTTAGATCCGAAGCAAGGCCGTTTCGTTCGGTATATGCCTTAAACCTAATACTGTCGGATAACAAATGATCTGATATTATTTTATTTATTCCTCCTGCAAAGGTGACGAGATAAGTTTCGTTCCGGCTATCTGTGAAAATCTGCATAACATCATTACTACTGATGCTGGTATTTATTTGTGGCTGACGAATGTTGCGATGGAAAATAATTTCTTCAGGCTTTCGGAATTCGGACGAGAATGTCAATAGTCCTTCTGTTGTACCCGCTATCATTACACTATCACCCAATTGGGTAATATATCTCACTTTCTCAGCATTGTTCACAGGATAGTTGTTCAGCCGATTGCCGGCATGTATAAATTTAAAATCATTGTTTTCATCTTTGGTTATAAGGTTAAGTCCCCCTTGGTAACTACCCACCCATATTTGCCCTTTATTATCCTGAAAGATGGAATAAATACTATTGTTGCTTAGGCTATAGCGATCATTAGGTATATGTACATAATGGGACATCTCGAACAAAAAATCGTTTCCTTTTCTTTTGAGTAAGTAAATTCCATTGTGGCGCGTACCTATCCAGATATTTCCATCCCGGTCTTTCATAAAACAATAGGTGCTGCAAAGGAAAATATTTGCCCCTTGTGTAATTTTTCCATCGTTCGACAAATATCCTTTGAAATTATTATTTTCATCGAATATCCTTATTTTCCCGCTTTTTGATGCTACCCAAAAGTTATTTTGGCTATCAAGCAAAAAGGCGCGTACGTCCATGTCGTGATCCAATTCTGTTTCTTTGTAGTTTCGTTGAAAGAACGACATTTTTTTTAATGCACGAGCAGAGGTAAGCCAAATATTTCCCTGTTTGTCTGAAAAAATATTACGTACATAGGGATGAAATCCAGACTTTGGGTCATCGGGGTTAACAAGATAGCTTTCTAGTTTTCCGGTTGTACGATTATAATAACTAAAATTCCCCTCTCGGGGCAGTACCCATAAAAAGCCCGCGGGGTCTTCAAATATCATTGGATTATTCGTACGTTCATAATGTATCGCTTCTGCTTCGGGGGTATAGAAATGTTTCACTTCTTCTGTTTCAATATTAACACGGAGCACTCCTTTACCTCTGGTAAAAAGCCATAATTCGCCTACCTTATCTTTGTATATATTGGTAACACTGGCGCTCCGTTGGGTAGGTGTTATAATGTTAATCTGTTTGAATGTATTACCGAGAATGTTGAATAAAACGAGTCCTTTACTACTTCCGATAGCCAAAGTCCGGTTGTCAAGGCTCTCTATACTTATGATTTCTTCTACGCACAACGGAAGTTCTACAAATATGGGTGTTGAAGTTGTTTTGTCATATTTTGCCAGTTTTCCGTTTGTCGAAGCCAGCCATATCTCCTTGTTTAATTCTATGATAAACTGAAAAGAAAAATTGCTGTTTATCGTTTTGTTTCCTACGATAGTTACCCCGTTGTCAGTCAGTATCCATTCATCTTCGTCAACATCTTGATAAATATTATAGATATTTTCACCTTTTATTGTATTATTAAATGTGCTGAATTGGTGAATCCCTTTGCCATTTTTAATCTCTTTTTCGTTAATACGGAAATTGTTACCCTGATCGCAGGTAATCCAGGCGAATCCTTTGGGTAGCGAGTATATTTTGCGAACTGTGAAGGTTTGCTGTCTCTCATTTTCGAGTGAATACAGCACATCAATGAACTTTTCCGTGCTGTTGTCAAACAAATAGACTTTGTTTAGAAAAGTCTGGCACCAAATATCACCGTACCGCGTTTCAGTAATGGAAAGTAATCTATTATTAGTCAGTGTGGAACCATCTCCCTGAAACGATTTATATTTTCTGAAAGTATATCCATCGAATTTATTCAATCCGTCCCATGTACTGAACCACATAAAACCGCATCGGTCCTGCAAAGTTCCAGTAATCACACTTTGAGCCAATCCATCCTTAATCGTATACTCTTTTATTTCGCACAGAGGTTGAGCCATGCAATATAATGCAATCAGCCAAATAACCGAAAGAAGTATAATGCGTTTCATGATAATTTTTCTTATTCGAAGTAAACCTACCAAAATTTACAGAACCCGCATTGAATATAGGTAAAATTGAACGATTAATCTCCTATTTTGGATAAATCTTCTCCTTAATCTTGCTACTGTGCGGCACACATGATTAAATCCTGAGTGGCTCATGAAAACCACTCAGGATTGGATGGTTGGAGCTGTAGCCCCGTGTCAGCAGGTGGGGTCGACAAGGATGGGGCTTTGAAGCTATCGGGGGGGGGCGGTTTGCCCCCAAAAATGGTAAATATCTATTTATATGTCGTGCTTTCAGCACTCTGTTACGGGTTCATAATATCCTCAACCTAGGGCTGCGCTCGCTCAGCTCGCTGATCCTAGGCTAAATATAACCAGCTTTCAGCCTTACAGATAGTCCAATTTATCTTCTTTATCTCCTTTATCTCCTTTATCTCCTTTATCTCCTTTATCTCCTTTATCTCCTTTAAAACCAATATACTATCTTTGTGTAGGGTATTTGTCTCTTAATGCGGTATAATTATATATAAACTAAGATCCGGCCGGATGGTAAGTAAAGCAGAATTCAAACAGTTATTCGATAACCATTTCGAAGCAATTCGGAGCTTCATCTATTATCGTTGTGGCGATGTAGATGCTGCTTCGGATATGGCACAAGATGTTTTCATGAAAATCTGGGAGAAGCGGGAACGACTGGCAAATGATAATTTAAAATCATTGCTTTATAAAATAGCAAATGATTTAGTAATCACCAATTACAGGAAGAACACCACTCGTTTAGATTTTGAGCAGAACATGTCGTATAAAAACGATAGCCCATTGTTGGCCGATGAAGAATTAGACTTTGAGGAACTTTCAACCACCTATGCCCGCGCATTAGAAAAGATGCCCGAAGGCCAACGAACTGTTTTTCTGATGAGTCGTAACGATGAACTTAAATACGGCGAAATAGCAAACTGCTTGGGATTAAGCGTGAAAACGGTGGAAAAGCGAATGAGCGCTGCGTTACAATTTCTTAGAACAGAACTATTATAATTAAAAAGATATGAAAACAGGAGATATTAAAATAACTCCTAAATGGAGCAAAAGCAAAGAAGAAATTTGGGATAGTGTATTCGAAAACTTGGAAGACACCCCAAAAGTTGTGGAAATGATTCTCCGGAAAAGAACGATTTGGTTTTATGCTGCTGCATCTGTTGCCCTTATTGCCCTTATTTTACCCGGTATAGCATTTTTATATACAAAGAGTGAAACCGCGGAAAGAGGTACACATTTAGCTGTTGTATTACCGGATGGTTCTGAGGCTACCCTGAATGCGGAAAGCCGGATTAAATACAAACCACTTTGGTGGATTGTATCCCGTAAAGTAGAATTACACGGAGAAGGGTATTTTAATGTGAAAAAAGGAAGTATCTTTGATGTGCATTCGGGTTCGTATACAGTTAGCGTGTTAGGAACAAGTTTTAATATAGTTAACCGGGCAAACAAATTTAGCGTAACCTGCCTTACGGGTAAAGTGAGTGTTTCCGATTTATCGCAATCCCTGATTTTAACTCCCGGTATGCAGGCGAATGTGATTAACAACAAACTGATTTCGGCTACTTTGGAAGATGCTGATTCGGCCATTAATTGGAAACATGGTAAATTCGTCTTTGTGAGTGTTCCATTGAAAGATGTAATACAGGAAATAGAGCGGCAATATGATATAAAAGTGTCTTCTGATTCCAGTTTAGACTATATTTATTCCGGCAATTTTCCCAAACTTAAAGATCCGAATGATGTGCTTAAAATAGTGGGAACAACCTTTGGTATTGAATTTGAAATAAATTGAAGAAATTAGTTATTATACTGATCGTGCTTTTAAATACTATTGCAGCTCTTTCACAAAAGCTGCATTTAGTTGTTAATGATAAACCTTTGAATGATGTGTTGAGAGGATTATCCCTTGAAATTTCTTTCGATGATCATGCGCTTTCTACCTACAGGATATCCGTAAACCGGAGATTCGGAAATCCTTCCGAAACTCTTGAGTTTTTGCTAAAAGATAAACCCTTTACCTTTCAAAATATTAATGGCGTATATGTTATCTCTTCCCGTATAGAACCTAAGGAGCAACCACTTGTTGCCGTACCGAAAAAATACTATACTTTCTCCGGCGCCATAACCGATGCCGAAAGCAACGAATCTTTACCCTATGCCACTATAACCACACCACAAGGAATTATATCAACCGATGAAAAAGGCTTCTTCTCCTTTAAAAGCGAAAGAAGCGGTAAAATACCCATAAAAGCCCAATATTTAGGCTTTCAGGCGCAAGATACCACTGTATCTCCCGGAGTTACACACATCTCTTTAAGTCCAACTATTTTCGCGATGGATGAAATTGTTATAAACTCTTCGCCTTCATCCATGCTTATACACTCCGGAGCCAATCCGGGTGAGATACGAATCAATCATCAGGTAGCAAAATACATTCCCGGGAGTATCGATAATTCTGTATTTAACCTCATGCGGATGATGCCTGGAGTAAGAGCATCCGGCGAGCCATCCGAAGACCTTATTGTGTGTGGAAGTAATACCGGAGAAAGTAAAATAACATATGACGGTTATACTCTTTTCGGAATAAAAAACTACAACGACCATATTGGGTCTGTTAATCCTTATATGGTGAAAGATATCCGTATTTTAAAAGGTGGCTACGGTTCTGCTTATGGGGGTAGAATTGGAGCCATAACCGAAATAACCGGCATTGATGGAGCTTTTGATGCGCCAACGGTAAAAGCAACCTTAAGTAATTATACCATGAATGCTTTCGCATCTGCTCCGCTAGGACGAAAAATAAACGTTTCTGCTGCTTATCGGCAAACTTTTTACAATCTCTACAACTACAAGAACGTGAACCTGCCGGGCAATGGAAACAGTCATCAAAGATTTACTGACATATTCATAAAACCGGATTATCATTTCAGGGATGTCAATGTAAAAATATCTGGAAAAACATGCGAAGACGATATTTACTACATCAGTCTTTACGGAGCCGATGACCGTTTTAAATATTCAGTTAAGCAACCAGATGAATATGATGTAAACGCTTCGGAAAAAAACAGGCAATACGGTGGCGCGGCTTCCTATAAAAGGGTTTGGAATAATGGATCGAATACAAAATTCCTGGCCACCTTTTCGCGGCTTTCTTCTTTATTAGACAATCTTACCATAGTTGGGGGCAGGAAGCCTGGCGTAACCGATGTTAGCCACCTCGATAATATTGTACAGGAATTTTCGGTTAAACTGAATCATGACTTTTATATCGGAAAGATAAACAGAATACAAATTGGTGGCGAATGGCAACAATACCGGGTAGGCCTTAATGAGTTGTGCGGAGAGTTAGAAAAGCTCGCCCTATATCTTAATGATAATGTACTTTTAGGCAAGTTATCATTAAATACGGGCATCCGGGTTGATATGCCACTCAATAAAAAAGCATATTTCCAACCCCGTGTATCGGGCACATACAAAATATCCGATGAATTTACGGCTACCGCTTCATGGGGTATGTACGATCAATTTCTTACCCGAACCATCTACCGGTACAACCCATCAGATTTCCAAACAGTTTGGAGTATGGGCGACAGTACATTTGTTAAAGGTACACACACAACAGCCGGTATCGCATACAATGAAAACGGCTTTTTAATCAGTCTGGAAGGATATTTTAAACAAACCAAAAACGGTCAGTACTTCTTAGATAATACCATCTACCAAATTGACAATACAATTTTAGGAACCGATTTATATGCCAAAGCACAGATAAGGAACCATACACTGTACGGTTCTTATTCTATTAATAACCTGCGAAAACCACAAAATGAACTCTCTCACGAAATAAAAGTCGGAGGCATCGGAGCATTCAATCCTTTCTACTTTTCGGTAAGCTATGTATATGGTACCGGCTTTTCATATATTTCTATCGGAGGGCACGGGCACGGACAAGGCAATGAAGAAGGTAATCATGGCGCAAACCACAAACATTCCGATTATTCTGATGAATCCTATAATCGTTTTGATATTGGGGCAAGTTACCGAATACAAATAAAAAAGATAAAGCTACAGGCAGGCGTTTCGTTATTGAATGTGTTTGGAAACAAAAACATCAAGTATAACTATCATCAGGTATCAGGACAAAATAATGCTACTAATATATTTACAAAAGCAACTCCATTTACGCCAACCGTATTCTTTGAATTAATTCTTTGATTTATGGTAGGGTAAAACTTGTTCCATGCGGTTTATATACGAAAGCGCTTTAATAAAAAATGTTAATTCAAAACTCAAAACTAAAAACTAAGAAATGAAAAGATTATTTTATGCATTAGCTGTAGTGTGCACTCTATCATTCGTTGCTTGTGATAACGATGATCATAATGATTTCGGCACTTCTGTTCAACAGGATATTGAAGCCAGAGCAAAGGCTTTGGGGTTTGAGGATGCTGCCGCGTATAAAGCCAGTGTAGCAGAACAATGTGCAGCCGGGAATCACGAAAATTGCGATATTTACAACGATGGCACACATCAGGCTTGTGCTTATTCGGATCATTCGGGAAAAAAGCACGATGGCACTCATCACAAGGGCAGTAATCATGGTTCGCACGATAAAAACGGTCATTCGCATGGCAACGGCAATCATCATTAACTACGCTCATTCTTTATCTTATCGTTAAATAGTAATGTTTTTTTGCATTGTTTGTGTAATTAATCTACTTTTGCCTTGTGGATAAAAAAAATCAACTAACATAGGTGTTATGCAAATTAATCCGTCAGATTATAAAATATTGATTGTTGATGATGTAATGTCGAATGTTTTGTTACTGAAGGTACTGTTAACAAATGAAAAGTTTAATATAATTACGGCAAGCAATGGAAAACAGGCACTCGGAATAGTAGCGACCGAGAAGCCTGACCTTATTTTACTAGACGTTATGATGCCGGATATGGATGGATTTGAAGTAGCAGAGCGCCTGAAGGGAGACGCTGCTACTTCAGATATTCCCATTATATTTCTAACTGCTCTCAACAGCACTTCCGATATAGTTAAAGGTTTTCAGATAGGTGCGAACGATTTTATATCCAAGCCTTTTAATAAAGAAGAACTACTAATCCGGGTTTCCCATCAGGTTTCGCTCATAGAAGCCAGGCGCGTAATCTTAGCCCAAACAGAAGAACTTAAGAGAACCATTATAGGACGGGATAAACTTTATTCTGTTATAGCTCATGATCTTCGTTCTCCAATGGGATCAATAAAGATGGTGTTGAACATGCTTGTTCTGAAACTATCCGGTACCAACATCAACAATGAGATGTTTGAGTTATTAAATATGGCAAATCAAACCACCGAAGAAGTGTTTGCTTTACTTGACAATCTTTTGAAATGGACCAAAAGTCAGATTGGCCGTTTAACTGTTGTATATCAGGACATGGATGTTATTGAAGTTGTTGAAAGTGTTATCGAAATCTTCAACATGGTAGCCGGACTAAAAAATATAACCATAAGATTAGAGTCTCCTGCCAGCATCAATGTTCATGCGGATATCGACATGGTAAACACTGTAGTAAGGAATTTAATGAGTAATGCCATCAAATTCAGTAATCCGGATAGTGAAATTGTTGTTCGCGTTGAATTGAATGATGATAAAGCCGAGATTCACATAGTAGATCATGGCTGTGGAATTGATGACGAAGATCAGAAGAAACTATTGCATACGGATACTCACTTCAGTACGTTTGGAACGAAGAACGAAGAGGGTTCGGGGTTAGGACTTTTGCTGTGTCATGACTTCGCGACAAAGAATGGAGGAGAGTTGTGGTTTACATCTAAAAAAGGAGAGGGATCTGTGTTTAGTTTTTCAATACCGTTAATGAAATAATCTCCTACACTGCCGCATGGTGTAGGGGCGGGTCTTGTGTCCGCCCTTGAATAACGTGTTCGCTCTGCATAAAGCATCATAACCCATGCTGTGCCGATATTTACCATATTTATACATTATTTTTGTCAAATAAAAGAGCAATATCCTGAACGTTAAATAATCGCTTCTTAAAAATAGTTGTGTATATTTGCCATCAGCAACAATGGTTTGCTTACCCCCAAACAAGATAAGCGTACAGTGCCACATATTCTTTATGAGAGAGAAGTGAAATTAGAGTATATCCTAAAATCCGCAACTGAATTTCTTTGCTGTTTCAAAGCAAATACAGTTTTGATTCGGCACTCACATCAGTCGGCTATTTCTCTTTTTTTTAAATATTGGGTGGTCATGTTTCGGATTCAGAGAGCAAGGTATTCAGTTTGCATTGGAAAACCAACAGAAATCTGTATGTTTTTTCGTCAGGGCATATTTTTCCCTGT
>DAIMFE010000078.1:0-15593 GCA_036724805.1 Bacteroides sp.
AGAATAAAAATCAATCCCTGGCATTATTAATTCTAATTTACATTAACTCTAATAATAAAATTTATGAAGCAAAGAATATGTTGAAATACCTAAAAGAACGCTTTGGAGATAATCTACCAGATCTGGCTCAAGCCGAAGCTATGTTGAATTTTACTATTATAAACGATGCGGAAAATTGAGAAAAGTCCGGAACCCAAAGAATGGACAAAACACAGATTGACACCAGGAGTTGATTATGAAGCTATTCCAGAATTAAGAGAGTCATTATTAAAAGAACAAGGATATATTTGCGCTTATTGCATGCGACGAATTCCTGTAAAAGACAAAAACAGTAATGAAAAAAGTCGAATCGAGCATATTTTATGCAGAGAAAAACATGATAATAATTTAAAATTAAATTATCAAAATATGGTTATTTGTTGCCCTGGAGCCATTGATGATAATTTTCACTGTGACAAACTTAAAGCTAATAATGATATAACATTCAATCTGTTTCAAAAAGAATTTATTGACACCATAAGCTATAAGACAAAAGATGGTGAAATGAATTCGTCTGATATTCATCACAATACAGAAATAAAAAACATATTAAACCTAAACCACTCTTTATTAAAGAAAAATCGGCATCAAACATTAATAGGGGTAATCAAATCTCTTAACCAGAAAAAAACACCCTGGAAAAGGTCTGAAATCCAGAAGCACTTGTCAAATTGGGATAATAGGGATATCGAAGGGAAATTTAAACCATATTGTGGTATAATAGTATGGTATCTTACAAAGAAACTATCTCAACTATAACAAATTAAAGACATGCTCTATCTGCCCCCCTTCACATTCATCGGTATCGAATAAAATCCTTCCGAAGCCGTAATGAACAACGTTTTCCGATCCTTGCCACCGAAAGTTACATTGGCTGTCCACGGAGCATCCACAGGGATATGTGCAATCTTCTCTCCTTGCGGATTAAATATCGTTACACCTTTTCCGGTAAGATAGATATTTCCGCGTTCATCCATCGTTATACCATCCGAGCCCATTGGGGCGGCCAACTGCTGATTAGATAAGGAACCATCCGGGTTTATATCGAATGAATATGTTTTTCCACCACCAATATCGGCCACGTAAAGACGCTTGCCGTTGGGTGTACCAATAATACCGTTTGGCTTTTTGATATCGGCAGTTAATCGTACCATAGCTCCACTCTTCGGATCGAAAGAGTAAATATATTCGCCTTGCTGTTGCATTTCGGCACTACGGTTCCAGTAATCACGTACATATAATGGATCGGTAAAATAAATTTTTCCGTTGGGGTGTATCCAAAGATCATTCGGGCCATTCAGCTTTTTGCCTTCAAAATCAGAGAATAAGACGGTATGTTTTCCTTCCTTGTCGATACTCCAAAGCTCGTTTTCCATATCGGCACAGGCCAGCAGATTGCCAGAGTTATCGAAATAAAGGCCATTGGAACGCCCTGCGTTTTCCATAAAAACAGATAGTTTATTATCTACCGACCATTTTAGAATGCGGTTGTTTAGTTGATCGGTGAAATATACATTTCCTTGTCTGTCGCTTGCCGGACCTTCGGTAAAGCTGAAACCATCGGCGAGTTTTTCAACTTTCGCATCTTTGCCTATGATTTCTTTGTTAGAATCACAACTGGCGAAATAAAGAGCGGTAATTAAAATTAATGCTTTCCATAATCTGGTTCGAACAAAGATATTCATGGTAATGGTTGTTTTATATGGGTAAAATTAACACATATATTGCAAATAACATAAGTTTATCTAAATTGAATTACCTCACTGGCACCCGAATTCGTATATTTCCGTAACAATTCCTGAATCATCTCCGCAGCTTCCAGCAATCCTTCTTTTCCGCTATATCCATTAACTATAGCCAAAATATGAACCGTATTGATATCCATTTTAGTTCGTTCTTCATCACTGGTTGGGGTACCAATACCACCTATTGAATCCCGATAAACCGGTAAACCTTCAATATTCAATATTCCTCTTCCAATAGCTTCGAATGGTTCGTTAGCCTCCCCTACCCCTAGTTCAAGGCTGGTGCCCCGAATCTTATCCGCATCAAAACCACCAATAGAAAATCCGGTACGCAAAGAAACCAGATTGATAATATCTACTAATGTATCTATCTGATACAAAGGCATATTACGTAATAACCGGCGGCGCAGCGCTTCTGCCGAAGGTCGGTAACGACCGGGATCTTTCCCCAATCTTTTATAAACCTGCCGGGTAGCGGCAATAGCAAATTGCTGTTTGATCTCTTCTATGGATGAGGTTTTCAGTAACTCAACAGTAAAGTCATTTATCTCCTTCCAAAGTTCTTCATTGAATGCCGAATTTTTAACCGAAGCATACACAACCGCACCTTCAAATAGAGGGCAAGCATTCTTAATACTCTGTGATATGGAAATTGTGAACACGATTTTTGTTTATTAAGTGGGTAAAGGTGATAAAGGTAATAGAGGTAATAAAGGTAATAGAGTATCTTTTATCAACTTTATCAACTCTATCAACTCTATTCCTGAAAGGAATCGAAATCATCTTCGTCCTGATCATCTTCATATTCATAATTAAAATCTTCATCTTCTCCCTGCGCTCTCAATTCTTCCCACAAGTTTCCAACATCCTTTGCACGATGTACAAGAGATTCAATTTTATTCGTTTCTTTATTGAGTTCCTCCCAAAGAATATCTTTTAAAACAGAAATGCCATATCCGGTTACCGAAGAAATAAAGACGTACGGAATACCTTGTGGAAGCATCGGCTCTATTTCATTCATTAACTCCTGATCAAGCATATCGCTTTTTGTTATAGCCAGCACCCGTTGCTTATCCAACATTTCCGGATTAAAAGTTTTCAATTCATTCATCAGAATATCATATTCTTTATGAATATCATCACTATCGGCCGGAACCATGAAAAGCAATAATGAATTTCGTTCTATATGACGAAGGAAACGCAATCCAAGTCCTTTACCTTCACTGGCTCCTTCTATTATTCCGGGTATATCTGCCATTACGAAGGATTTACCATCCCGATAAGAAACGATTCCGAGATTCGGTTCAAGTGTGGTAAACGGGTAATCTGCTATTTTGGGCTTTGCCGCTGATACAGAAGATAGCAAGGTAGATTTACCTGCGTTTGGAAATCCTACCAGTCCTACATCCGCCAGCAGTTTGAGTTCCATAATTACCGTCATTTCCTGCATGGGTTCACCGGGTTGTGCAAATCTTGGTGCCTGACGGGTTGCTGTACGGAAATGCCAGTTTCCTAATCCACCACGACCACCTTTTAACAGGATAACTTCCTGCCCATGTTCGGTTACATCACAGATGTATTCTCCGGTTTCAGCATTGTAAACTACAGTACCACAGGGTACTTCTATAATCTTACTTACTCCGTCTTTTCCAAAGCTGCGGCTACTGCTACCCGATCCGCCATGTCCGGCAAATACATGTCGTTCGTATTTTAAATGGAGCAAGGTCCAGAAATTACGGTTCCCACGCAAAATAACATGACCGCCTCTGCCGCCGTCACCACCATCAGGTCCACCCCTCGGGGTTAAATTGTCACGCCTCATATGCGTTGATCCTCTACCGCCCTTGCCGGAGCGACAGTAGATTTTTACGTAGTCAACAAAATTCGATTCGGCCATTTTTTTAGGATTATGACGTGTTTATGTTTATTAGCCACAGATTAACAGATTACCCAGATTTATAATCTTAATTAATTAATTATCTGCGTAATCTGCTAATCTGTGGTTAATAAACACAATATATATATTATACTTTCTCTATCTCTTTGCAAATCATATCTGTGATCTCATCCATTTCCCCTTGTCCTTGAATCAAACAGTATTTTCCTTCTTCTTTATACCAATCAATTAAAGGACAAGTTTGAGAATAATAAACATCCAGGCGTTTGCGGATAGTTTCTTCGTTATCATCAGCACGACCGGAGCTTTTTCCTCTGTTAATGAGCCGTTCAACCAGTTCTTCTTCCGGAACATTCAAGTCTAACATCAAAGTCACTTCCTGACCACGGTCGGCCAACATTTTCTTTAACTCTTCTGCCTGATTAATTGTTCTTGGGAACCCATCAAAAACAACTCCTTTGCTATCCTTAAAGCCATCCAACACATCAGCCAGTATACTAATCATCAGTTCGTCAGGGATTAACTGACCTTCATCAATATACGATTTAGCTAGTTTACCCAACTCGGTTCCATTCTTTATCTCTGTACGTAAAACATCACCGGTTGAAATATGATTCAGCCCGAATCTCTCCACGATTTTTTCACTCTGTGTGCCCTTTCCTGATCCGGGAGCACCAAAAATTACAATATTAAGCATTATATTCGTTTTTGAGTTTGTAGTTTTTGTAGTTTGTAGTTTTTGCAGTTTATAGTTTGAGGTTTAATTATGGATGACAACTTTCAATCTTCAACTATTGTATAAATATCCGGATAGTTTCTTCCGTGTCCGTTGTAATCCAGTCCATACCCCACAATAAAATCATTCGGAATGTTTAATGCAACATAATCTATATTCAGGTCTACTACCAGTTTTTCGGGTTTTACAAGGAAAGAAGCTATTTTAATTTCTTTCGGATGTCTGGTTCCTAACGTATCTAATAACCTCTGCATCGTGAAACCGGTGTCAACAATGTCTTCTACAATAACAACTGTACGGTTGGTTATATCTTCATTTATACCAATTACTTCTTTTATTACTCCTGATGAAGCAACACCTTGATAAGAAGCAAGCTTAATAAACGATATCTCACAAGGAATTGTAATTTGCTTCATTAAGTCGGAAGTGAACATAAACGCACCGTTCAGTACACTTAGAAACAGAGGGTTTTTGCCAGCTAAATCACGGTTTATCTCTTCTGCCACACGGCTTACTTCTTTCTGAATAGTCTCTCTGGGTATAGAGATAGAAAATGTTTTGTCTTTTACGTTAACAGTCTTCATCATCTGAGTTACGGGTTACAAGTTACGAAACACGAGCCACAAGTAAAATCCCGCAGACACTCGTAACTTGCAGCTTGTAACTCGTAACTCCAATATTGGCACAAAAATACAATAATTATTTTACTCCATGCATCATCTTTTGTGTTTTCTTGATTATTCTTACTTCTTACTTCTATTTCTTAATTCTTATTTACCTTTTGTTTGCAAAGACATAAAATACTTATATTTGTATGCTATTACGAAAAAATATTTGATTATGAAAATATTTCCTACTCATATAATTAAAAAGCTGGACGATTACACCATGCTGAATGAGCCTATCAGCTCCATCGATTTAATGGAAAGAGCCGCATCTGTTTTTACACAGGCTGTGGTTGACAGATGGAAAAAAGAAACCCCTGTTACTGTATTTGCCGGACCGGGAAATAACGGTGGAGATGCTTTGGCTGTTGCCCGCATGTTGTTTCAGCAGGGATACCCGGTAAATGCTTTCTTGTTTAATCCACAGGGCTCACTTTCAAATGATTGCCAGATAAACAAAGACCTATTAACAAAAACCGATGTCTCTTTTACGGAAGTCAGCACCCAGTTTACTCCTCCCAAACTAACGGATAAGCATCTTGTTATTGATGGTTTATTCGGCTCCGGACTAAACAAACCTTTATCCGGAGGTTTTGCAGCAGTGGTTAAATACATTAATGCCTGTAAATGCACGGTTGTATCTTTAGATATACCTTCCGGATTAATGGGCGAAGACAATGACAACAACGACAAAACCGCCATTATCCATGCCGATTATACTTTCAGCTTTCAGTTACCTAAATTATCTTTTCTATTTGCGGAGAATGCTGAATATGTTGGTGAATGGGAGTTGCTCGACATAAATATTAGCCGGGAAATTATTGAGGAAACGGAAACCGACTTCTCGATCATTGAAGAGGAAGATATCCAAAAGAAAATCAAACCCCGAAAGAAATTCGCGCATAAAGGTAACTTTGGTCATGCCATGCTGATAGCCGGTTCTTATGGCATGGCCGGAGCTTCGGTATTAGCGGCACGGGCTTGCATAAAATCGGGGGTCGGATTATTAACAGTACATGCGCCTGCCATTAACAATAGTATCTTGCAAACGGCTGTTCCCGAAGCAATGGTTGATCCCGACTACCACGAACATTTTTTCATAACCATTACCGACACCAGTGATTTCGATGCGGTTGGAATCGGCCCGGGATTGGGCAAAGCCGAAGAAACAGGTATTGCAGTACTGAAGCAAATCCGCTCTTGCGAGGGCTCTATGGTGATTGACGCCGATGCATTAAACTTTTTAGCCGCGCATCGGCAGACTTTATTATCGTATATCCCTAAAAACTCTGTTCTTACGCCTCATCCGGGTGAGCTGGAAAGGCTGGTGGGGAAATGCAAAAGCTCGTATGAGCGATTAATGAAAGCACGCGAACTTGCCCACAACGCCAAGGTGTGCATTGTATTGAAAGGCGCCTATTCGGCCATTATTACTCCCGATGGGAAATGTTCTTTTAACCCAACCGGTAATCCGGGAATGGCAACCGGTGGTAGCGGAGATGTTTTAACCGGAATAATATTAGCATTACTGGCGCAAGGATACAAGGCAGAAGATGCTGCCAAATTAGGCACCTACATTCATGGCGCGGCGGGTGATATTGCTAAGGAAAGATATTCGGCCATAAGCCTTACAGCCGAAAACATAATCGAGTGTTTACCCGATGCATGGAAACGGATTATATTACAATAGCATATTAATACTTTATCACATTAGTATATTAGCAACATGAGAAAATCATTACTAACATTAAGTCTGTTTATTGCTTCTGTAACTGTTGCACAAACGCAGGTTACCCCCGGAGTAACCATTGGAAAAGATTATGGAGTATTATATTCTCTTCCAAAAACAGAAATTAGTATCGAAGTAAAAGCAACAAAAGTTACTTATACGCCGGGAGAATTCAGTCGCTATGCCGACAGGTATCTTCGCTTGAACAACGTTTCGGGTGATCCGGAAGAATATTGGGAACTGAATGAAGTAAAAGCCGCTTCAATCGGAGTTCCCGATAACAGCCAATCCTATTTTATCAAATTGAAAGACAAAACGGTTGCTCCTCTTATTGAGTTAACGGAGAATGGATTAATAAAATCCATTAATGTTCCTTATAGCAATCAAAAAACAGTTGTGCCACAAGAAAAAGCTACTGTTGTTGCACCTAAAAACATTAATCCAAAAGATTTTCTTACCGAAGAGATACTGATGGCTAGTTCAACCGCTAAGATGGCGGAACTGGTATCCAAAGAAATATACAATATCCGCGAAAGCAGAAATGCTTTATTGCGCGGACAGGCGGATAACACCCCTAAAGACGGAGAGCAGTTAAGATTAATGCTCGAAAGCCTCGAAGAACAGGAAAATGCAATGGTTCAACTGTTTTCGGGTACCCAAACCAAAGAAGAAAAAACGTTCACCATGCGTTTTACTCCCACTAAGGAATTAAAGAATGAAGTACTCTTCCGCTTTTCAAAGAAGCTGGGCATAGTGGATAAAAACAACCTTGCCGGAAATCCTATTTATTTAAACCTTATTGATAAGCAAACGGTTGTTATCCCTCAGCAAGAGGAGGAGACTAAAAAGAAAGAGAAGGAATTAAAAGGAGTGGCATACAACGTACCGGGAAGCGCGCAGATTACCCTTTCGTATGGAAAAGAAAAATTATTTGAAGGAGATATCCCCGTAACCCAATTTGGTATTGTAGAGTATCTGGCTCCATCGCTATTTGATAAAAGCTCTACTGTTCAGGTGATATTTAATCCTAACACAGGGGGGATTGTAAAAGTGGAGAGAGAGGGCAATTGAGTTATAAACGGCCGTTACTCATCATTGGTCTCCCAAAACATTTGGCCTTTCCAGCCCATACCTCTTTACTTTATCTTCCCGTTTCAGCATAAACGCTACAAAAACAGCAAGTATGCCGAAAGCACTGAAAATAATCATCGGTAATGTATAATCATACCGTATAACATTGCCTGTTGATTCCACAATGCAGTATTTATCCAGTACCTTTCCTATTAAAAAAGGTACTAAACTCAGTCCTATATTTTGAACCCAGAATATTAAAGCATAGGCAGTGCCTAATTTATTATGCGGAATAATTTTAGGTACCGATGGCCACATGGCAGATGGAACCATGGAGAATGCGATTCCCAATAATACAGTTAAAATAGTTGCAAACCACCAGATATCAAGAATTGGGGCTGCAAACAATGCATGGATTCCAACCAACATAGCCGAACCGATAATCATAATAGTGACGCCTTTTCCTTTCTTATCATAAATTCCCCCAAAAAGCGGAGTTAAAAGGATTGTTCCTAAGGGTAGTAACGATGGAATAAAGCCGGCAAATGTGTCCGAAACATTATATTTGTTAGTCATTAAAGAAGGTGCATATTTAAGGAAAGGGAAAACCGCCGAATAAAACAATACGCACAGTAAAGCTATTAGCCAGAATCCTTTGTTTTTAACAACAAATAGGATGTCTTTTACTTCGAAAGGTTCGTCATTTTCTTCTTCGGGAATGGAAGCATCCAGCTTGCGGTCCATTACACAGAATACCAAATAGGAGATAAGACCGATGCATAACCCGGCCAACCCTAATAATATAGGTGTTGATAAACTATTAAAAGCTTTTGATAGAGGAGTTGCTGTTACCAGAGCAAGCGCCGTACCTAAACGGGCAATAGCTACTTGTACGCCCATAGCCAGCGCCATTTCGTAGCCGCGAAACCAACGGGTAATTACTTTTGTTACTGTAATGCCGGCCATTTCAACCCCCAACGCAAAAACAGCAAACCCAACACACGCAATCATTACCTGTGTTCTTATGCCGAAAATTGTTCCTTCAAACCCTCTGGAAACGGCATAATATTCGAGCCCGCAGCCAATTATCATTAAAACACACGCGCCAATACCTGTTCTGCGAACACCCAACTTATCAAGGATGATTCCTCCGATAATAAGCATCAGCAAGAATACATTTAGCCAGCCGTATGCCATATTGAACAGGCCATATTCGGAAGCGGACCAATTGAATTCTTTCTGCAATAGCTCCATCAAAGGATTCATTACGTCAGAAATAAAATAGCCAAAGAACATGGTAAAGGATACCACTATCAATACTGCCCAGCGAACAGCTTTAGAGTCGTTAAGTTTTCTGATGAATGCCTCTGTCATAATGAAATTTGTTTTGTGGTAAACACAAAGAGCCATAAAAACCTTGTTGGGGATTTATGGCTCTCTCTTTTATTTTTTCTTCAAATTATTCCGCTGTTGGTTCAGTTGGAGTATCTGTTGCCGGCGGTGTTTCGGTAGAAGTAGATGGAGCAGCTTCCGTACCCGGTTGTGGTGTTCCAAAATCAGGTAAGTTCATTGGGTTTGTTCTTTCTTCCTGTTGTGCTTGTTCCATAATAATTCCGCTTCCGCCATGTGTTCTTGGTAAAGTATATGCAGTAGCAATACATAAAACAACAATAACAGCAGCCAATCCCCAGGTGGTTTTTTCTAAGAAATCAGTAGTTTTGCGTACACCCATAATCTGATTTGATGATGCGAAACTTGATGCTAATCCGCCACCTTTTGAGTTTTGAATCAATACAATAAAGCACATCAATACGGCTGCTATAACAATTAAGACAATTAATAATAAATACATTTCTTTTTATTTTGATTTAGCGTTAATAATCAATTTCTCCAAAAAACGGATTTGGTCTGCAAAGTAAGCGTTTTTTTTTGGATATTTCAAACTTAATTTTTTAATTATTTCAATAGCTTTAGCATATCGATGTTGCCTGATATAAATTTTTGCTAAAGTTTCGGTGAAATAACTTTCGTCTTCATTATCAGAAGCTAAGGAAGCATCAGACGTTTCTTCATACTCCTCTTCTTCTGCGGGTTGTAGTTCGAGCGGCTTAAGAAGAATGGATTCTGCTTCGGCTTTTGTAAGAAAACTATCAATAAGATCCTGTCCGCGTAACCGCAACTCCTCTTCATCTTCCGGCTCTGTTTCTTCCCGTTCAACAACAGGAGTATCGTTTTCTAAATAGGTTGTATAATCCGATACATATAAAAGCTCTTCCGGCGCCTCTTCTTCCGGCGGCATTGTCGCGAGAAACGCATCTATTAAAGCAAAAGTCCGGTTTACTCCGGGTTCTTCTTCCAGTTTATGCAATAACGGATGCGTTTTTAAAGATAATGGGATGTATTTATCTCCTTCAATCAGATAAAACAGCGTTCTTCTGTCATTTACATATACTACCGATTTCTTTAGTTCATCGGCAAAAGAAGCATCCTGTAACAAGAAAAGATTTTTAAGGAAAAGCAAACGTATAGACTGAGAATATGGATAACGCACTAACAATGTGCGTAATTCATATAAAGTTTCCCTGTTTAATAATTCGGGGTGCGAAACAAGATGTGCGAAACTTGAGTTCATCCTTACCAGTTTGCCACAGTAGCATTAAATATCTGATCTGTTATTTCTTTCACCATTTCATCTATCAACGGATCCTGAACGGCTGTTAACAGTTGTGTTGATTCATAGGTGCGGAAAGCAGAGAATTGTTGCCCTTCAATGTCGTTTTCATGATCACTATTATCGGTATAGCGCACATTCACTGTTATTGTTAAACGGGTTTTCGAAGCGAAGCCATCGGCTGCAACCGATTCGTTATATTGATTATATCCGGTAATTTCGCCTTCCAGTTCGAGGTCGGCATTGCTATTTACCAATCGCAAGCGGGTTTGCCGGACGAATACATCTTTAAGGCCGTCATTAAACCTTGTGCCCAAAGGGGCATATACATATTCCGATTTGATCGGGAAATCAGCAATGGATATCGTTTTTACCCTGTTGTAATCAATAGCGCCCCCTGTAAAACTATATCTTACAGAACAACTCACCAGCAATGCTACCAATAGAATAGAAACGCCAACATATACTACTCTTTTTTTAATCCAATCCATATTCTTTTATCTTTCTGTAAAGCGTACGCTCTGATATATTTAAATCTTTTGCCGCATTCTTTCTTTTGCCATTATGCTTTTCCAGCGCCTTTTTAATCACCTCTTTCTCTACTTCGTCTAAGGAAAGAGATTCTTCTACATATTCTTCTGTATCTTGAATGTCTTCATCTACTACATTTACCGATCCGGGATTTATATTAATGGTGGATACATTAGAAGATGTGGATACTATGGGAGTATTTGGCGTTGCATAATAAGTGGGCGACATTTGCTGTGTGGCGGGCATTGCCTTATCATTCATAATTTCGTGTACCAGTTTTTTCAGTTCGGTAACATCTTTCCGCATATCAAATAAAACCTGATATAATATTTCCCGCTCACTTTCAAAACTTTTACCATCACTACGCCCGCCCCATAAAGCAGGAAGGGTTTGTTCATTTTGGCTGGGTAGGTACTTACCGAGAATATCAACTGTTATATCGCGGTTTGTTTCAATAACGGATATCTGCTCTGTAATATTTTTGAGTTGGCGCACATTTCCCGGCCACGCGTAAGACATCAGCATTTGTTTTGCTCCATCTATTAACTGAATAGCCGGCATACGGTATTTCTCTGCAAAATCGACAGCAAATTTCCTGAATAAGAGATAAATATCTTCTCCCCGTTCGCGTAAAGACGGAATTTGTATGGGTACTGTGTTTAACCTGTAGTATAAATCTTCTCGAAAGCGGCCGTTGGTTATTGCCTGATTCAAGTTTACATTTGTAGCCGCAACGATGCGTACATCTGTTTTCTCTACTTTTGATGATCCCATTTTAATAAATTCACCACTTTCCAGCACACGCAACAATCGCGCTTGTGTAGGTAGTGGCAACTCTCCTACTTCATCCAGGAAAATAGTTCCGCCGTTGGCTTCACCAAAGTATCCTTTCCGCTCGCCGATAGCTCCTGTGAAGGCTCCTTTTTCGTGTCCGAAAAGTTCCGAATCTATTGTTCCTTCGGGAATGGCACCACAATTAACCGCAATGTACTGGCCATGTTTACGCCGACTGTATTGATGAATAATCTGCGGAAAGCTTTCTTTTCCTACCCCGCTTTCTCCGGTTATAAGAACGGAAAGATCGGTAGGAGCCACCTGAATAGCTATATCGATCGCCCTTGAAAGGGCTTCGTTGTTTCCTATGATTCCAAATCTTTGCTTAACCTGCTGTATCTCGGATTTTGTCATATCTTTCTTTTAAATCCTGACAAAATTACAAAAAGAAGGGGACATTTACAATTTTGTTAAAGAGGAATACCTTTATTACCTCTATTATCTTTATTGCTACATGGATAAGAATGCCGCATGGGATAATTGCGCTTTTAATGTAAAACCACCGCACATTCAACACTTTTTAACTACGAATTGCTGTTGTAAACTATTTGATAAATCGCTTGATGCCAGTAAGATAAAAATCGCCTCCATTAGCACTAGCTATAGCTACCCTATAGCAACATATAAGAACATATAAGAACATATAATATTAAAAGAAGAAAAAGAAGAAGAAGAAGAAGAAGAAAAGAGTGAGAGAAAAATCCACTATTTCATATTTTTTTTCGTTCTGCCGCATGGTGTAGGGGCGGGCCTTGTGTCCGCCCTTGAATAAACATGCGATTCCCTCATTTACCCCCCCTTGCAAAATCAGCCAATGGAACATTAAAGATTACAAGCACCAGGATAGTTGCCAAAATGCCATATACAATTATTTGTTTCTGTAGTTTCGTATATTCCGGCGGTGCCGAAACAACCATTTCCCCATCAGGAGCATTTGTAGTGTTGCCAATAACACGTTGACGACCCCATTTATAAAATAGATAAACACCATAACCTATTAAGAGACCTGCCAAAATACCCGGAACAATATCGGAGATAAAGTGTACACCCAGGTATATTCGTGAGTAGGCCGTTACGGTAGCCCAAAAATAAATGACCCACGAAAATAACGCGTTCTTAAACAGAAGTACCATAAAGGTGGCAAAACCAAAAGCATTTGCCGCATGGCTTGAGATAAAACCATATCTACCCCCTCTTTTGCCAAATACAATATCTACACAATCTTTAAATTCGGGATGATGCGTTGGACGAAAACGGGTAAACAGGGGTTTACAAACTCCCGATGCAAACTGATCGCACAGGGTAATAACCAGGGCAATGGCGATTGCGATAAATAAACACTCTTTCCATCCTTTCTTATAAAAAAGGACGATAATAATTAACACCGCAACAGGAATCCACAAAACTTTGCCGGAATATACATACATTATCCGGTCCAAAAACGCCGAATTGCTCCCGTTTAGCATAAAAAAAAGACTGCGTTCGTAGTCGAGTAAATTTTCAAGCATTGGATAACTTTCTTACCACAAAGCTATTGCTTATAAATTTAATAACAAAGGATTTAAGAACTATCCTGCCGTTTTTAACAATTAAGAAGAGAAGGATTATCTTCAAAAGCCCCAAAAGCCTCCTATAATATTGTCCTTTTCGAAAAATAACATGTATATTTGCTCCATATTAATATCCTCCAAGCGATCAAGATGAAAAAATCCTATTTACTTTTTACATTGGTTCTCACTTTTGCTGCTTGCAGCGATAATGGAGAACAGAAAGCTACCGAACGACTACATACTGCTAACGCAGCCCTTAAAGCAGGTGATTTTAATAGCGCCAAACAAGAAATTGATAGCATTAAAATACTTTACCCAAAAGCGTTTGAAGCCCGGAAAGAAGGCATCCGATTAATGCAACAGATTGAGCTGGCCGAACAAGAACAAACATTGGCCTACTTAGATAGTATGCTGTTGGATAAACTGCAAAAGTTTGAAGACACTAAAAGCAAATTTATATTAGAAAAGAATCCCGAATACCAGGATGTCGGAAATTACTTCTGGCCCACGCAAACAGTAGAAAAGAACCTTCATCGTTCTTTCCTTCGTTTTCAGGTTAATGAAACGGGAGTTATGACAATGACATCTATTTATTGCGGCAGCCGCAATATTTACCATGCCGCGGTTAGGGTTATCGCGCCCGACAAAACGTTTGCCCAAACTCCGGCTTCTAACGATAGGTATGAAACAACCGATCTGGGAGAAAGAATAGAGAAATCGGATTATAAACTGAAGCAGGATGGAAATGTTATCGAATTTATTGTACTGAATAAAGATAATAATATCCGGATAGATTATATTGGAAAGGGTAAGTACACCACCAATATGAGTGCTTCGGATCGTAAAGCTGCAGTAGAATTGTACGAATTCTCTCGGCTACTAACCAACATTGAACAAATAAAGAAAGAGCAGAAAGAAGCTAGCCTTAAAGTAGAGTTTATTAAACGTAATATTGAAAGGAAGAAATCGGAATAGGTACAGTTCTTTTCGGTATTACATATTAAATCAAAATCAATCATTGAAAAAAATTAAGATGAGAATTAAATTAGTTGATTTGCAGGAAATCGACCTGCACTACCTGAAAGAAATTTATGACTATTACACCCTTCACACAACAGCGCTTTACTACCTGTCTGCAGTTAGCATTGATGATTTAAAATCGTTCATCCCAATAAATAACCCGTTGTACCGGTCGTATATTATCAGCACCGAAACGGGAGAACGCTGCGGGTTTTGTTACTTTTCGAAATTCAACCCCCGACCGGCCTACGATATAACCGTTGAAGTTACTATTTATTTGCATCCGGATTATACCCGAAGAGGGTATGGCAAAGAGGCTTTGAGTATTTTAGAAAAGATTATCAGGAAAAACGGATTCAAGAATATAATAGCATTGATAGATTCTGAAAACGGTAGTAGTATTAAAATGCTTGAGGATGCGGCATATACCCAATGTGCTCATATAAAAAATGTTGCGGAAAAATTCGGAAGAAAACTGGATGTGATGTTTTACCAGAAGGTGTTGTTTTAAGGTGTGTAGGGGCGGACACGCTATTTAAGGGCGGACACAAGGCCCGCCCCTACACCATGCGGCATAAACCCCTGTTCAAGACATACCAAGAGGACGTAGGTGTTGTACTGGGAGAAGGCAGGTGTGTTCTGTTTTGCCCGGTTTGCACCCTTCAAAATGCAACGCGCATTTTCTCAAATGCAACGTGCATTTTCGAATTAGCAACGTGCTGTTGAGACAAATGCAACGGGCTGTTTGGAGAAATGCAACGTGCGTTTGTAGTAAGAAAGTCCCCGGGCAAAATGGATAGCTTCTGCTTCAAATAACTCTAATGGACAACATTTTGGGATAAATATCTATTGCCGTCTGCTTTAGCTGACGGATCTAAAATGAGATTAGTTTATCGGCTTTAACCAAAGTATGATTTGGCTAAAGCCGATTACTTTTATACATCCTATACCGTCAGCTAAAGCAGACGGCAATTGATATTTACAATTGCTATCCAAAATTACTCAAGGGTAATTGATGTACTGCGCTTGCGGTGATAATAGTAATGGGCACAATATGATTCATTAGAACTTGAAACGTCTCAATACCGCTCTCGCAGTAAAAACA
>DAIMFE010000079.1:0-15426 GCA_036724805.1 Bacteroides sp.
CCAATGCCCCGCAAACAAAAACGATAATTAAAAATATAACGAATCCATTGTTTGCTTTTTCTTTTACTTCAACAATACAAATAGCAGAAACATCGGTATTTCTTACTGTTACGGTGATTATAGCATTTCCTGGTTGCTTGGCAGTAATTTCACCATCTCTATCGACCTCAACAATATTAGTATTATTGCTATTCCAGATATAGCTAATGTCTTCAATTTGGGGAGATGTAGTTGCTTTAAGTTTTTTACGCTTACCTTCACTTAAGGAGAATTTTTCTTTTGATAAGATTACTTTGTCTGGTTTTTCTACGGAAAAAGGTTCATCGTAATTCCCCTTCATTATCTTATTTACCAAATCTTTCTGTAAAATATCCCGGGCGGCTAGTAAGTATTCCCGTCTTTCAAAATCGTTTGGAAGTTCTATTAAATAAGCGATAAGATCATTCCCCTGTCTACTTCCATCAAAATCATTCCTTTTTCGATTTATCGAATCACATAAAACAGATAGTTCTTTATGTCCGGCTATATCGCCCCGCAGTTCTCCATATTTAAGTGGCGAATACGTATTTATTGCCTTTTCCCACTTAGGTTTAATTCGGGTTCTGTAGTCTCTTCGATATACTGACGAATACCTTCCGTCCTTGTTTACTCTGGCATCAGTATATGCTTTGGCATAATACAGATTACAATAATCCACGAGTTTATAAAATTCAACTTCGTCAATATGTTCTTTTTTACCTTTTTCACCTGAATTATTTGCCTCTGAAAGGTCAGATTCACTGCATGAAATAATAAACAGGAACCCAATAAGCAATATCGTAATAAGATTTTTATGCATTATACAATATTTTAATTCTCCTTCATGCAAATATATAAATAATTTGATCAAGATAATATTATTTCTTAACGAAAATGTATTTAATCATAATAAATCTTTTTGTCTTTTGCTTCATAAAAACGGGCATTTAACTCCGAATTTCCATAAATTAAGATTCAAAATTACCTTTATATTGAAACTTACTAACTAAAAATACACAGGCCGATATTATTGAAGAACTGCGGAAGGGCATTCATTGAGGTATGCAAATATAATTTTTTATTCTATCTTTGCAGATCACAAAAGGTAAACATTTCATTATCTATGGAAAAAAAATTTAAACGAACCACCGTAACTTCCGCACTTCCGTATGCCAACGGTCCGGTTCACATTGGTCATATGGCTGGCGTATATATTCCGGCTGATATTTATGTACGTTATCTTCGTCTTAAAAAAGAAGACGTTCTCTTTATTGGTGGCTCCGATGAGCATGGTGTCCCCATTACTATCCGGGCTAAGCAAGAAGGAACAACACCACAGGATATTGTCGACCGCTTCCATACTCTTATTAAAGATTCATTCGAAAAATTTGGAATTTCTTTTGATATATATTCACGTACAACATCAAAAACACACCATGATCTTGCATCGGATATATTTCGTACAATATACGAGAAAGGTGGTTTCATTGAGCAAACTTCCGAACAATATTATGATGAAGACGTCCACCAGTTTCTGGCCGACAGATATATAACCGGCGAATGTCCTCATTGCCACTCGGAAGGTGCTTATGGCGACCAATGCGAGAAATGTGGAACCTCCCTTTCGCCTACCGATCTCATTAATCCCAAAAGTACGATCAGCGGTAGCAAACCGGTGATGAAAGAAACAAAACATTGGTATCTCCCACTTGATCAGCATGAAGCATGGTTGCGCCAATGGATTCTGGAAGATCATAAAGAATGGCGTTCTAATGTATATGGGCAGTGTAAAAGCTGGCTGGATATGGGGTTGCAGCCGCGTGCAGTAAGCCGTGATCTTGATTGGGGTATCCCTGTTCCCGTTGAAGGCGCCGAAGGAAAAGTTCTGTATGTATGGTTCGATGCTCCTATCGGTTACATTTCTAATACAAAAGAACTTCTCCCTGACTCTTGGAAAAAGTGGTGGAAGGATGAGGACACCCGTCTTATTCATTTTATTGGAAAAGACAATATCGTTTTCCACTGTATCGTATTTCCGGCTATGCTTAAAGCCGAGGGTAGTTATATACTTCCCGATAATGTTCCGGCCAATGAGTTCCTGAATCTTGAAGGAGATAAAATCTCAACTTCGCGCAACTGGGCTGTATGGCTACATGAGTATCTGGAAGATTTTCCCGGAAAGCAAGATGTATTGCGTTATGTACTTACCGCTAATGCTCCGGAAACAAAAGATAATGATTTTACCTGGAAAGATTTTCAGGCTCGTAACAATAATGAACTTGTAGCTATTTATGGCAATTTCGTTAACCGCGCGCTGGTTCTTACTCATAAATATTTTGAAGGGAAAGTACCCCAAGCGGGCGAACTTACCGATTGCGACAAAGAAACGCTTAAAGAATTTGCTGATGTAAAATTAGAAGTAGAAAAACTTCTGGATGTTTTCAAGTTCCGTGATGCGCAAAAAGAAGCCATGAATCTGGCTCGTATCGGCAATAAATACCTGGCAGATACAGAGCCTTGGAAGTTGACTAAAACAGACATGGCTCGTGTTGCAACTATTCTGAACATTAGCATGCAATTGGTTGCAAATTTGTCGATAGCTTTCGAACCTTTCCTCCCATTTAGTTCAAAAAAGCTCCGCGATATGATCAACATGGGGTCATTCGACTGGGCGACTCTTGGAAGCACAGATTTACTTCCGGCAGGTCATCCTCTGAATAAAGCTGAGTTATTATTCGAGAAGATTGAGAATGATGTTATCGAAGCTCAAATTCGGAAACTTCTGGATACAAAAAAAGTAAATGATGAAGCGAGTCGATAATAATAAGCCCTGCTGATATTAGATCATGCAAAGGTAAGTTAGAAAGTAGAGACAAAAAAGGATGAAAATCCATCGCGAATAATAAAAAAGAGATTTACAAAGAATTGTAAATCTCTCTCTCTCTTTACCAGTCGGGATGACAGGATTTGAACCTGCGACCACACGCCCCCCAGACGTGTACGCTACCGGACTGCGCTACATCCCGAATTGCGGATGCAAAGATAAGTGATCCTTTCTTAAATCCCAAATAACTTTAAAGTTTTTATCTCAAATTCCCATACACTCCCTGTAGAAGTCAAGCATTTCAAGAATAGTTTCCTTATCCGCTGTTTGATTAATCTGAACTTCACCAATATCTTCTAATAAAGTAAAATTAATTATACCGGATATGTTTTTTTTGTCATGCAGCATATATTCGAAAAGCTCATCATACTGTTTGCAATCAATATAAAATACACCGTAATTGTCTTTTATAAATTGAATGACCTGACGCATTTTATCTTTTGGAAAGCCAGTTTTTATAACTGATAAATAAAGCTCGCACACTATTCCCCAGGCAACTGCATACCCATGAAGTACCGGATATCCCTGCGCTAAGGCCAGGCTTTCGAAAGCATGGCCAACCGTATGACCCAGATTCAATGCTTTACGTATTCCCCTTTCATAAGGATCCTTTTTAACAATAGCTTCCTTAATAGAAACAGATTGACCAACAAGACTTTTTAATTTATCATAATTTATATTTTCAGTATTGAATAACAAAAGTTCTTTCCAATGTTCTTCAGTACTTATTAATCCATGCTTCAGCATTTCAGCATAACCTGAGAAAAAATTTTCTCTATCTAAAGTCCGCAAAAAATTTGCATCAATGATTACAGTTGAGGCTGGAGCAAATACCCCTATTTCGTTCTTTAAACCATTAAAATTTATTCCTGTTTTTCCTCCCACGGCAGCATCTACCATTGAAAGTAAAGTTGTGGGAATGTTGATGTATTTAATACCTCTTTTAAATGTTGCCGCTGCAAAACCACCCAAATCAGTGACCATTCCTCCACCAAGATTAATCATAATAGAATGGCGAGTAGCACCAGATTTGCTTAATGCAGTCCACACTTCCTGTAAAGTGTCCGGAGTTTTGTGAATATCCCCGGCACCTATAATTATTTCATTCGCACTTTTTAAAAAAGAGAAGCCATCCAACAACGATTTACACAACTTATGCGTATGCCTATCTGTTAATATGTAGATTTTATCAGAATGATTATTTTCAATCGCCTGTTGAAGATCGGCTTCAAGAATATTACTGATAACTATTTTCTGTTCGTTCATGCAAGAATGTTTTATAACTGCAAAGATAAATATTAACCGTGAAAGAATTATCTTTGCCTAATAAATCATCAAAAATATGAAAGCATTATTACCTGTATTTTGTCGTCCGCTGGGATATATAATTCTCGTTTTCTCTGTTTTTTTACCATTTCTTTTTTATATGTGGGGATTCGTTAATGATCAAAATCTTCTATTTTATAAAGAATGTGTTAAGATTTTAATGATGGCGGGAGCACTCATGATTCTATTGGCTTTATCCAAAAATGAGAATGCCGAAACAGAACGACTACGGGTAAAAGCTATTCGTAATGCCGTGATTCTCACTTTCTTTATAGTCTTTTTTAGCATGCTTTATCGGGTAGCTACAGGAGATATACAAAACTTTGATACAGCTTCATTTGTTATATTTCTTATAGTTAATGTACTCTGTCTGGAATTTGAAATGAAAAGGAATATGGTAAATAAAGCATTTAAAAGATAATGAGTAATTCACTCTACTTAATATTCAACACGATGAACTTTTTATTAAAATAAATTAAACCTTTTCTTTTCTAATTCGTCAAAGGAGAACTGTTATACTTAACCAACTTACGAATGAGAAAAATAATTGTATGGATGGTGCTACTAGTGAGTACCCTGACTTCTTTTGCCCAAACTAAAAACATTACTATTACGGGAACTGTTATTGAATCCGATTCACGGGAAGCAGCAATTCAGGCTACCATTCAGCTATTATCATTACCAGATAGTACATATGCCGCAGGTGCAGCCAGCCTCGCCGGGGGAAAATTTATTCTTCCCAAAGTCGCCGCCGGAAAATATGCACTCAAAATATCTTATATAGGATTCCACACTAAATTCATTCCATTACAACTATCGGCTAACAAACTAACAAATAATTTAGGCACAATAGTATTAGAGTCAGATGCCATTCTTCTGGCAGATGCCATTATCACAGCAGAAGCACCTCCGGTAACTATAAAGGAAGATACAACCGTTTATGCAGCATCAGCATATAGGGTTCCGGAAGGTTCAATGCTGGAAGATCTCGTTAAGAAATTACCCGGTGCCGAAGTCTCTGAAGATGGGAAAATTACCATAAATGGAAAGGAGATTAAGAAAATAATGGTTGATGGAAAAGAATTCTTCTCCGATGATCCTAATGTTTCAATGAAGAATCTTCCGGTTAGGATGGTAGAAAATCTAAAAGCCTACGACAAGAAAAGTGATATGGCTCGTATAACGGGTATTGATGATGGTGATGAAGAAACTGTACTCGATCTTACTGTAAAAAAGGGAATGAAACAAGGATGGATTGGAAACCTTATTGCCGGTTATGGTAGTGAAGAAAGATATGAAGGTGGAGCTATGGTTAGCCGATTTAAAGATGATGCAAGTTTATCCATTCTTGGTTCTGCCAATAACACCAATGGTACAGGCTTTTCTGAGTTTGGTGATGCCGGACAAGGAATGGGAGGTAATAGTGGCTCGGGAGTTACAAGTTCGGAATCATTAGGAGTTAATTTTGCAAAAGATACAAAAAAGCTACAGTATGGTGGAAATATTCAATATGGGCACTCCGACAATGAAGCTATAAGAGAATCAACCTCTAATGAATTTCTTATTGACAACATTGAAAACAGCAAAAACTCTTCACGTAGAAAAAGGCATGATATTCGAGGCGATTTTCGTTTCGAATGGCGCCCTGATAGTATGACTACAATCATTTTCCGTCCAAATGTTTCTTATTCCCAAACCAAATCAGAGAATTCTTCATCTTTTGAAAGCTTTGAAACGAGCAAACCTAAAAATGAAGAAACAAAAAGTTCCTTCAGTAAGAGTAATAATTTGTCTTTGAATGGCCGTTTGCAAATATTTCGAAGACTCAATAACAAAGGAAGAAATATTCATATAGGGGGTAATTTTGGTTACACCGCTGGTAGCACAGATACAGAATCCAAATCAAATACCGAATTCTTTTTTTATGAGGATAGTACCCTCATCACCGATCGCTATACTGATCGAACAAGTGACAGACGAAACTGGAGTATTTCTGCTTCATACACTGAGCCCATATTTAAAAATCATTTCTTACAGTTTAGATATGAATTCTCACATCAAAAACGCTTTAACCAATCTTTATTGTACGATAATTTAAGCACAGATTCTTATCTTTCAGGAAATTATATTGATTCGCTTAGTTCACGGATTGAAAACTTTTATGACAATCACTCTTTCGATTTATCAATCCGTGGAGTTCATCCTAAGATGATGTATAATGCAGGTGTTGCTTTAACCCCGCAATCTTCGAAAAGTGAAACAACTATAGGACCTAATACCAGTGATAAACCAATAAAACAAAATGTTTTAAATTTTTCACCGCAAGTTATGTTCAGATATAGTTTTAGTAAACAACATACTCTTATGTTACGATATAGGGGAAGAGGTAATCCACCCAATATCGAATTTTTACAACCTATCATTGATCAAACCAATCCACTCAGGATAGAATATGGTAATCCCAATTTAAAACCATCTTTTGATCATGATGTACGAATGTATTATAATTTGTATATTCCCGAATCCATGCGTAGTTTCGCTTTAAATTTAAGCTATTCAAATACCCGAAATGCAGTTGCTAACATTTTGACTTATAAGCAAGACGGAGGACGAATTTATGAAAAAGTGAACATTAACGGAAATTGGAATACCAGAGGGGATTTCTCTTTTAATACGCCACTTAAAAATAAAAAATTCACAGTATCATCTAATACAAATGCAAGCTACAATAATGCTGTAAGCTATACAACATTAAACAAAGAAAGCAATCCTGTTATGAGTACAACGCGTAGCATGCGATTGAGAGAAAGGGTTACAGGTAATTACCGTAGTGATGCTTTTGATATTTCTTTGAACGCTTCGGCCAATTATAATACCGCGCGAAACAACAAACAATCGAATAGTAACCGTGAAACATTCGACTACTATTTAGGGGGAAATACAAACATTAATCTACCCTTAGCCTTTTATTTATCTACAGATATAAATTATCGCATTGCAAGGGGATACGGAGAAGGATTTAAGACGAATGAAGTTATCTGGAATGCTCAATTATCGAAAAACTTCCTGAAAAACAATGCTGCAACTATTCGTTTTAAAATATATGATATACTGCAACAACAAACTAATTTATCCAGATCCATTTCCGAAACAAGAATAACCGATAGCCAATACAATACTCTTGGCAGTTACTTTATGGTTCATTTCGTTTACCGATTCAATACTCTGGGAGGCAAAGCTCCCAGCCGTTCGGGGGGATTTGAAAGAAGAGGTTCGGGTGGTCGTGGACATGGAGGGCCTCCGGGTGGCGGTGGAGGAAGAAGACCCTTCTGATAAACGTATGAACCATTCGGCTATTGAAACGTTTTAGGATTATCCAATATTTTTGCCTATGTTTGTTTACTATAAGCAAAAATGATTCCACGTCCAAATGCTGTATGGATCCTAATGCAATATTAAAATCAGTTTTTAGCATCCTTTTTACAGGTGTTACGCTGGGTACGATTATAGTTATTATTCTGGATAATCGTAGCCCGGTTAAAACCCTTTCATGGATATTGATATTACTATTCCTGCCATGGGTGGGATTGGTTTTTTATTTCTTTTTTGGAAGAAGCACCAGACGAGAAAAAATCATTGGCCGAAAAAGTTATAACAGAATACTTAAAAAGCCAATGGCAGCATATGAGGAACAGAACCCGGGAGATATACCGAATGAGTATAACCGAATGATGAAACTTTTCTGGGATACAAACCAGGCATTGCCGTTCGAAGGTAACCGGGTAGATGTTTATACTGACGGATATACCAAATTAGCAGCTCTCATTAAAGAGTTATACAAAGCCAAAAAACATATTCATTTGCAATACTATATCTTTTTAGATGATGCTGTAGGACGGCTTATTCGTGATGTGCTTATTGATAAGGCAAAAGAAGGAGTGGAGATACGGGTGCTCTACGATGATGTAGGATCATGGAAGGCCGACAATAACTTCTTCGAAGAGATGCGAGACGCCGGTATTGAGGTTCGTAGTTTTCTGAAAGTTCGTTTTCCTCTTTTTACCAGCCGCGTGAATTATCGCAATCACCGTAAAATCGTTGTCATTGATGGAAAAGTGGGATTTGTTGGGGGAATGAATCTGGCAGAAAGATATCTAAAGGGATTTTCATGGGGAGTCTGGCGGGATACCCACATCAGGATAAAAGGAAAAGCAGTGCATGGACTGCAAACTTCTTTCCTGCTCGATTGGTATTTTGTAGACCGCACACTACTTACTTCAGCTTGTTATTTCCCAAATATGGATTCATATGGAGATTCGCTTATTCAAATTGTTACCAGCGATCCTGTAGGACCATGGAAAGCAATTATGCAAGGGCTAACAATGGCGATAACCGGCGCTCAACGATATATCTATATACAGACACCCTATTTTCTCCCCACCGAAACAATTTTAGCAGCACTGCAAACTGCTGCCCTTGCCGGAGTAGATGTAAGATTGATGATTCCCGAAAGATCGGATAGTAGATTAACACGCTGGGGATCGCGGTCGTATCTGGCAGATATATTAAGCGCTGGTGTTAATATATATTTTTATCAAAAAGGATTTGTTCATTCCAAGTTAATGGTATGCGATGATAACCTGTCAACTGTTGGATCCACCAATATTGACTTTAGAAGTTTTGAGCATAACTTCGAGGTAAATGCTTTTATGTATGATATGGAGACTGCCTTAATGCTGAAAGAGGTATTCTTACAAGACCAGCGTGACTGTCAGAGAATCTCATTAAAGAACTGGGCTAAGCGTCCTGCTTACCAAAAGGCTATCGAATCTGCCGTCAGGCTAATAGCTCCCCTACTCTAATTCCTGAAAAAAGAAAAGTTAACACTACCGTACACCCGCTTATCAAAGAAATTAGGATGATCTTCGAAATTGTTTTTTTTGCCATGCTCCAAAACAAACACACCGTCCTCTTTTAGTAGATTATGAGAGAATATTAAGTCCGGAATTGTTTGCAATTCTACCAAATCATAGGGCGGATCGGCAAATATAAATTCGAATTGCTGTTTGCAGCCATTAATAAAACGAAATACATCTCCACGAAGAGGAAGGCATTTATCCGTTTTCAATTCTCTGATAACTTTATTTATAAAAGAGAAATGGGCATTTTCCTTTTCTACACTTACTACTTTTGAACATCCGCGGGATACTAATTCGATGCTGATGCTTCCGGTTCCGGCAAACAGATCAAGTGCCGTAGGACCATCCTCAAAATTAATTGTGTTACTAAGTATATTAAAAAGATTCTCTTTAGCAAAATCCGTAGTTGGACGTGCTTTGAACGTTTTAGGTACTTCAAATCTTCTCCGCTTATATATTCCGCCTATTATTCTCATCTTACTTGCGACATAAATATTTGAATATCGTGTGAGACAGTAGCTACATCTTCAGAGTAAAAATTTCCTAATTCTGCTTCTACTTCAAATTCGAATATATTTTCAATGAAATTTTTCATTGTTTCTAACAATTCTTTTTTCTGAGAAGATTCTCCCAGAATATAAAGTTCATCGTTCAACTGATCCATACCCAATTGCTTCCATACAAATAAGATGTAATAAGAATAGTCCATTGCGACTTTGCATTCTCCATAAGAATTTACCAACAAAATGCGTCCGTGATTAAAGCAAAACAGGTCTACATAGCTATCTCGTAAGCAAGCGAACATTTGTTTGGAAGGTAATGAACGGCTTTTGGCAGAAAAAAACTCCGTTAATATTGTACTATGAGAGAAACATTTATTATTGGGGTATTTTTCACTGATAACCGTGTAATGATTCTTATCTATTCCATACGCTACCTCACAATTATTACCCACTAATGTATTCTGATAAATAAGCTCATTATCTTTCTTGGAAAAGTTATAACAAAAAAGTTCCTGAAGGTGCGCCTCTTCAAATATTTCAATCGGAATAAAAGTATAGCGTTTATCTACTACAAGGATATACACTTTTTTATATGGGTAAGATAAAAAAGTCAATTCCCGAAATGCCAGCTTAAGATTTGCCGGCAATGAAATTGAATTATCCGGTTTCCTTGTTACAGATAAGAGAAAACAGTAGTGTTGCGGATTGTATACAACAAAAGAAAATCCATCTGCACTCAGGCGGATGGATAATATATATTGCTCTGATTTTTTATAATCAAATTTTTCTATACTCGCTCTTCCGGGCATGTATTCAGTATTATTCCCAGTTACCGGCGTTATTGTTTGGTGTTTCAAGTGAACCGATCATTAAACCCGGATATCTTCCAAGTTTTTGCTGAACATCGATTAAGTTGATAATCTCCTGTTTGTTCAAACCATCCAGATATGTTGTATAAGGAGTTTTCACTTCTAACAAGTTAAGCGGAGCTCCGGATTTTGTTGTATCGTTTTTGGTAGCAATTACAAACTGGCTGCTTGTGAAAGGCACATACCTTAAAGAATCAGCATTAAATCCTTTTGGGAAGATAGTATCAAGAACTGCAACCCACAAAGTATCACGACTAAAGTTTTCAAGTCCATTCTTTTTAACCTCATCCCACTTGTTTGTTTTTTTTGCTCTGTTAATTATGGCCATCGCTTTTCTTTCAGTAAGGCCATCTTCCAATTGTTTGTCGGTAAGGGTTCCGATTTTAGCAACGAATGGAAGTTTTCCTGTTTTAACAAAATCAATCAATGTGTCAAAACTTGCGGTATACGGACCTCTGTTGAGGTTGCGATATTCCTGTTGTGCTTTTCGAATATCCATTAAACGTGCAATAACTCTCTCATCTCTAACTTTCTTTTCTTTGTCAAAATTAATTGGACCCATGATGCTGGCATAACAAATGTAAACTAATGCACAAATACATAGAGCCATTAAGATATTAAAAACAGTTTTCATGATAATATGGTTTTTAGTTTTATATTCGTAGCCGCAAAAATAAAATAAATAAATCTAATTAGCCACAGTTCCGTGAACTTTTTCTTGTATAGAAATGATAAATAACTATTTAGCACAGCAAATTAAGGAAAATTTTCCTTATAATCCAACTTTTGAACAGGAAATGACATTGAAAAGTCTTTCCGATTTTATAATGAACACCGAAAAAGAGTCGGTGTTCATTCTCCGAGGGTATGCAGGTACCGGAAAAACATCTCTTGTCGGTGCTCTTGTAAAAACTCTGGATAGCCTGAAACAAAAAACTGTTTTACTTGCCCCAACCGGAAGAGCGGCTAAAATTTTCTCCTTATATTCGGAACACCCGGCTTTTACTGTTCATAAAAAGATTTATCGCCAGAAATCATTTTCCAATGATGTCGGCAATTTCTCATTAAACGATAACCTGCATACGCATACACTTTTTATTGTGGATGAGGCATCGATGATTTCGAATGAAGGGCTTGCGGGAAGTATGTTTGGAAGCAGTCGCTTGCTGGATGATCTGGTACAGTTTGTTTATTCTGGTACGGGATGTAGATTAATGCTTCTAGGAGATACAGCCCAGTTGCCACCGATTGGTGAAGCAGAAGGTCCCGCGTTATCAGCCGGGACACTTAAAAACTATGGCCTGGAAGTTATGGAAACTACCTTAACAGAAGTAGTACGCCAGGTGCAAGATTCCGGAATTTTGTGGAATGCAACCAAGCTTCGTAAGTTAATAAACAACGAAGATTACTTTTCTTTACCCAAGTTCAAATTAAAGAATTTCAAGGATATAGTATCTATACCCGGCAATGAAATTGTGGAAATGATTACCGATTCATATGCTCGGGATGGCATGGAGGATACTGTTGTTATTTGTCGATCTAATAAACAGGCAAACGTATATAATAACGGAATCCGAAACAGAATTCTGGAACGTGAAGAAGAATTATGCTCGGGTGATATTCTTATGATTGCCAAAAACAATTATTTTTGGACAGAAAAGTGTAAAGAGATTGATTTTATAGCAAATGGTGATATTGCTATGGTAAGGCGGGTGAGGAGAACAAGAGAATTCTATGGTTTCCGTTTTGCTGATGTTTTACTGTCTTTTCCTGATTATGATCAACAGGAATTAGAAGTCACTCTTTTGCTTGACACGCTTCATGCGGATTCGCCTGCTTTGTCTCGTGAAGACAACAACAAATTATTCACCAATATTATGGAGGATTATGCTGATATTAGTAACAAGCGAGAGCGCATGAATAAAATGAAAGTTGATCCTTATTACAATGCGTTGCAGGTTAAATACGCTTATGCTATAACTTGCCATAAAGCACAGGGTGGTCAATGGAAGAATGTTTTTCTTGATCAGGGATTTATAAAAGAAGATTATCTCACACCCGATTATTTTCGATGGTTATATACTGCATTTACGCGGGCAACCGATAAACTTTATTTAGTGAACTTTCCAACGGAACAAATAGCTAAATAGTAATTTACACAGAAAAGTGCAGAGTTTTCCAAGGAAAATCGCTGCACTTTTCTGTGTAAGCAGGTGGTTGGCGCCAAAGCGTCACAGGTTAGCTATTTCTAATATTCTTTCAATAGCAGCAGAAAGCCCCTGATCATTCTTTCCGCCGGCAGTAGCAAAATGAGCTTGACCGCCTCCGCCGCCTTGTATCAATTTGGCGGCTTCGCGAACAAGTTGTCCTGCATTTAACCCATTCGCAACAAGATTATCACTAATCATTACTGTTAACAATGGTTTCTGGCCATCTGTAGTTCCTGCAACAAAGAATAGATTCTCAGGCATTTCTCCACGAAGTTGAAAGGCAATATTTTTCACCAAATCAGCAGGCAGAGGTCCACAATAACGGATTACATTCACTCCATTTATTTGCTGCATTCCCAGTTTAAGTTTATCTTTTAACATGGATTGCTTTTCTTTCATATAATCCTCAACCTGTTTCTTTAAGCCGGCATTTTCATCTAAATATCTTCGGATAGCCATTGCTAAGTCCGGAGTGTTATTAAATAAAGAACGCATTTCGCTTACGGTATCCTGAAAGGTGTCGATTAATTCTTCCACCCGTTCGCCTGTCATAGCTTCTATACGACGTACTCCGGCAGCAATAGAACTTTCCGAAACAATCTTCATAATTCCTATATTCCCGGTACTGGTTGCATGAATTCCACCACAAAACTCTACAGATTTTCCAAATTGAATTACACGAACTTCATCACCATATTTTTCACCGAACAAAGCAATTGCTCCCATATTTCTCGCTTCTGAAATTGGAATGCTGCGATGTTCCGTTAATGGTATGTTAGCGCGGATTCTTGAATTAACCAAATGTTCCACTTTACGGATTTCTTCATCACTCATTTTCTGGAAATGAGAAAAGTCGAAGCGCAGCCCCTGAGGAGATACTAATGAACCTTTCTGTTCAACATGAGTGCCAAGAACTTCACGTAAAGCCTCATCCAATAAGTGAGTTGCTGTATGATTGGCTGCACTGGCTGTTCGCTTCTTTAAGTCTACCTTTGCAACCATAGAAGCTTCCGGATGTTCTGGTAATTTATCTGCAATATGAACTGCCAGATTATTTTCTTTCTTAGTATCAATAATTTGTATGGTCTCGAACTCGCTGGTTAAGGTACCTACGTCACCTACCTGACCACCTCCTTCTGCATAAAAAGGGGTATAGTCAAGCACCAGCTGATACAATGTTTTATTCTTTTGTTTTACCTCACGGTAACGTTGTATTTTAGCATTATATTCCCAATAATCGTACCCTACAAATTCGGAATTACCTTCTCTTATCACTATCCAGTCGCCCGTTTCAATAGCAGCAGCGTTACGTGCCCGTTCTTTCTGCTTTTGCATTTCGGCATTGAACTCTGCAAGATCCACTTCGAGATTATTTTCTCTCAAAATAAGTTCTGTCAAATCCAACGGAAAGCCGAAAGTATCATACAATGTAAAGGCGTCCTTGCCACTTATAACTGTATTTCCGGAAAATTTGGCATCCTCCATCGTTTTATCAAGCAATCGGATACCAGTTTCGAGTGTATGAAGAAAAGTGTCTTCTTCTTCTTTCATAACTTTTCCTATCAGCTCTTTTTGTGCTACCAATTCGGGATATGCATCTCCCATATTTTCGATAAGAACCGGAAGTAGTTTATACATGAAAGCTTGTTTCTGGCCAAGGAACGTATAGCCATAACGCACTGCGCGGCGCAGAATACGACGAATTACATACCCTGCTTTAGCATTGGAAGGCAGCTGTCCATCGGTAATCGAAAATGCGATAGTACGGATGTGGTCGGCAATAACACGCATGGCGATATCTTTCTGCGGATCTTTTCCATAAGTACTTCCGGATATTTTACCAATTTCTTGAATAAGCGGTTGGAAGACATCTGTATCATAATTCGAAGTTTTTCCTTGTAAAGCCATGCAGAGGCGTTCAAATCCCATACCGGTATCGATAACTTTGGCAGGAAGTCCTTCCAATGAACCATCTGCTTTACGGTTATATTGCATAAATACCAGGTTCCAGATTTCCACCACTTGCGGATGACTTTGATTTACCAGCGAAAGTCCGTCTATTTTGTCTCTTTCCTCTTGTGGACGTATGTCTATATGAATTTCGGAACAGGGGCCACAAGGACCGGTATCTCCCATTTCCCAGAAATTATCTTTTCTATTACCATTTATAATACGATCTTGGGGGAGATGTTTTGCCCATATCCCGGCAGCTTCGTTATCTCTTTCCAGTCCTTCTGCCGGACTGCCTTCGAACACTGTAGCATATAAACGGCCGGCATCCAGTTTTAATACATCAACCAGATATTCCCATGCCCAATCTATAGCTTCTTTCTTAAAATAATCGCCGAAAGACCAGTTACCAAGCATCTCGAACATAGTATGGTGGTAAGTATCATGTCCCACTTCTTCGAGGTCATTATGTTTACCGCTTACGCGAAGACATTTCTGTGAGTCGGCAACTTTTTTATATTTGGCAGGTTGATTTCCCAGAATAATATCTTTAAACTGATTCATCCCTGCGTTAGTAAACATCAAGGTTGGATCGTCTTTAATAACCATAGGTGCCGAAGGTACAATTTTGTGCCCTTTCGACTCGAAGAAATTCTTAAATGATTCTCTGGTTTCTTTTGCAGTCATATATTTGAGTTTTTAAGTTTTTTGAGAGCTTAAGTTTTTGGACTTCTAAGGGTTTTTGTT
>DAIMFE010000080.1:0-15153 GCA_036724805.1 Bacteroides sp.
TATCATTATGAATATTTAATTGATTTTATCGATAATAATATGATTCTACTCCTTATTAATTGTAACCTCTTGGTTTGCCTTTTTCATTCTTAAAACTCTTATGCCGGTCACGTTTTTGTCACGGTCTAATTGTTTGTACAATGCCACCTGATCAACGATTACTTTTTTATCTCTCGATGATGCATGGATCAGGTGAAGATTTCCTTTGAGATAAATAGCTATTCCCATGTGGCTGATATCCAATCCGGGAGTACCGGTTGTGAAAGCAATAATATCTCCATTTTTTATCCATGGAAACCCATCCCTTGGGAGATTGATTTTGGAAACATAATGTACTTTCTGTCCGGAAATCTGTTTTTCGATCTGCGCCATTTTGGAAATATTTTGTGCAGAATCAGTCAACTGTCTATAGCTTTCGGGATGAGTTGACATGTAGTTTACAAATACGGGTATTATTTCTTTGCTCTTTGATGCTGTAATGTCTTCAATGATTCCTTTCTTTACATTGTCACTTATCCACTCGGTAATATAATGAAGTCTTGAAGTGTATCCGTCAATCTTGCCATTGCGGTAACGGATTTTCTCAAGATTTGTAGCGAAGTCACTCTCCATCATATCATCACCTTGTTCATCACAAAGAGACATGGCCAACACATATTCTACGAATGTCGTACAATCTACTTCATCGGCATTTACAACCAACTCTTCAATGTTGTTAACTTCAAGCGTATTCGGAGTATATGGAGTATCCAAAAACAGTAACGCGTTACTTAACATTGGATTAACTTCTGTAATTACATTTTGCGCTGTTGTAAAGTTGGCTATTAAACAAACTGCAAAAACAGATAAAATAATTTTTTTCATAATTCTCTCGTTAATTATTATTTTA
Source organism: Bacteroides sp. (assembly GCA_036724805.1). Taxonomy (GTDB): domain Bacteria; phylum Bacteroidota; class Bacteroidia; order Bacteroidales; family Bacteroidaceae; genus Bacteroides. Next base: position 890 of record DAIMFE010000080.1, read on the forward strand.
ATTCTAGTTTATAACCTCTCTCAGCCACTTTTCCAATTCACCCGTCCATTGGCGTTTATAAATAAAACTGTCACGGAATCCCCATCCATGTCTGCCTGTAGGATAAATGAAAATTGCTGCTGATACTTTGTTTTTTGTCAATGCCATATAATAATTCACACCATTTGCTACAGGTACAGCACCGTCATCAGATGAGAACATTATAAATGCTTTTGGGGTATTGGGTGTTACTTGTAATTCATTTGAGTATTTTGTAACTAAATCATCACCAGGATCTTTTCCCAGTAAATTGTTGCGAGATCCTTGATGAGTATAGCTTTTATCCATTGTAATTACCGGATAAAACAAAATTTGAAAATCGGGTCGTGTTTCATTACTGCTGTAATGCGTAGCAAGGGTAGACGCAAGATGCCCTCCGGCCGATGCTCCCATTATCCCGATTTTAGAAGAGTTGATATTCCATTCTTCAGCATTTTGGCGAGCAAGCCTCATTGCCTGTTCTGCATCTGATAAGGGAACTTCATTGTGTCCGTTTGGCATCCGGTATTTTAATACAATGTATGTTATACCCAGTCCATTGAACCATTGAGCCATATCATGACCTTCATGTTGCATAGCCAAACGAGAATAACCTCCACCAGGACACATAATAATGGCTGGGCTATTCGCTTTTGGAGATTTATATATGGTTATCATAGGCTGTTGATCTTTGCTATCAAGGCCATTACTATTAGGCAAACCATTGGGCCAAAGATTCATTTCTATTTGCGCCCATAAAGAAGTAGTCATAAACAACATTAAGATGAAGACTGTTTTTTTCATAATCGTTATTTAGTTTTCATACTAGCTTTAATAAAATAAACAATGAGCAAAGCATATGCAACTAAAGCAAGAGCTTCCGACAATGGATTTTCCAACCATGATGCATTGACTCCATTATATCCCGCAAAACGAATACCAGCGCTAACTACTCCCATTAACGCACCGCCGGCTATAAATCCGGAAGCAATCAGGGTGCCTTTTTCTCCACGTATTGCATTTAAAGATGTATCTTTGCTACGGGTTGTTACATACCAGTTTATTGCACCACCAACAACTAAAGGAACATTTAATTCAAGTGGAATGAACATTCCCAGCGCAAAAGCCAGTGCCGGGATTTTAAAAAGAGTAAGAATGATAGCAAGTAAAGCACCAATGCCATAGAGTAGCCATGGAGCTCCTACACCGCTCATTAATGGCTCAATAACTGCAGCCATTGCATTTGCTTGTGGAGCAACAAGAGCATTTTCACCTACAAATCCATATGTTTTATTAAGGATAATCATAACACCGCCTACTGTTGCGGCAGATACAATTGTTCCTAAGAATTTCCATGCTTCTTGTTTGGCAGGAGTGGTTCCCAGCCAATAACCAATTTTCAAATCGGTAATGAAACCGCCTGCCATTGATAAAGCAGTACAAACAACCCCGCCCATAACTAAGGCTGCAACCATGCCGGTTGTTCCTTTTAATCCTACGGCAACCATAACAACCGATGCAAGAATTAATGTCATCAGTGTCATTCCCGAAACGGGATTAGTCCCTACAATCGCAATGGCATTAGCTGCAACTGTTGTAAACAGGAATGCAATTACAGCAACAAGTAAAATAGCAACAATGGTATGCAGTAAATTACCTTGCATTACATCAAAATAGAAAAACAAGGTGATTAATATTAGCGTAAGAATAGAACCGATTGCAATGATTTTCATGGAAAGATCTCGCTCGGTGCGTTTATTATTAGATTGTGAAGATGATTTCCCTCCCATTTCTTTTGCAGCTAATCCAACGGCGCTTTTAATAATACTCCATGATTTTATAATACCGATAATACCGGCCATTGCTATACCACCTATACCAATACTTTTTGCATAATTAGCAAATATTGCTTCCGGAGACATTGCAGCTACTGGAGTAATTATATCAGGATTCCACATGTTTAGAATTGAATCTCCCCAAAATAGAGATATTCCGGGAATAATGATCCACCATACTGCCAGAGAACCGGCACAGATAATAGATGCATATTTTAATCCAACGATATATCCCAGGCCTAGTACGGCAGCACCTGTATTAACTTTGAACACCAGCTTGGCTTTTTCTGCCAGCATTTCTCCGGCAGGGATTACGCGTGTTGTAAATGTTTCGTTCCACCAGCCGAAGGTAGCAACAACAAAATCATATAAACCTCCAACTAATCCGGCAATTAATAATGGCTTAGCCTGATTTCCTTCTTTTTCTCCCGATACCAGTACTTGAGTAGTAGCAGTAGCTTCGGGAAATGGGTACATTCCATGCATATCCTGTACAAAGTACTTACGGAATGGTATTAGAAAAAGTATACCTAAAACACCTCCTAATAAAGAACTAATAAATACTTGGGTGAAAGTTACTGTTATCTCGCTGGGATATTTTGATTGAAGTATATAAAGGGCGGGAAGAGTAAAAATGGCACCGGCAACGATAACACCCGAGCTGGCTCCAATAGATTGGATGATTACATTTTCACCGAGTGCGTTTTTGCGTTTTGCTGCTGCGGAAACACCAACAGCAATTATGGCAATAGGGATAGCTGCTTCGAAAACCTGACCTACTTTTAGTCCCAGATATGCTGCGGCAGCAGAAAATAATACAGCCATAGCTAACCCCCATAGTACTGACCATACATTAACTTCTGAATATTTTTTGTCAGCACTCATCAATGGATTGTACACCTCGTTCGGTTTGAGTTCCCGAAATGCGTTTTCTGGGAGACCTGTAAACTTCTCTTCTTTGTGTTTCATAATTATTTATATGCCAAAAATACTATTTCTGAAAAATTCCTCAAAGAAAGCAAAAAAAAAGGAGAAACCGAAAGATTCTCCTTTGTTGTTATACTTTTAGATCTAATTATTTTGCAGTCATCTCACCTTTGATATGCAGGCGCATCACTTCTGTTTTAGAATTTGTACGCAAAATTATTGATTTGTTGAAGTGACCCGGATAACGGCCTGTGCCGTTATAGGTAACTTTTATTGTTCCATTTTTGCCCGGTAAGATGGGTTCCTTAGTATAATCCGGTACTGTACACCCGCAAGATGCTACAGCTTGGTGTATAACAAGGGGGGCATCTCCTATATTTGTAAATACAAATTCGTAACTAACAATAGGGTCGTTTTCGGAAAAAGTGCCGAAATCATGTGTGGTGGTTTCAAATTTGATTTCTGAGCCAGATTGTGCAAAGGCATAATTAATGCTCAATGTTAATACAATAAAAAATAATATTCTTTTCATTCCTGTTTAATTTTAGTGTATGACAAAATTAAGTCTTTTTTCTCTAACATATTCAATACTAATACGAAATATGATAAAACGATGAAAATAACCTACCTAAAGAATGATATATTCTTTTTTTTATTTCTTTTTCATCTCAAGTCCCATAAGCATACCGTCATACGAACTTGCTAGAGCCGCAATCGCTTTAAAGGTAGGGTTATTTGCCCTTTCCCCTAAATAGCCTAATACTATCAGCAATTTATTAGCATCAAACAAAATCGTCATTTTTTTATTGCTGATATTAACTTTAGCCTCTAAAGATAAAAAACCGGCAAGAGTAACTGCTGCTTTGTTATCCGCAGGATAATATAAATATGTACCCTTTAGATATTTACCATTCATCAGGCAGGTAAAGGTGTTGTCATCGCTAAATACAAAATCTACTAGTTCAGGTTTAACGCCAAATTTGGCCAATTGTTCATCTAGTTTAGTTTTTATCTGGGCTGCCCCTGCTTTTCCTCCGGCTTTCTTTAAAAAATCGGCACTCTCAAACTCAATAGCCGAACCGGTATACGTCCATCTACCAATAAAATCTTTATTGTTAACACCGACAGCGGTAGATCCCGAATTTGGGCTTTTGAACAAATCTCTCCATGATTGAGCGTTGATATTTGTACTCATCACTAAAAGAAAAAACACCAGAAATCCTATTAATTTATTCATTCGCATAACTCAACTGTTTAGGAGTTTAAATTCTTGTTTATTTCAGTTATATATTTCAGTATATCTTCTCGTCCTGTTCTGGTTTCGGAGGAAGAAACAAAATAAGGCGGCAATTCTTCCCATTGTTCCTTCAATTTATTTAGATACATATTAACTTGAGAACGTAATCTGCCCGATTTAAGTTTATCTGCTTTAGTGAAAACTATAGAAAACGGAATTCCGTTTTCTCCCAACCATTCCATAAATTCCATATCTATCTTTTGCGGTTCAAGGCGGCTGTCTATTAACAAGAACAGATTTGTCATTTGTTTTCGTTCAAGAATATAATCCTCAATTATCTTCTTAATTTGTTCCTGCCCTTTTTGGCCTCTTTTTGCATACCCATATCCCGGTAAATCTACAAGGTACCAATTATCATTAATAAGAAAATGATTTATCAACATGGTTTTACCGGGAGTCGCAGAAGTCATAGCCAGTCCTTTGCGATTTGTAAGCATATTGATTAAGCTGGATTTTCCAACATTTGATCTTCCAATGAACGCATACTCAGGCAAATTTCCTGTCGGACACTTTTTTATATCGGTATTACTTATGATAAATTCAGCTGTTTTAATCTCCATGATTTAAAATAGTTTGTTTTAAAGATAATATATATAATCCGGTAAAGGTAAGAAAACCATTTATCATAAGCATCTCATAACCAAATTTGTAAGATGTAAGGTTACTTACCAGCCAATCTGCCAGATAGCAAATAACAGGTGATGCTACTGCAATATATGGAACCCATTTATCTTTTGTTTTGCGCCTTGTAAAGAGCCCAAAAGCAAACATCCCTAATAAAGGACCATATGTATAAGAAGCAATCACATAAATAGCATCTATTATACTATTATTATTTACTATTCGGAAAAAGCAGATAAAAATAATAAGTATAACCGACATACACAAATGTACGATCTTTCGTTTTCTACCGGCTATTTCTTCCGGATATTTTTCTGTATCCATTATATCTACACAATAACTGGTAGTCATTGAAGTTAGCGCGGAATCCGAATTACTAAAAGCAGCAGCTATAATACCGATTGTGAAAAGCACCAGAACCGCTTGCCCCAAATAGCCTTCGCTCACTAGCATTGGTAAAGTATCATCATTCGCAAGCGGTAGATTAACGCCAAGCTTGCCGGAAAGTGTTAATAATAAAATGCCCATACATAGAAAAAGAAAATTTAATGGAATGAATGCAAATCCATACCAATACATATTTTTTTGAGCATCCTTTAAATTGCGGCAGGTAAGATTCTTTTGCATCATATCTTGATCTAATCCTGTCATAACAATTACAATGAAAATACCACTGATAAATTGTTTAAAGAAGTTCTGACGAGAAATCCAACTATCGAAAACAAAAATTCGCGAATGCTCATTGCTATGAATGGACTTTACCATTTCGGTGAAGTTTAAATTTAGCTGTTGAGATAGAGAATAGATTATAAAAATCAGGGCTAATACAACACACAAAGTTTGTAAAGTATCTGTCCATACTATTGTTTTAATACCGCTTTTCTGTGTATAGAGCCAAACAAGGGTTACGGCTCCTGCCGCAATAAACCAAAAAGGAATATTGGTATCGATAAAAACATAATTATAAAGAATAAGGCATACCAAATATAATTTAGCAGCCGTGCCCAGCATTCGGGATAATAGAAAGAATAAAGAACCTGTACGGTAGGATCTCGGGCCTAATCTTTTTCCCAAATATGTATATATACTGGTTAAATTGAGCCTGTAGTATAAAGGTAATAATATTTTTGCTACAAAGATATAACCAAAAAAGAAACCTGTAACCGTTTGCATATAGGTCATGTCCATACTTCTAACCATTCCGGGAACAGATACAAAGGTAACTCCGGATATAGATGCGCCTATCATACCGAAGGCAACCAAATACCATGGTGATTCGTTATTTGCCTTAAAAAAAGTAGCATTTGATCCACCCTTGCTACCCGTAACGCGGGCTATTAATAATAAAATACTAAAATAGCAGACAATGGTAATGAGTATTATCATGTTGCAAAGGTAACATTTTCGATATTTTTATCTACATTTGCGGGTTATAAAGAGAATAATTTTATGAATCAACAATATCCCTCGGTATTACTGGAAAAAGCTGTTAATGAGTTTTCGAAGTTGCCGGGCATTGGAAGAAAAACAGCTATGCGGCTTGTGTTACATCTTTTACGCCAGGACATAGCTACTGTAGAGGCTTTTGGAAACTCCATTATCACATTAAAAAAGGAAATCAAATATTGTAAAGTATGCTACAATATATCAGATACAGAAGTATGTGGTGTGTGTGCCAATCCGCAACGGAATCCTGAAATAGTATGCGTAGTTGAAAGCATCAGGGATGTAATGGCTGTAGAAGCTACCCAACAATTTCGTGGTTTATATCATGTTCTGGGTGGAGTTATTTCACCGATGGATGGGGTAGGGCCTAACGATTTGCAGATATCTAGCCTTGTAGAGCGTGTGGCTCAAGGAAATATCAAAGAAATTATTCTTGCGCTAAGTACCACTATGGAAGGAGACACTACTAATTTCTATATTTACAGGAAATTGGAGAAGATGGATGTTCAACTAAGTGTTCTTGCCAGAGGTGTATCTGTTGGAGATGAATTGGAATATACTGATGAGATAACTTTAGGAAGAAGTATAATCAATCGTACGGTTTTTACAGGAAAAAATTAATCATGGAAGAGAAGACAAAGAAAGCTATTCAAATGCTAAGAATCCAGTTTTATTTATTTTGGATTATCCCCATTCTACTGGTTGTTCTTTATGAAACTGCAATCTTACCGGTGGGGATTTATGCAGATGATCCACAAACACAATTTATTTTAGAAAACATAGGAATATTGATTGCAATAATAGCGGTTCCTCTTTCGTTGAAATACTTTAATAAGATTTTAAAAAAGAGCATTGATAATGTTTCATTTCCTATTGCTTTAGATAAATATCAGTTATGGAGTGGAGTACGACTTGGAGTACTTGATGTAGTTGTTGTATTTAATCTAATTGTATATTATTCTACATTAAATAATATTGGCGGACTTTGTGCGCTAATCGCTTTGACAGCATCCTTTTTTTGTTTCCCGAATGAAAAACGATTGCGCCAAGAATTATACATAGAGAATGATGATGAAGCATAAAGTGTTTTTGGAGAACGAAAAGATTTATTTAAGAGCAGTTGAACCTACTGATCTGGAAATAATGTACCACATTGAAAATAATCCTTCTTTATGGGAAATAACTAATTTTACTGTTCCCTATTCTCGTTATATATTAAAACAATACATAGAACATTCTTCGTACGACATTTATACAGACAAGCAATTACGATTAATGATAGTGCAGAAAACGGATAATAGCATTGTTGGAGTAACAGACATTACCGACTTTGATCCCTTACATGGTAGAGGAGCGATAGGTGTAGTGGTGAATGAATCCTGCCGGAATCAAGGTTATGCGAAGCAGGCCTTAAAATTGTTAATCGAATATTCTTTTGAATTTCTACATATGAAACAGTTATATGCCTATATAGCTGTTGATAACCGAAATAGCGTGAAACTTTTTCAAGCATGTGGATTTGAAGAGAGTGGTTTGCTCAAAGATTGGGTGCGTGTAGGGGATATTTACAAAGATGTACTCGTTATGCAATGTATATCTTCTAATTAAGAGAAGGTATTTGAGGAAACCGTGACCAGGTTCCGTATTTACTTCCCTGCATTTCCAGTGATTTCTTCCACATACGTTCAATCTTTTCATTCATTATATTAGGAATATCACTTTTGCCCACAATCCAGGTATTTTGCCTTATTTCATCTTTTAATTGCTCAAAATCCCATCCGGAATATCCAAGAAAGAAACGTATATAGCCATTAATCGGATTGCCTTCCATTATATATCTTTTGATAGAATCGAAATCCCCATTCATATATAATCCTTTTCGCACAGATAAAGCGCCCTCTATATGAGGGATGGTATGCAAAAAGAAAAGTGTATCTGTGCTTAACGGTCCTCCACTATGTAAAGGAATATCATCAAGGTGTTTAAATTCCTTGAAAATTTCGTTAAGTAAAATAGGGGATTGTTTATTCATAATCAACCCCATGCTGCCAGTAGATGTATGATCTATTAGCAAGACAACAGATCTTCCAAACATATCATCCCGAAGAAAGGGTTCGGAAATAAGCAACCTTCCCCGAGACGGCAAAACGTTATTCGATTCTATTTTAAATATGTCGGTATTAATGTTCATGCAACTAATATATAAAATATATTTGCAAGAACAATTTTTTTTATCGTTTTTTTACTTTTTAATTATTCATCTTTAATCGGATTATTTTTAGCAAACAACTCCATTCTTTCGTTAAGCTGCTTGTATTGGTGATCTTGGATAAATGAGGTACAAGCACGTAGGCCTTGTTGTTGGCTCCCTGTTGTTACTAAAGAAATCGCACTAACTCCATAATACATTAATTCTTGCACTAGTTTACTGCAATCCATTCCGGGGTATCCTATTGTAAAATAAAAACCATCCGCAATCGGATTGTCTAGATCTTTGTCGTACACTAAATAGAAGCCATGACGCATGAAAATTTCTTTCAACTTTCTAGCCCTTTCACCATAAATTTTTACTTCATCGATGAAATTATATTTTCCTTCATTAGCAGCCTTTAGCATAGCGGCCATGGCATATTGTGCGGAGTGACTCGTGCCGGATGAAAGCGCATATAATACACGGTGAATAAATACAGATCCGAATGTGCCGCCACCATAACGTTTATCGAATCCCGGATAATTTCTGTGATATAGTTTATTAGAAATACACGAAACGCCTATTCGTTGGCCGGCATAGCTAAATGCCTTTGACCCGGATATTAAAAGTACATAATTATCGGTATAATGAGCAACAGAGGGTTGATAGGGCGCCTGATACGGTTTACTTAAATCACGGCGAAAATCCATAGCAAAGTATGCAAGGTCTTCCAATACGATCGCATCGTATTGAGTTGCCAGTTTACCTATAATTTCAAGCTCCGTTTCGTTGAAACATATCCAGCTGGGATTATTAGGATTTGAATAGATAATAGCTGATATATTTCCTTTCTCTAGATAGCTTTCAAGTTTAGATTTTAATTTGTTTCCCCTGAAATTATATACATCAAAGGTTTCATATTTTTGTCCCATTACAACTAATTGTTGTTTCTGCACAGGGAATCCCGGATCAATAAAGAGGATGGTGTCTTTTTCTTCATTACATTGACTGCTGGTTAAAAAAGAAGCAAATGTACCTTGCATGGATCCTGTTACCGGAACACATCCTTCAGGATTAAGGTCTACATTAATAAATGCTTTTATAAATGCGGATGCTTCTTCTTTCAATTCGGGTAAACCGTTAATGTCGGGGTAAAGACTGGCTATTCCATTTTGAAGTGCTTCAATTTCTGCTTTTACACCCACAGCAGAAGGTGGCAACCCCGGAACCCCCATTTCCATTTTTATAAATTCTATTCCAGACTCTTTTTCTGCTTTGGCAGCAATGGCTTTTACTTCACGAATGGTTGCTTTTGAAAAATCGGTTATATGGAACTCTTGAATGGTTTTGTCAATAAGTTCCCTGCTAATAGGGGTATTTTTCATTATCTTTTATGCCTTTTAATGTAATTTGATCTTTTTAAATACAAACCTAATGATAATTATTGAGATTAGAGATTTTTTTTCGAGAAGAACAACCAAATGCACGTTGCATTTCGCTCAACAGCAACGTGCATTTTATAATTACCGCGTTGCATTTGGGAGCAATGCAACGTGCATTTATATTTATATTTATATTACTCTAATACTACCCATACCCCATCATTATCCTTGCCTTCATGCTTCAGAATTCCACTCTTTTGCAAAGCGGAAAGGTCTCGTTCTATTGTGCGTTGGCTCACCGACAGCTTCTCCGACATTTGGCGACCACTAATTGTCGGAGATTCTTTGATGAGATTCAGTATTTTCTGTTGACGCTTAGTAATTTTCGTCTCCGACACGTCTCCGCCATTATCTCCGACATTTGTCATGTCGGTGGAGGCAAATATGATAGTCTGAAATTGAGTTGGAGTGGATTTGAAAACAGGTTTCAGTTCATCCCTATACCCATCCAATACTTTGGTCTCGTTGCAGATGCGTGTGAGTCCACTACCTCTTTTCTCCATATAGTCCAGTTGAGCCATGACATTTGCAAGTATTGGGTTACGTCTTTCAGAAGAAACGTCAGCAATGTCTAAATCCTGAATCAGCATACATTGTACATTCCACCAGGGGACGTGATTGTGAGACGGTCATCGTAGATATCAAGATGCACCTCGCCACCCATAACAGTATAGTCACGATGGATGAAGTGGTTAACCATAGCTTCGAGAATAGCACGTTCTGCATACTCAGGCTTGTTCTTTCGCCCATCAGGTAACTTCTCCCAGCCTTTTTTTGTGTTGGATTTCACAAAGTTCATGGCTTCACGAAGTAACCGAAAGCAAGTTGAAAACACTATTTAAAGAACGAAAGGCTGTCTTTGTTTTTACAGCTTTTCATTTGTTTTAGTACATCATCAGGTAAAACCACAACCAGCCAAGAATAGCTACGCCTACAATCAGCAGGTTTGAGTTCAGCTTTCTTGTTTGCTTGCGGAATTGTAACCACAGGGTTTCCACAAACAGCGCTATTCCCATCAGGATAATTTCCATGTAGGCCAGTATTGCAACACCCATCATCGGGTTTCCGCGATTGTATCCATCGCGAGTAGGCGGGTTCATTTCCGCAACAATAGTGCCTATGGCAATGGTTAGCACCGGCACGGCTACTAATATCGTCAAGCGGATGAGCAGGTGTTTGAGGTCGAAATATTTCTTCATCTTTATCTCAACTTATTAAGGTTAAACTTATGTATTGTTCTTCCCATGTAATTGGCATTTGTTTTTTCTGTTCGCTTAAAGGAAATTTGGTACAGAAAATCGAAATAAAATAATATCATCAACAATTATGTTGCTTTATGTGTTAATTCATTTTCAATACATAGCCCATGAAAAGTATGATGCCAAATAGAAGGATAATATTGAAAAGCGGAAAATAATTCACTATCACATTATCTTTTCCCCAATGTAAATAAAAACTCTAAACCTCCACTGGCTTTATTTTTAGCAACAATCGCTCCCCGATGAAATAATATGGCATTCTTAACAATAGAGAGGCCAAGACCGGAGCCTCCCGTATCGCGTGTACGTCCTTCGTTTACCCGGTAGAAACGTTCAAAGATACGATTCAGATGATGTTCGTCCCTGATGCCGACTCCGGTATCGGAGAATGAAAAATAATAAAAGTCTTTATCTTCGTTATATTGGCTTACCGTGACACTTATATCTGTCCCTGCATAACGAATGGCGTTATCCGTGAGGTTCCTGAATATAGAATAAATCAGGTTACGATTTCCCTGAACAACAACTTGCTTCATATCCCCCCATTTGAAACGAATGTTTTTTTCGGCTAAAGGTTCGCTGAGTTCTTCTTTCAGATAATGCAGTAAGTCATCTATCGAAATATCTTCTTTTTGGAAGGACAAAGGAGCTTCTTCCATTTTAGTAATCAGGCTCATATCTTGCATTAATTCGGTTAATACAAGCGTTTGTTCATGTGCTTTATTCAGGAAGTTATGTGCTGTTTCATCGTTTAACTCCCGGTTTAAAGCTATTTCCAGATAACCACGTATACTGGTGACGGGGGTGCGCAATTCGTGGGCTATATTGGATGTCATTTCTTGTTTTAATAAGCGCGTTTTCTCCTGTTTACTGATATCATTAATGATGATTTCAAAGCTACGATCTTCAAATACATTTACCCGGATATTGAAATGCTTTCCTTGTTTATTGATTTGCGTTTCGTAGTAGCTCTCGCTTGACCCTATCGAAGATAGAAAATCAGCTATGCTACGAAAAGAAGGATCGGTAAAAACAAAAGAAGGATTGGATGCCGATTCTTCAGTAATTATATTTAAGTATTGAATGAATAGGCCATTGTAAAGCCCTACTCTTTTATCCGGGAAGAAGAAACACAGGCCTTCGCCGGAGCTATGAACATGTTGAAGCAGTTTCTCGCGCTCCAGTATCAGTTCTTTTTTCCTCTTTTGTATTTGCTGGTAATTGTCGATGATCTTCTCGCCTATCTCGCCTAATTCATCGTTGGGAAACGTTACCGGTTTATTCGTTGTGTTCTCTCCATCGGAAAGGGCAAATTCTTTCAATTGCCCAATAGAGGTACTAAAGCGGTTGGCTACGTAATAAATGAGAATCAGGGTAATAACAAAAAGCAAAACGATGTAATAAAGGAAGAGGTTATCGGGCTTTAAGAACTGCTGAATCTGAATGTCGTACGGAAAGGCTACACGGATAAAGTGGCCATTACCCTGTTTGGCGTAATAGAGGTATTTCCGGCTGTTGGTGGAAGAGGTACGGATGTTTGATCCACTGCGATTTGTCTTGGCAAGAATGATTTCGGGGCGGGTAGCATGGTTTCCCGACAGGGTGCTGTTTATGGCGTTATCATAAACGACATTACCATTTTGGCTAATCAGCGTTATTCGCAGGTTGTCTGGCAGAAGCCCGGATAGGTTTTCGATGGCAGAGGTAGGGGCGGAGTATTTTGCTAATGAAGCATTAATGATTTCCGTATAAGCATCTAACTTCTCTTCTAAGGCTTCCGTTCTGAACTTTGCCTCGCGCGAGCGTTCAAACACAATTATTCCAACCGTGAATAAGGAAAATAGAACGAAGAAGTAGAATGCCAGCTTTTGTTTGTAAGTTACTTTCATACGTTGGATATATTAAACCGGTATCCATAGCCCGAGCGATTGGAAATAAGGGAAGCGTAGTTCCCCAATTTCTTCCTCAGCCGGGTGATGTGAACATCAACGGTTCTCTCGGTTATGTAGGGCGTTTTCTCCCAGATATGGTCTATGATTTCTTCGCGTGAGAAGAGCCGCTCCTGGTGTTTGATTAGAAACTCTAAGAGTTCAAATTCTGTTTTAGTCAACAGAATGGCTTCTTTACTGATGATGACATCTTTGGTATCAAAATCAATGGAGAACTCTTTGTAGGTAAATTTATTCAAGGCTTGCTTCACATCTGCCGTCTGTCTTTTCAGAACGGCTTTTACTCGCGCCGAGACTTCTTTGAGGGAAAAGGGTTTTGCGATATAATCATCACCACCAACAGAAAATCCGGTCAGCATATCATTCTCTGTGTTTTTAGCTGTAAGGAAGATAATCGGCGTTTGGACACCATTGTTACGCAAAGTTTCAGCCATCTTGTAGCCCGACATCCCGCCCATCATTACATCCAAAAGTATAAGGGCGTATTCGGATGTGAGTTTGGCAAAGGCTTCTTCTGCCGAATGAACACTAACGGCATCGTAACCATCGTTTATGAGCGTATAGAGTAGTATCTCACAAATATTGGGTTCATCGTCAACAATGAGTATCTTTTGTTTCTTCATGTGTTCTGGTTTTCTGCAAAAGTAATGATAAGTAATGATTTTCAAGCAAATGCTTTACTCTTTTACGCCATGCTTTAGAACTTTGGCATCCACATAAAATACAATTTCTTCTACTATATTGCTGCAATGATCTCCAATGCGTTCCAGTTTACGGATAAGGAGCATCAACTTCAATCCGCAACGGATAAAGGAGGGTTCGGCATGCAAATAAGTGGATAATATATCTAATGAATTATGATATAAAGTATCTATCTCGTTGTCTTTGGCGAGGATCTTTCCTGCTACTTTAGTATTCTCCGATTCGAGCGCCACAAAGCTGTCGGACAACATGGAGATAAGCACTTCAAACATCTTTTCTAACTGTAACTCTTCAATTACCTGTGGTTTTATCTTATTGCAATCGTCATCAATCACATGGCGAGCAATACCTTCTGCAAAATCGCCTATCCGTTCGAGGGTACTGCTGATTTTTATAAGCGAAAGTACCAGGCGCAGGTCAATGGCAACCGGACTGTAAAGGGCTATGTAATTTTCGCAGTCGGCATCTATTTTAAGCTCAAAGGCATCTACCCGTTTCTCTCGGCTGACGATTTCTCTTGCTAAGTCTATATCTCCATTCAAAAAGGATTGTTTGGACTTTTCGAGTTGCGAAAGAA
>DAIMFE010000081.1:0-15112 GCA_036724805.1 Bacteroides sp.
ACTGCGAATTGCTGTTGTAAACTATTTGATAAATCGCTTAATGCCAGTACTATAATAATTCTCTAAAATTAACGCTCGTTGAATTTCGTTGCAACAACATATAAGAACAGAACATATAAGAACATATAATATAAAAAGAAGAAAAAGAAAAGAAGAAAGATATACTATCTCATGTTTCTTTCAACCTAATATAATTCCTCCCCCTAAAACCAATCCGTTCCGATAAAAGGCTGCTGCCTGACCGGGCGCAATTGCCGTGAGCGGTTCATGCAGAGAAACATGTAACAGTCCATCTTTGGTTATTGAAACAGTACAATGGTTTTCTTGCTTCCTGTAGCGTATTTTTACAATTATATCATCATGATTAAGTAGTTCTGGTACATCTATAATGTTCCAGTCTTTTAATAGCATCTCTGTTTTTTCGAGTGATTTAAGCGAACTTAATACGATATCATTCCTTGCAGGATCAATGTCTTTCACAAATACTGCCCGATTCAGGTGTATTCCCAACCCCCGGCGCTGCCCAACAGTATAAAAGGGATAACCCTGATGGAAAGCAATAAAATTTCCTGCTTCATCGATAAATCTTCCCTTTTTAAACAGCTCATTATTAACATGCTCTTTTAGAAAAGAATGATAATCAAAAGGGCAGAAACAAACCCCGATGCTGTCTTTTTTAGTGGCAACTTTATTGAATCCCCGCTCGCCGGCAAAACTTCTTGCTTCGCTTTTCAGAATATCGCCCATAGGTAAAACCATTCTGGAAAGTATTTCCTGACTCAATCCCCAGAGAAAGAAGGATTGATCTTTATCCGGATCTTTGGCATATTTAATGAAGTATTTATCTCCAATCAATTCTTTCCTGACATAGTGTCCGGTTGAGATATGATATATTCCGTTTTCATCGGCTATTTTAGCTAAAAGAGGCCACTTTAAAGTATTGTTGCATACTACACAGGGAACAGGCGTGCGCCCCGACATATATTCATCTATGAAATAATTAACAATGCTGCTTTTAAATATTTCACGCGCATCATAGGTTATGTGTTTTATATTCAAACGCTCTGCTAATTCTTGGGCATCGTCCAGATAAACGGTATCGTTATCTTTCTCATAAAATCTGAATGTTACCCCTGTAACTTCATATCCGGCATCCTGAAGCAGCATTGCCGCGACAGAACTGTCAGTTCCTCCACTCATTGCCAGAAGCACCGCATTGTTTCTTTTACACATACCGCAAAAGTACATATTTTGGTTGAGAGTTGAAAGTTGAGAGTTACCATCCGGTATCGTGAAAACTCTCAACGACCAACTTTCAACTTTCAACGAAAATTACTAAGTTTGCCGATTAAAAGAATTTTTAATGAAAGAAGTCTTACCACAAACTAAAATCATTATAGCCGTTGTACAGCATCCTGTATTTGGTCCGTTATTAACACCATATACCGCACAGGATATGCCCGATGCTACCATTCACTTACTAGAGCAGGCATTTCACTTAACACCGGAAATGAAAAATAGTATGAACGAGGTGTCTAAATCGGTTATTGATATTGCCTCCCGTTATTCTGAAAAAAACCTGATGGCAGTATATTCGCGAGAAAAGACAATAAACTTATTCCTAAAAAAGACAACCGAAGAAACACTTA
The DNA here is from genome assembly GCA_036724805.1 of Bacteroides sp. GTDB lineage: Bacteria > Bacteroidota > Bacteroidia > Bacteroidales > Bacteroidaceae > Bacteroides. The sequence goes on from DAIMFE010000081.1 coordinate 1,650, forward strand.
ATAAAATAATCCGTCCTTTTATTGAAAAAAAACTAGTGGAGATAGTGGAAATTATTCGCAAACATAATTTCCCGCTTTATCAAAACGATCCGGGAAATAAGATTCTTTACCCGCACAACTCCTATAATGTATCTCCGGCTCTAACAGAATCTTCATTTTACTTTGAGGCCGATGAAACATCTTTTGCTTATAAATTGAAATGCAAGAGGGGTGGAGAAGAAATCTCTTTGTTGGATAAAAAGCCGGTTTTGATATTAACTTCATCACCGGCAATCATTCTTGCGGGAAATGAATTGCATGTATTTCATGATATACAATCATCACGAATAGTGCCTTTTACCAAAAAACCGGTTGTTTCTGTAAGTGTTAATCTGTTGGATAAATACATGGAGAATGTTGTGTATCCCATTATTTGTCATCACGAAGTAGAATCGAAAGGATTGCCCATCTTCGAAGAGCATAGAAAATGCGAAGCTATTCTAAGTGTGGAAAGCAGTATTTATGAAGATACTTCGCTAAAACTGGTGTTCGCCTATGGCGATAAGCTTTTCTATCCCGGTAAAGCATTTACCCCTAAACATGTGTTTTTATGCGATGAAGACGGAAGAAAGGTTATCCGATATTTCTATAGAGATAAAGAAAAAGAAGAAAAGATATTGCAACGGATGAAAGATTCCGATCTGGAATTATTAAATGACGCTTTCTATAAAATATCCGAAAAGGCTCCTTATCGTGATGTTACCGAATGGATAAGTCGGAATAAAGATTTTCTAAGCAATGAAATTCGTTTAATGAATACAGATAAACAAGTAGATTATTGCCTGAACGAAATAACGATTGAACAAAATATTACCGAAACAAACGACTGGTTTGAACTGCACATTACTGTGGTAATCGGGAATTATCGTATTCCTTTTATCCATTTCAGGAAAAATATTCTTCAGGGAAACAGGGAATATACCTTACCTGATGGGAAAATAGTACTGCTGCCCGAAGAATGGTTTAGGGAATTTACCGATCTTATTGAACTATCCGAGGAGTATGGTGCTACAGGAATTAAGCTAAAGCGATCTTACGTAGGTGTACTCTCCAGTATTTTAAATGGCAGTAAAGCCCAATACCGCGAGAAGGAAAAAATTCATCTACCCCAAAAGCTGAAAGCTACTTTGCGGCGTTATCAGGAAGATGGTTATAACTGGATGCTACATCTCAATAGAAATAATCTGGGCGGATGCTTAGCTGATGATATGGGATTGGGGAAGACGCTTCAAACGCTGGCCGTATTGCAAAATATTTACTCCGAATCTTCTACTGCCATCTTTACTTCAGGGAAAAATAAGGCAACAGGGCAATTGTCTTTGTTTGGCGATGATTCTTTACAGGAAAGACCTAACGCTTCGCTGATTGTTGTGCCTACTTCGTTGTTACATAACTGGAGAAGGGAAGCGGATAAATTTACCCAATTAACCGTTTGCGAATACTTCGGATCTAATCAGTTGAAAGGAGTTAATATGGAGCAATTATTCAATCGCTCCAATCTCATATTGACTAGCTACGGCATTATGCGAAACAATATCGATGAACTCTCAAAATATCCCTTCGAATATATCGTATTGGATGAGAGCCAGAATATTAAGAACAGTGACTCTTTAACTTTTAAAGCTGCTATCCGGCTTTGTGGCAATCATCGGTTGGTATTAACAGGAACCCCTATTGAGAATTCATTAAAGGATCTCTGGTCGCAATTTCACTTTATTCAGCCGGATATATTTGGAACCGAAAGTGATTATCAAAAGCAATATATCAATCCTATTAAACAAGGAAACCAACGGATAGAGAACAAATTGCTTAAATTGATATCTCCTTTTATCTTGAGAAGAAGCAAGCAGGAGGTAGCGCCTGAACTTCCGAATTTAACCGAAGAAGTTATTTATTGCGAAATGACAGATCAACAGGATGAAATTTACCAAACAGAGAAAAACGGATTAAGGAACTTGCTTCTGCGGCAGAAAGAAAAAAACAATCTGATTGTATTAAATGGCATTATGCAGCTGCGCCAACTGGCTTCTCATCCTAAAATGGTTCATCCGGAATTTTTGGGTTCTTCCGGTAAACTGCAAGAGATTGTATCTACTTACGAAACACTGCGAAGCGAAGGACATAAAGTATTGATCTTTTCTTCTTTTGTGAAACATTTGGAGATAATAGCGGATGCCTTCAATACGCATGGCTGGAAGTACACAATGCTCACCGGATCAACTTCCGACAGAGAACAGGAAATAAATAAATTCGTAAACGGAAAAGACATTGGCGCTTTCTTTATTTCATTAAAGGCTGGTGGTGTGGGGTTAAACCTTACACAGGCAGATTATGTTTTTATTGTTGATCCGTGGTGGAATCCCGCATCGGAGATGCAAGCAATAAGCAGAGCACACCGTATCGGTCAGGATAAGAATGTGTTTGCCTATAGGTTTATTACTGAAAATACGATAGAGGAAAAGATTATTCGTTTGCAGGAAGGCAAGCGGAGGTTATCAGAAACATTTATTGTTGATTCAAATCCATTCGATAATCTGACGGATGCAGAATGGGCGGAGCTGTTATAATCGTAAATCTAAGTATTTTTTGTAATTTTGCAATTCTAATTTCAATGGTAAATCGTTAAATCGTATATATAGTTATGAAACAGCAACTAATCATTTATAATACGTTAAGCAGACAGAAAGAAATATTCGTACCCTTACATGCTCCTAATGTTGGAATGTATGTTTGTGGCCCTACAGTATATGGGGATGCTCATTTAGGACATGCCCGTCCGGCAATTACTTTTGATATTGTTTTTCGGTATCTTACACATTTGGGATATAAAGTTCGCTATGTTCGCAATATAACAGATGTTGGGCATCTGGAACACGATGCTGATGAAGGTGAAGATAAGATTGCAAAGAAAGCCCGTCTGGAAGAACTGGAGCCAATGGAGGTTGTTCAATATTATCTCAATAGATATCGCAAAGCGATGGAAGTATTAAATGTACTGCCGCCCAGCATTGAGCCACATGCGTCCGGACATATAATAGAACAAATTAATTTGGTTGAGCAGATACTGAAACATGGTTATGCCTATGAAAGCCAAGGTTCTGTTTATTTTGATGTTCCGAAATACAATAAGGATTATCATTACGGAAAACTTTCCGGTAGAAATATTGAAGATCTTTTAAACACTACCCGTACATTAGACGGACAAACCGAAAAGCATAATCCCAGCGATTTTGCTTTATGGAAGAAAGCATCGCCCGAGCATATCATGCGTTGGCCTTCTCCATGGGGAGATGGCTTCCCAGGATGGCACTGCGAATGTACCGCTATGGGACGGAAGTACCTTGGTGAGCATTTTGATATTCACGGGGGGGGAATGGACTTAATCTTTCCACACCACGAATGTGAAATAGCACAATCGGTGGCATCACAAGGTGATGATATGGTTCGTTACTGGATGCATAACAATATGATTACCATTAATGGAACTAAAATGGGTAAATCTCTGGGTAATTTTATTACTCTTGATGAGTTTTTCAATGGTAGCCACGAGCTGTTAACGCAGCCTTACAGCCCGATGACCATTCGCTTTTTTATTCTTCAGGCTCATTATCGTAGCACGGTTGATTTCAGTAATGACGCATTGCAAGCATCAGAAAAAGGACTTCAAAGATTAATGGAAGCGGTTGATAATCTGGATAAGATTGTTCCTTCAGCAGAATCGGATGTTGATGCAAAAGGACTTCGCGAAAAATGCTATGCTGCAATTAATGATGACTTAAATACTCCGATTGTAATATCTTATCTGTTTGAAGGAGCAAAGATAATTAACAATATTATTTCCGGCGCCAATAAGATTTCGGCAGAAGATTTGGCTTCGCTAAAAGAAACGTTCCGTTTGTTTATGTTTGATATACTTGGGTTGAAAGAGGAAGTAGTCTCATCTAACAACCGTGAAGAGGCTTATGGAAAGGTTGTTGATATGCTGCTTGAGCAGCGAGTGAAAGCAAAAGCAGATAAAGATTGGGCTACCGCAGATAAAATCAGAAACGAACTGACTGCTCTTGGGTTCGAGGTAAAGGATACCAAGGATGGATTCGAGTGGAAGTTTAATAAATAATGGCATGAGGAAAGATTATAATGGATGATCCCAAAGAATTCTTCAAACAAGATCGTTTCGCCACTGAAGCCGGCATCGAACTAATCGAAATAAAGGCTGGCTATGGTAAAGCCAGAATGGCCGTTGAACCGCGTCACTTAAATGCAGGAAACACCACCCAGGGCGGAGCCATATTTACATTAGCCGATTTGGCATTGGCCGCTGCCGCAAACTCCCATGGTACTTTGGCATTATCCACTACATCCAATATAACCTATTTGCGGGCAAGCGGACCGGGAGATGTTCTTTATGCAGAAGCTAAAGAAAGGTATGCAGGCCGTAAAACAGGGCATTATCAAGTAGATGTTACTAACCAAAACGGTGAACTCATCGCTACCTTTGAAGCAACGGTTTACAGAAAAGATAACGTTTTACCCTTTTCGGTGAACCGTTGATGCTTCATCGCCACGCGTTTTTACTTGTTTCTTTAATAAGGCATTGAGTTGTTGCGCGGGGCATTGTTACGTGGAGCATTCCGCGTATTGCTATTCCGGTTGCGCTCTCTGTTCTGGTTTTTCTTTGGCTCATCCGGCTTTTGTTTCTTTAGTTCATCCGGTTTTTGTTTATCCGGCAAACGAAAGTTTACATCCCAATCCTGCTCTAGCTCAAACCTCACTTTTAATTCCAGCACCTGCCAGTAATAATATACCTTTTCGGGCTGTATGTTCAGTTCATAATTTCCGGTATCCCAAACGCCGTTTCCGTTGGTATCATCAATGATACGGGCGGCATATTTCCCGGCATCCAGGAAATGGAAGTCTGCTTGTCCGTTAGTAACCCTTACTTTCCTAAGCATTTTATCAGAAGTATCGAGTAACTCTACAAAAGCATTTGGCTCGGCGCCTGTTATGTTAAACATAATGGCACCGTAATCGTCCAGAGACTTAACCTTAAATGTATTTTTTATTTTATCAGAATGTAATCCATACAAACCCACAATAGCCGTTGAGTCAATTGAAAACTCATACTCGGCTTCAGGCTCCCATTCGCGGTATATATTATAAGTCTTTAAATCAAGTGAATCCTGTTCGAAGATAAAATCAACATCATTCCATAATGTGTCTACCTTCAATTTCAGGTGAATAGCGCTTGTATCAATAAAGGCCACAGGTTCTTCAAATGTTAGTGAAATGTCTCCTACTACATCCATAGTAGTGGGTGCTTTTACATTTACCGCAAGCAACTTGGGTGGTTCGGGCTTTTCTTCTTCTTTCTTTTTTCTTCTTTTAGAACGTGATGATTCTTCTTCTTCGTCTTTCCTACTCGATTTGGGCTTTCTTACAAGAAGTCTCAATGTATCCGTCTTTGGTACAAGATTGTTTAACGTATCTGTATAAAGATAATTCAATTGAAAACGCAGCGTATCTTGCTTGTAGATGAGCGAATCTTTTACCCAATAAGTGATACTGTCATTACGATTTGTCTTTTCTATAACAAAGGCATCTCTTTCATCAAAGTTAAGGCCGGTAAGTGTGGGTAAAGTATCGGCCGGAGCGTTAAATACCAGTGTAAATTTATTCGGAACAAGACGCTCATTCTTTCTTAAATACTGCATAGCGCCTGCTTCCTTGAATACTCGCAGCACAATGTTATCCGGCAGATAATGTGAATATAGCCGTTCGGTTATAGTATCGATGGTTAAACTGTCTTTCCATATAGTATCCTGGCGAAGCCGTTCTTCAAAATGAGGTATAACCAATGAGTCGTGAAAAGCGATTACTTCGCTTTTTTGATTAAAAGTATAGTTTTGATCTGCGTCCATAAGGCCGAAAACCCGATAAGTACCTTCTCCTATACCCCGGATTCTGAAGCGCCCCCGGCTGTCTGTTCTAGCAACACGGTCGAAAGGAATTTTGGTAAATGCTGTATCCGACAGGTTGGAGTGGAGACCAACCAGCATGCCTTTCACTGGTTCCAAGTCGGATGCGTTCAGCATAACCCCTGCAATTTCCAATGTATCTATTACATCTCCCGTAGAAAAAGTAAAGCTGAAATCTCCAAGCGGGTTACCCTCATTGTTATCGGTTATGGCATCGGAGAAATCAATGCTGTAAGTGGTATTGGGTTTTAGAGTATCCTGTAAGTTTATTGTGATTCTTTTTCCACTGGGTTTTATCTCCGGTTGCATTATTTGGGGGGGAGCTATAACAACCTTTTCGTTTGGTTTTTCCAGTTTGATAAATTCATCGAACTCAAGAACAATCCTGGTGCGGGTATTATTTATTGCACCTGCTGATGGAGTACTTCCTATAAAACGTGGAGGGGTTTCATCGTATGCGCCTCCATCAGGACGGCCTATGCTGGCACAAGAATATATCATCCCTGCAATTGAGGATATATAAAAGGTATTGCGAATCAATCGCTTAAAGCTGCTATTTCTCCATTTTAACATGGTGCAAAAATAAGCGAAATAAGTTGAAAGTTGAAAGTTGAAAGTTGAAAGTTACCATATAGCTGCGATATTTTATAAATTATTATAGCTGCTACTATAAAAAAGGTAATACTCGCATGATAATTTTCAACTTTCAACTCACTTTCAATCTCCAACTAAAACTTCAATTTCCCGAAGAATTCCGGTAGATGGAAATTAGGCTTTTCCACATTAATAGGATTCCATGAAAGAAAATGAGGCGTTTGTAATTCATCGCCACATTTATAAAAATTAGCACGGATATTGCATCCATCTAATGTTTTGATATCATGTTTATAGAATGAACTGTAAGGAATAATCAGCGCGACTTCCCATTCGGTTTCTCCAATGCGTTCTTCAAATGGCTCACGGCCCAAAGTGGACCATCTTTGAATGGCTTGCATTACTTCCGGTTCGGCATGTTCACGTTTATTTCTTCCGTTTCCGGCACCCAGTAATACAGTGCCAATGCAATTGCATTCGAAATTATAATAAATTCCATCGTTTGCGGGGATAAGGAAAAATTCAACACACGAATCTGTCCATACAGCGCCATTATCATTGCCATACTTGGCTCTAACACTCGCTTCTTTTACCTTATATTGCAGCAGAATGGAGTTGGCTGTATGCGCGATGCGAAACTTTACATCCGGCTTGTAGGGATATTCTTCCCAGTTTGCAATATTTATAGATTGAAAATCAACCTTTTCTTTATCTAGTAATGCCGGAACAGCAGCTGCATCCGTTATATTCTCGCTTATCTTTTTTACATTTAATTCTTTCATATCATTTGTGGTTTTGCACGAGCTTAATAATAAGCTTCCAATTAAAACAAAGGAATAAAGCCAGATATACATTCTCGGCTTTTTATTGATGTGTATATAATTTACAAGCATGATTTTATGAATTCGCTCATAGCCGGAATGTTTTCTTCTGCGCTTTGAAGCAATTTAAATTGTGCTTTAGAGCGTACAAGATTATGCTCCGGATATTTTATTTTGTAATAAGTATCACCATTCAGATAGTCGGCCAGAAAGCGAACCGTCTGCATATAGGGGAATAAAGTGGCTGCATAAGGTAGGTTTTCAATTTCGATGGGAGTGAGGAATGTCCTTGCCGATTCCAGATAACCTTTTGCAAAGGCTTTGAAAATTTCCATGTTGAATGTTACGCGGTCAAGATCTTTATCGTCTTCATCACCGGTATTTGCCGCCGAGCGAAGGAAATCGCCAAAGTCGGAAAATATGTAACTAGGCATAACCGTGTCGAGATCTATCACACAAAGTACATTTCCCTTATCATCAAATAGCATATTATTAACTTTCGTATCGCAATGACAAACGCGTTTTGGAAGTTTTCCTTCACGGTAAAGTCGTTCTGCTTTACACATCTCGTTGGCGCGCTTTTCTAATTCGTCTACGTAATATTGCACTTCTGTCAATCTTCCGGCAGCATTGTTTGTTACGGCTTCCCGTAGCTGACTTAAGCGGAATTCCATATTGTGGAAATCGGGAATTGTTTCTCCTAATTCAACAGGAATGTCGGCAAGCATCGATTGAAAGTTTCCAAAAGCAACACCTGCATAATATGAATATTCCGGATTTACAATTTCATATGTAATCGCATCGGGTATAAATATCATTAATCTCCAATAGCTTTCGCCATCAAAATAATAATATTTACCATCTTCTTTGTTGGGGATAAAACTTAGAACTTTCCGATTCGGATCATCTTCTCCTGCTGCTTCCAGTTTCTTACGGATATGCGTAGTTACTGCCTGAATGTTGTTTTGCAGCATGTCTACATCTTGAAAAATGGCATGATTTATTCTTTGAAGTACATAGTCGGGTTTGCCGGATTTAGTATTCTTTACGCGGAAAGAGTCGTTGATGAGACCACTTCCAAGTGGGGTAATGTCGCCAATTCCGCCTTCGATGGCGAAATGGGATACAATTTCGGTCATTTTATTCATAAACAGTTTTATTAAGGTTAAAATCCCAACAAAAATAGTGGAGTTTATCGGAATCTGAAACTTTATTGGGAAACATTTATTAAAAAGCGGCAGGCAAGATCTGATTTACCCCGTTTGTACCCCAAAAATGCACGTTGCATTTGGGAGAAATGCAACGTGCTGTTTACCCAAATGCAACGTGCTTTTTCGAATTAGCAACGCGCATTTGAGAGAAATGCAACGCGCATTTGGAAAGACACCGTGTTTCATAACTCCAATGGACATTTTGGGCTTAATTTTTTTATATAGTTTTAAATCAAACTTTAAATCTGCAAAACGGTTTTAAGGTTTAAAATAAACTTCTAATAAACAAGAACGTCTGAATGAAATTTCTACCTTTGTATTATAATTAGAAAGACTATGGATTATAGGCAACTTCTCTTAAAATTAGGCTTTATCCCTAAGGATAAAACTGTTGATATATACATAAAGCAATATCGACAACTTGAAGGCTATAGTATTGAGATTGATTTTGCAAACCAATCCATTGATTATGGTACTATCACTTGCGAAAGCAAGACGACTCAAAACTTCTCTCAGCCAGAAAATTTCGTTGTGTTAGAGTGTGTAATGAGTTTTATTAGCAGCTTGTCATTGTCCTTATTAATTTTATGAATCCATATATACAAAAGCTCAATAGTTCTAAATATCCGGTAGTGCTGGCTCCTATGGAAGATGTTACCGATCCGGCTTTTCGATTGATGTGCAAAAAATTCGGTGCCGATATGGTATATACCGAATTTGTATCCAGTGATGCACTTATCAGAGAAGTAAACAAAACCCGGCAAAAACTCACTATCAGTGAAGAAGAACGCCCGGTAGCCATCCAAATTTACGGGAAAGAAACGGAAGCAATGGTTGGTGCCGCCCGGATTGTTGAAGAAGCCCGGCCGGATATTCTTGATATAAACTTTGGTTGTCCTGTAAAGAAGGTTGCCGGAAAAGGTGCAGGAGCAGGAATGTTGCGCAATATTCCTAAGATGTTAGAAATTACCCGCGCAGTGGTTGATGCTGTTAAATTACCGGTTACCGTAAAAACCCGCCTCGGTTGGGATTGCGACAATAAGATAATTGTTGAACTTGCAGAACAACTTCAGGATTGCGGAATAGCTGCTCTGGGCATACATGGCCGTACCCGCTCGCAGATGTATACCGGAGAAGCAGACTGGACTTTGATAGGTGAAGTAAAAAACAATCCGCGTATGCATATTCCTATCATTGGTAATGGAGATATCACTTCTCCGCAACGTGCAAAGGAATGCTTCGAGCGTTATGGGGTTGATGCTATCATGGTAGGACGCGGAAGTATTGGTCGCCCATGGATATTTAAAGAAATAAAGCATTATCTCGAAACAGGAGAAGAGCTTCCGCCACTTCCTTTTGAATGGAAACTGAATGTTTTGCGCCAGGAAGTATTAAGCAGCATTGAGCGTCTTGATGAAAGAAGAGGCATCATTCATATTCGCCGTCATTTGGCCGCTACTCCTTTATTTAAAGGGATTCCTAACTTTAGAGAAACCAGAATAGCTATGTTGCGAACAGAATCTGTTGAAGACCTTTTCCGTATATTCGACAAGATACTGGAGATGCCACGGGAGTAAACTTTTATTTTTTATACGTTTTATGACCAAATCCGGTTTTCTTTCATTATTTTTGTGACCGTGTACGTAAACGAAGCTATTATTAAACAGATAATAATTATGAGAACAAACTATGAAATTCGTTATGCTGCGCATCCCGAAGATGCAAAATGCTACGATACCGCGCGAATCCGCCGCGATTTCTTAATAGAGAAAGTTTTCTCTGCAAACGAAGTTAACATGGTATATTCCATGTACGACCGTATGGTGGTAGGTGGCGCAATGCCTGTGGGCGAAGTTTTAAAACTGGAAGCTATTGATCCTTTAAAAGCTCCTTATTTTTCGACCCGTCGCGAAATAGGCATATATAATGTTGGTGGTTCTGGCGTTGTAAAAGCCGGTAATGCGACATTCAAGTTAGATTATAAAGAAGCGCTTTATCTGGGTTCGGGTGATAGAGATGTAACATTTGAAAGCGATGATGCAAGCAAACCGGCAAAGTTCTATTTCAACTCTTTGCCCGCGCACCGAAATTACCCCGATAAAAAAGTAACAAAGGCCGATGCTGTAGTTGCTGAAATGGGATCACTGGAAGGTTCAAACCATAGAAATATCAATAAGATGCTGGTTAATCAGGTGCTTCCAACCTGCCAGTTGCAAATGGGCATGACCGAGCTTGCCCCGGGCAGTGTATGGAATACCATGCCGCCACATGTGCATTCGCGCCGTATGGAAGCCTATTTCTATTTCGAAGTTCCCGAAGAACATGCGGTATGTCACTTTATGGGCGAAATAGACGAAACACGCCACCTGTGGATGAAAAACGATCAGGCTGTACTTTCACCCGAATGGTCTATCCACTCTGCCGCTGCTACACATAACTATACTTTCATTTGGGGTATGGGGGGCGAAAACCTTGATTATGGCGATCAGGACTTCTCGGCAATAACAGATATAAAGTAAAGAAGTAGGTAAAGTAAACTCTTCTGCCTCACTTAAAAACTTAAAAACTAAAATAAAATGAACAATAACTTTTCTTTAGAAGGCAAAATAGCACTGGTAACAGGTGCATCTTATGGAATTGGTTTTGCAATCGCTAGCGGAATGGCTGCTGTCGGTGCCAAAATAGTATTCAATGATATCAATCAGGATTTAGTAAACAAAGGTCTTGCAGCATATAAAGAAGCAGGAATTGATGCAACCGGATATGTATGCGATGTAACTAACGAAGAACAAGTTAATGCACTTGTTGCTAAAATTGAAAAAGAAATTGGAGTTATCGATATCCTGGTTAATAACGCCGGTATCATTAAACGCATCCCAATGCATGAAATGACTGCTGCAGAATTCCGTCAGGTGATCGATATTGACCTTAACGGGCCATTCATTGTTTCTAAGGCAGTTATTCCAAGCATGATGAAGAAAGGACACGGAAAGATTATCAATATCTGCTCAATGATGAGTGAACTTGGCCGCGAAACAGTATCTGCTTATGCTGCCGCCAAAGGTGGCTTGAAGATGCTTACCCGCAATATTGCTTCTGAGTATGGAGAATACAACATTCAATGTAACGGCCTCGGCCCGGGTTACATCGCTACTCCTCAAACAGCCCCGTTAAGAGAAATTCAGGCAGACGGTACGCGTCATCCCTTCGATCAATTTATTATCGCTAAGACTCCTGCTGCCCGCTGGGGAACTCCCGAAGACTTAGTAGGCCCTGCTGTGTTCCTCGCTTCCGAAGCATCTAACTTTGTAAATGGACATGTATTGTATGTAGATGGTGGTATATTAGCATATATCGGTAAACAACCCAAATAAGAATAAAAGGAGGTAAAGTCAGGTAAAGGAGGTAAATTACCTCCTCAAATACTTAAAACAACAATGAAAAAGGCTTTTATTTTAATTATAGTATGCATTGCGTTTATTTCCTGTCAGGAAAAAAATGGCATGAATGTAACGATAACCAATCCTCTCGCACTAGACAGAACCAATGAGATTGTTGAAATATCAATGGCGGAAGTAGCACAATCGCTGAAACTTCCGGTTGATGGCGAGGTAGTTATCAGAGATGCTAAAAACAATGAGATACCCTATCAGGTAACTTACGATGAGAAAATTATTTTCCCGGTTACGATAGCCGCCGGTGCGAGTGAGGTTTACGCCATTCAACAAGGCACACCCCAAAAGGTATCCGTTATTGCCTGCGGAAGACAATATCCGGAAAGGGTGGACGATCTGGCATGGGAAAATGATCTGGTTGCTTTCCGTGCCTATGGCTCTGCTCTACAAAAAACAGGTGAACGCGCTTTCGGTTACGATGTTTGGACAAAATACGGTACAACAGAACCGGTTGTGGAAGAACGCTATGCAATAGAATTAAATCCGGAAACATTAGCGAAGATCGACAGTTTGCGTAAAATTGATCCTGCTGCTGCTTCACAATTACGCGCGGAAACATCCTATCATGTGGATCATGGAAACGGATTAGATTGTTATAAAGTGGGTCCAACACTGGGCGGTGGAACTTCTGCTTTGCTGGCCGATGGAGAAATTGTTTATCCATATTGTTATAATACTTTCGAAATATTAGACAACGGACCTTTGCGCTTCTCCGTAAAGATGTCTTATAATCCTTTAACTGTAAAAGATGATACAAACGTTATCGAAACACGTTTGGTTTCATTGGATGCCGGCTCCCACTTAAATAAAACCGTTATATCTTATACGGGTTTAAGTGGTACGATGCCTATAGTTACCGGTATCGTTCTGCATGAACCCGATGGGGAAGTTACTGCAAATGCTGCCAAAGGATTTATAACCTATGTTGATCCAACAGAAAACCCTAATGTGGATAATGGAAAGATTTTTGTTGGTGCTGCATTTCCAAATGCACTAAAGGAGGCTAAATCTGTGCTGTTTGATGAAAAAGAAAAAACAGAAAGAGGCGCCGATGGACATGTGCTTGCAATAAGTGATTATGTTCCCGGATCACAATATACGTATTATTGGGGTTCCGGATGGAGCAAAGCCAATATCAAAGATGCTGCGCACTGGAATAAGTATATGAGTGAATATGCCGAAAAAATAAAGAATCCATTGAAGGTTACTTATTAGAGTAAGCAAAATTGATTTATAGTATTATAGTATAAAAAAGCCCAAAGAAAATAACTCTTTGGGCTTTTTTATATATAATAATTTACATGTTTATTAATCGTTCGTTTGTTGAAGCGGCTAGTTTATGGTAATAATAACACGGTGTTTGTGATA
>DAIMFE010000082.1:0-14851 GCA_036724805.1 Bacteroides sp.
TCATCAAACACTTACTTTATTCATCCTTATTTTGCCGATGTTTGCGAGAATCTTCTTATATTTGTGGAATCACGTTAATAAGAAGTCACAAATAATATAGAAATTGGCATGAAAAGCTCACTAGAGGTTCTAAGGAAACGCGGCCTTCCTTACGAATCGGATATTCTACAGGCCAAGCAACTGTCTGTTGAACAGTTGTATATTAAACTTGCATCGGTTTTATCGGCTGAACGATCGGCAGTAGCGGCAGCTTTACGAGATAAAGATGTAGATCAGATTGAATGTACCACCCGTCTTCTCGAGGCTCTTGAGACTGAGAAATCTCTCTACACTAAACTTGAAATATGTAAAACTCTGGAAAAAGGAAATGAAACTACTGCAAGGATAATGTGTAATTATCTGGGAAAAATAGGTAACAATCAGCATTTATATGTTCCGGAGCAGGTATCCCGAAAAAAGTGTTACCCTTTGCCAAGAGATATTATTGCCCGTTCTTTGGGAAGAATGGATAAAAGTGTTTTTCCGGTACTGGCTGAACAAACAGAGATTGTAGACAAACGGCAATTACTTGAGTTGTTGGACGCCATTGGACACCTAGTGTTTTGTAATAAAGAGCTGGCAAATGACAATAATTTTGCTCCTATTATCCGGTTGTATGAAAAATATAAGGCGGATGAGTTGATTGTATGGAAGATTGCTATGTGTTGTTCCGGTTTTTCCATAAGGCAAAGCATTGATATATTGGATAATATTGAGGAAACAACAACTAATGATACAATATTATTGGAAGTTAAGCGAAGTAGGCGCTTACAATTTAGATAAATAGGTGATAGATGCCCACAAAATACCTATGTTGTACCGGCAGGATGTAGGTGTTCTGCCTGTACAACGTAGGTGTTTTCTTTGTACCCGACCAACAGCAACGTGCATTTTTAAATTACCACGTTGCATTTTCGAATTACCACGTTGCTGTTGAGGGAAATGCAACGTGCATTTGGGAGAAAAGAAAGTTGCATTTGAATTATACTCCACTAAAAGCGCTAAACCCACCATCAATGGGTAATAATGCTCCGGTAATAAAGCTTGCGGCATCCGAACACAGGAACTGCACCGCTCCATTCAGTTCTTCAATTTCGCCAAATCGTTTCATGGGTGTTTTTGCAATTACCTTTTTGCTGCGGTCGGTTAGTGAACCATCCGGATTAATAAGTACCGATCGGTTTTGATCGCCAATAAAGAAACCCGGTGCAATGGCATTTACACGAATACGATCACCAAACTTTAGAGCCATTTCGGTGGCCAGCCATTGGGTAAAGTTGGTTACTGCCGATTTGGCAGCCGAGTATCCCGGAACACGGGTGATTGCCGAATAAGCCGCCATAGAAGAAATATTAACGATACTTCCTTCCCCTTGCCGAGCCATTACTTTTCCGAAAACATAACTTGGGTAAACCGTTCCGTTCATATTGAGGTTGGTAACCTTTTCCCAATCCTGTATTTTCATATCGAAGAAACTTTGTTCGGGAGTAAGTGTAGCACCGGGCATATTACCACCGGCAATGTTCAGAAGAATATCGATGCGTCCCCATTTGGCAACAATCTGGTCGGCAACAGATTGCAGGCTTTCAATATCCAGAACATTTCCAACAATTCCGATGGCTTCACCACCAAGATCGGTTAATTCTTTTACACGGGAGTCGAGGTTCTCTCGACGAATGTCGATTGCTACCACTCTGGCACCCGCTTTTATAAAGCTCTTGGCTATGCTGCCACCTAATACTCCACCGGCACCGGTAATTACAGCAACTTTTTCTTTAATGCTAAATTTATTTTCCATCATCTTATTCAATAAATCCAATTAATATTTATTAGCGTAAATATGGGCAAATATAACATATTCTATTTAGAACATTGAACAACTTATCATCTAAAACATTATATTTGCGAATATACATTTTCTATTAACCCTAAAATTAATACCACGATGAAACAGCTTATAACTGCTATTATTCTTAGCACTTTTCTGGCTAATTCTTTATTTGCTCAAACTAGCGGGCAGGTTTTCGAAACCCGAACAGTAAAAAGTAACATCCTGAAAGCGGAACGTAAATATTCTATATACCTGCCACCGGGATATGATTCTACAGATCGGAGTTATCCGGTACTTTATTTACTACATGGTGCAGGCGATGATCATACCGGATGGGTGCAATTCGGTCAGGTACAACACATTGCCGATAAAGTAATTGCAGAAGGGAAAGCTGGACCTATGATTATTGTTATGCCGGATGCCAATACAGGTGTGCGTGGTTATTTCAATGCGATAGATGGGAAATTCGATTACGAAGATTTCTTCTTCAAGGAGCTGGTTCCTCATATAGAGTCTACTTATCGGGTGCGTTCGGAGAGGCGTTATCGTGCTATTTCGGGATTATCCATGGGTGGAGGCGGAACAATTTTCTACAGCCTGCATCATCCGGAAATGTTTTCTGCTGCCGCACCGCTCAGTGCCGCTACCGGTAACTGGGACTTGGAACAGTTCAAAGAAAGAATCAGTAAATCCGGCCAGAGTGTATCGGCGGATAAAATACAATCCTATTACAACCGGCATAATATTGAAAGTATGATTAAGAATGCATCAGAAGATGAATTGAAAGCCATTAGAAGTATTCGCTGGTATATTAGCTGTGGCGATGATGATTTTCTTTATGAAGGCAATAGTAGGATGCATATTCTTTTCCATAAAAATAAAATAGCTCATGAATACCGTGTAAAGGATGGCGCTCATACCTGGACGTACTGGCGTATGGAGCTGCCACTGGTAATGGAGTTTGTAGCTAAGTCGTTTATGCAACAGTAAATTAAGTGGAAAGTGGAAAGTTGAAAGTTACGATGCCGCATGGCAACTTTTCACTTTCCATTTTCAACTATTCCACAAACCAATCAAGTTTATCCGCAAAATAAATAAAGATAATAGTTAATAAAGCAAATCGCACCAACTTACCAATTAACATAAACAGTGCCGTTGACCAGAAATTCGTTTTATAAAATCCCAAAGCAATAGCAAAGACATCGCCAATAAAAGGTAACCACACTAAAAAGGCCAACCAACTCCCATATTTATCAACTTTTGATTTTTGTTTCTCAAGTGTTTCGCTTTTTACTTTGAACCACTTCTCAATCCATTCCCACTTACCAATATAACCCACCCAATAAGTGGTGAGGCTTCCGAGCCAGTTGCCCAGCGTTCCTAAAAATAGAGTAAGCGTTACACTTCCTCCCAATCCTAATGACGCAATAAATAATGCATCCGAACTAAAAGGAAGAATAGTGGCCGCCAGGAAGCATCCTAAAAACAAACCCAAATATCCCCAATCACCAAAAAAAATCATATATAATTTATTTTATTGTAAATAAGTGTGTGTACTCAATTATAGTATAAACCAATTTTGCTCACTTACCTAATTAATTAGAACCGTTTATAATAAATCAGCACCGGTTTCACAACCAGTGCTGATACAAAATTGAATTCCTAACTGTTACTTAAAGTTATTTACACACACATATTCTTTAGTTAATTTGCTATTTATTATTGTCTTTCTATCTATTAGACGGGGTTACTTGCGAAAAGTTGCAATCGGACACCATTTTTTTTCTTTATTATTATTTAGCAATAGATATTGAAGTCTATTTTGAACACAATCTCGGGGTGTTTATCTGTCTTTTTTGTAAGAACTGCGCAGCATGTTTCAAACGTATTGCATAATAATTCTTGTAGTAGATAAAAAAATTGTTCAATAATTATGGTGAAATCATTTAATAGACGTTATCTTTGTGTTAATATTGTAAGCCTTATCAAATGAAAAATTTGCCAGTTGATGAATTAATTAAACTCATATCCAAAGATGATCAGAGAGCCTTCGATGTATTTTATCATCGGTATTACAAGCAAATATTTCGCTATATTTATTATCGACTACTAAATATGGATTCATGCAAAGAAGTAATCTCTACTGTGTTCTTTTCTCTCTGGAAATCAAGAAAACAACTAACAAATGTAAAATCAATCGAATCTTATTTATTTACTATAGCGCGTAACGAGATAAAATCTTTTCAGGCACATTCTATCACCGATACGGTTTCGTTAGAAGATATTCCCATTCAATTAGAAATAGAACCGGCCGATAATCCCGAAGAACTAATTATCACAGAAGAAATAAGGTCATTATTGTCAGCCTCGATTACAAATTTACCCGAAAAGTGCAGGGTTATCTTTATGATGAGCCGTAACGATGGATTAAATAGTGTTGAGATTGCAAAGAAACTCGGTTTATCCGAAAACACTGTACGCGTGCAACTTAAAATTGCTGTTGAGAAAATAACAGATCAGATTAAGAAGTATTATCCGCATATGCTTACTCTTATTTCGTTTTCGTGTCTTTGTTATTAATGAATGTTAAATGCATGTTTCTTCTTAAACGCTTTTCTAAATCTTTCACTCATATATTATAGCACCACAGTATAAGATGAATCGAAGAAAAAAAAATATAAAAGATAATTGTTCGGCTTCTGAGAGTAATCGTGAAGATGCAGGAGGAATTAAACAGAATGAATTTAAGCCCGACAGAATTTATTATTTGTTGGATAATATTAGGTTAGGTGAAAGTATTGAGAGAGAAGCAGATAGAGCGGAGGCTGGTGCTCTGACTGAAATACACAGGCGGATTGATCTGGAGAAGAGGAGAAGCGGTATTTCATTTAAGATTTTGGCTGTTTCCGCATCACTGGCTATATTGATTACTCTGTCGGGCTTATTTCTGTTTAATGGGAAATCTGATAATGGAGAACAATTATTGAGTACGAATACTACTTCAATGGGAGTACAGAAGGAGGTGAATTTACCGGATGGAAGCAAAGTCGTTCTAAATGGAAATTCAATTCTTTCATATACCGAAGCATTTGGTAAAAAAAAGAGGGAAGTAGTATTAAACGGAGAGGCGTACTTCGATGTTACTCACAATGAGGAAATACCGTTTATAGTTCGTACTGGTGATGTACAGGTAAAGGTTCTGGGAACTACTTTTAATGTAGAATCTTATCAGGAAGATGAATTTGTAAACGTAACCCTGGAAACGGGAAAGGTGAGCATGAACATTTCAAAATTAAAGGACGAAATAATAATGGAACCCAACCAGCAAGTTATCTATAATAAAGAAAGTCACGAAATACAAACTTTTACTGTAAATGCCGAAAAGATTACCGGATGGAAAGAAGGGAGACATTATTACGATGCAATGCCATTAAGAGATATTACTCGTAAACTTAAAAGATATTATGATGTAGATTTTAAATTCGGTAACGAAGATATAGGAGATATAATATATACAATTGAATTTGATAAAAAAGAATCGATTAACGATATATTAAATATCTTTTCGATGGAAAGGCGATTAAACTTTTCGATGGAAAATAATTTAATAACCATAACTAAATAATACTGAGCAATCTGATAGTATGAAAAAGAACAAGCACGGCTAAAAGCAAAAAACCGGAAAGTGTCGCTACACATCCCGGTTCCATATGAGCATGGCTTTTGGTTATAACAAATCCTTACTATGTTTTAACTCTTTCTAAAGCCGTAACAAAGGTATAAATAATTTTAGAACGAAGAGCATTTATGTCTTATTGATTTGAGGCACAGTATTTTTTTTATGAAGTTTAACCTGATTCTATGGTTCTCTCTTTTATTTCTTACCTGCAGTCTGCCTGTTTTACCCCAAACAGTGAATGCCGGCTTGGCTGACATAACAGTTGGTGAAGTTTTTAGTTGGATTAAGGAGAACACAAATTATAAGATTTGGTACCGTAATGAAGAAATTGATTTAGAACGTAAGGTACAGGTTAACCTGTATAATCGATCTGTTCCAGATATTCTGAATGATATTCTTCCACCACATCAACTTTCCTTTCGTATTTCCGGCGATTATATAATGATTTTTGTAGACGAAAATGCGAAAAACTTAAGGAAACCCCTTTTCTTCCACATCAAAGGCACTGTGACCGATGAATCAGGCGGACCAATTATTGGTGCCAGTATTACTGCCAAGCAAACAAAACAAGGCGCGATTACCGATGTAAAAGGGAATTTTACATTGGAAGTTCCCGTAAATTCTTATGTTGAAATATCATTTATCGGATACGAGTCGCAACAACTATATATTTCCAGATCCGGCTTGTTTAATAATATTCGTTTGCGTGAAGTGGCTAATGAGTTGGGAGAGGTGGTGGTTACTGCCTTAGGTATCAAACGATCGGCAAAAGCATTGGGATATTCTGTGGCCGAGATTTCAGGAAGCTCCATTAGTGCTACTCGCCCTATGAATCTGGCGAACGCTCTTTCCGGTAAAATGGCGGGTGTAGATGTGCTTTCAAATACAGCCGGACCATCGGCATCGGTTCGGGTGAACATTCGGGGTAATGCGGAGTTGTCAGGATATAATCAACCTCTATTTGTTATTGATGGGGTTCCGATGGATAACTCTCAACTTGGCCAGGCTGATATGTGGGGTGGGTATGATATGGGAGATGCTATATCGGGTATAAATCCTGAAGACATTGAAAGTCTTACTGTTTTAAAAGGAGCATCCGCATCTGCACTATATGGATCGCGGGCTACTAATGGAGCTGTTTTAATAACAACTAAATCAGCTTCCCGTAAAGGATTCAGCGTTGAACTAAGTAGCGGAATGGATTTTGTTACCCAGTTATCAACTATTGATGATTACCAGAGAGTTTACGGCATGGGACGTAACGGCGAACTGGTCGATACTTTTGAAAGAGGGCGGGAATCTTCACAAGTAGCATGGGGACCTA
Organism: Bacteroides sp.; assembly: GCA_036724805.1. Lineage (GTDB taxonomy): Bacteria > Bacteroidota > Bacteroidia > Bacteroidales > Bacteroidaceae > Bacteroides. The sequence goes on from DAIMFE010000082.1 coordinate 6,874, forward strand.
AACTTGATCCCAATCAAAAAGTGATTATTTTTAATGGGCAGGAAAAGCCTTATACCAATGTAGGTAATAATATTTCCAGTTTTTTTCGTACGGGTACAACTTTCAGTAATTCTCTTTCCCTTACTTCTACAACAGATAAAACGAGCATACGAGCTTCTATTGCCGATATTCGAAACAGAGATATCGTTCCGGCATCTGATTTAAATAGAAACTCTTTTACTTTACGTGTAAAAGCCAATATTACTCATAAACTACAATTTGATTCACGGGTAAATTATATTCTGGAAGATGTAAATAACCGCCCTGCCTTATCCGATTCACCTAATAATATAGGTGTTTCTTTAATCGGTCTAGCTCCTAACTTTGATCAGCGGTGGCTGAAAGAGGGTTATAAAAACAAATACGGACGCTATGCAGAGTGGAATGGTGATAATAAATACCGCATTAATCCTTATTGGTCAATAAATGAGATGTTTAATAAATCAAAGAAACAACGTTTGTTAGGCCACATACAGGTTGGCTATGAATTTATTCCGGGGCTTACCTTACAACTTCGTGGTGGAACAGATTATTATCGCTTTCGCATCACAGAATTTCAGGGTTTGTATACACCAACAGCGCCTGAAGGTGCCATGAGTGAGAATACAATCAACGTGAGAGAATCAAACTTCGAATCTTTTTTGCGATATGCCGGTAAAATAGGAAACAACATGGATATATCTGCTTTTATTGGCGGAAACCTGATGTACTTCGATAATGAAACCTTTTATAACTTGGCCGAGAAACAAATTTCACCGGATATCCATTCAATCACCAATTATCTGATTAAAAATACGGATTACGTACATCTCCGTAAACGGATAAATTCTTTATATGGAGCCGTAAATATAGGGTATAAGAATTACTTCTATCTGGATTTTACTTTACGGAACGATTGGTCATCGGCTTTAATGAAAGGACGTAATTCATATATGTATCCTTCCTTATCTTCCAGCTTAATATTCAGTGAATTTGTTAATAGTAAATTTCTGAATTTCGGTAAGTTCCGCATGTCTTGGGCACAAGTAGGTGGTGATACGGCTCCATATAAACTAAATCTGAATTATGGAATGCAACCCGGCTCGTTTAATGGCAAACCGTTAGGAGAAATATCATCATCGAGCATTCCTAAAGAAGATTTATTACCTACCCGAACAGATTCTTATGAAACAGGAATAGAATTACGAATGCTTAATGACCGGATACGAATGGATCTGGGATTCTATCTGCAACGCACCAAGAATCAGATAATGGACCTGCCCATAACCGAAACATCCGGTTTTGAATATGCTACGATAAATAGTGGAGAAATAAGAAATAGTGGAGTGGAACTTAGTTTGGGAGTTATTCCGATACGGAATAAAAACCTGTACTGGGAAATAAATATGAACTATGCCCGCAACAGAAACAAGGTTGTGAAACTTCATCCGGACTTAAAAGAATATTCCTTAGCTATGTCACGGTGGTCGGGAGCCATGATTCAGGCGAGGGAAGGAGATGCATATGGTGTTATTGTTGGGAAAAAACTTCAACGAACAGATGACGGTAAAGTAATTTATGGTAAGAATGGGTTACCATTGGTGGGTGATAATCTGGAAGTACTTGGGCAAGGAGTTTATGATTGGATAGGTGGAGTGGGTACTACCATCAGGTATAAATCTTTCTCATTTGGTGCATTGCTGGATATAAAATGGGGCGCCGATTTATACTCTATGAGCAGTATGATGGCTCATGTAAATGGAACAGCTAAAGCAACATTAGTAGGAAGGGAAGGATGGTACAACTCCGAAGAATTACGGAAGCAAGCTAACATCGATCCGGATAATTGGATTCCCAGTGGCGGATTGGTAGGAAACGGAGTAGTAAATGTAGGGTCGGCTGATCAACCTGTTTATGTTAAAAACGAAACCCCGGTAAATCCTTATGATTATTGGAAATTCTTTCAGGACAACTCTCCGGAGCCATTTATATACGATGCTTCTTTTGTCAAGTTGCGAGAGCTTACATTGGGTTATGCATTGAACAGGAGAGTTTTGGAAAGAACGTTTCTTTCGGATGTGATGTTTACGTTCTATGCTCGCAATTTGTGGACGATTTTTTCAGACGTTCCAAATATAGATCCGGAATCTGCTTATAACAATAGTAATGGTCAGGGTTTGGAGTACGGTTCTCTTCCTTCTCGCAGGTCATTCGGACTCAATATCAAACTAGTATTTTAATCAAATCCGATTGTTATGAAATACAGAAAACAACTTATAACCTTATATACAGGATTTAAAATATCTGTTGCAACCTTATTCCTTTGTGGGTGTGATTTCGGCGATATCAATCAAGATCCTACCAAGTCTACAGATATGGATCCTAATTTACTTTTGCCAACTATACAGATGTATTTATCTAATGATTCGCAGGAATGGCACAGGCATATGATATACCCGGGTGGCTTTGTGCAACAGTGGTGTGGAGATTGGGGAACAGTGGAATATGGATGTCTTGGAATAAAGAACGATTCATACATGGCAGAGCTTTGGTTGCGTAGGTATACCCGCTTATCGAAGAACCTGGCAGATATTGTTGAGCGCACAGAAAAAGATCAGTCTTTATCTAATATCAATGCAATCGGAAGAATAATGAGAGTATTTGTATTTCACCAACTTACCGATATGTATGGTGATATACCTTATTTCAATGCGGGTTACGGATACTTTACCGGAATATTAAAACCTACTTACGATACTCAGGAAAAGATATATAATGATTTCTTCCTGCAATTAGAACGAGCATTTCAACAACTCGATACAGATGGAGATGCGATTATGTATGATCATTTCTTCGATGGTGATATAAGTAAATGGAAGAAGTTTAGTAACTCTTTACGTCTTCGGTTAGCTATGCGTTTGGTAAATGTTAATCCGGAAAAAGCAAAACAGGAAGCCGAAATAGCTATAAAGAACGGTGTTATGACATCCAACGATGATATATGCATGATTAAACATGAAGATCAGGCAAACCCATCGTCCGGCCCGGGAAGAGGAAACGGACTGTCTAATCGTTTCCGTACAGATCGTACTTATCGCTATACCAGTAAATTAATTGAGTACATGGAATCTACCGGAGATCCTCGCATTACGATTTACGGTGGTTGCTATCTGGATAATAGAGATTATACTGATATAACAGCTCAAATATATGAGTTAAAAAGAAGTTATACGAAAATGGCTCGACCTACCGCCCGATTTGATTGGGAACAAAATCCGGAAGACATTCAGCTAACAATAGACGGCAAAGAAGTGACCGTTGCCGGTAAATACCAATACCTTCAGCCCTCTAAATGGTTTATGGCATTTGATGCACCTTATGTGCATATGAGTTATTCTGAAGTTGAACTATTGCTTGCAGAAGCCAAACTGCGTGGATGGGATGTGCCGCAAACTATAGAATACCATTACGAGCGTGCTTTGCAAGCTTCTATCGAGTATCTTACTGTATATGGCGCTCCGCTGGTTTCTACTGATATAATCGCCGGTTTCATAATGCAGAATAATCTTATCCGGGGAAAGGAAATGGAACAGATTAATATGCAGCATTGGGTAGGAAATGTATTAAATCCGTTCGAATCTTTTGCTAACTGGCGAAGAACCGGTATACCTGAAATAAAGTTTCTCAATTATAATCCTTCCAGTAATCAATCGGAAGGGAAAACTCCTCGTAGACTGTTGTATCCTGTTGAGGAGCAGGTAAAGAATGGTGAAAACTATTACGAGGCAATATTGAGAGTATCCGGCTACGATTGGATTGTGGGTGTGTGGTGGGATGTGCTAAATTAATACATTAACACCAATCAGAGGGATGCCGGTATCATCTACTACTGTTTCGGTGACAGTATTGTCATATTATCGTAAATTTGCATAAAAAGAAATGCTTAAAAAGATCAAATTCACCTTACATGAAGCCGCCGAAGGCTTGGAACTGCTTAACGGTGATTTCTGCATTTTTGGCTCCTCCGCATTAATACTTTCCGGTTTTCCTATCCGGGAAACAAGAGACATTGACATTCTAACCACTTCTGAAAATTCGGATTTACTTAAAAAAATATGGTCGGATAAGTTGGTGATAACTCCAAAGGCAAAAGAAATCAGTTTGTTCCGTTCTAATCTTGGCTTATTTAAATTTGCTGAAATGGAAATTGAGGTATCAGGGAATCTGGAGATATATAAAAATAATCAATGGAATAAAGTTACTATCAATGAATTCAATACTATATTTTTAAATGGATTATCGGTAAAAGTACCAACTTTAAAAGAACAGATAAGAATACTAAAGTTTTTTGGGAGGGAGAAAGATATGAAAAGACTTGAGTTTATTGATGGACACTCGGATAACGCAGATTGAACGAGTGAACCGCTCAATCCGCGCCATTCGCGTTTCTGTTAGGCTTTTATTTTAAATATTCCTTCAACGTTGCCGCAGTCAAGAATATCATCGATCGCGTTTCCGGCAAATCTGTGTATCCATTCAACATCCCCCAATCATGAATAACACCATTGAATCGAATAGTCATCACATCTACCCCTGCCATATTCAACTTTTTGCCGAAAGCTTCACCCTGATCTCTCAGAATATCATTCTCGGCTACCATTATAAGAGTTGGCGGTAAGCCACTCAATTTCTCAACTGAAGCCTGTAGAGGTGATAAATATATTTCATTTCTTTGGTGCGGATCCATTGTGTATTGGTCGAACATCCATTTCATTAATGAAGTGGTAAGGAAACGTTCTTCTCCATACATCATATACGAATCCCAATCAAATTTAGCATCGGTAACAGGCCACAATAATACTTGCAACTTAATATGCGGCCCGTCTTTTTCTTTGGCCATAATGCTTGCAACAGCCGACATATTTCCACCAACACTATTTCCAACCAATGCTATTTTATTACCATCAACATTTATTTCGTCACCATGCTCGGAAACCCATTTTAATGCACAATAAATTTCATTGATGGCTTGCGGATATTGTGCTTCGGGCGAAGGGGTATAATTAACAAAAACGCAGGCAATGCCCGATTCTACTACCAAATCTCTAACCAAACGTTTGTGAGTAGGATAATCACCTAATACCCAACCACCACCATGAATAAACATAAACATCGGTAATTTTTCTTTAATTCCTTCGGGACGTACAATGTTTAATTTAATGAAATGATCTTCTACAGGAATCTTTTCTTCCGTCTCGGTAATTCCGGATAGGTCTACTCTTACAGAAGATTGGGCAACTTCCAGAACTTTCCGTGCTTCGGGAACCGGTAAACTCTCTACAGGAGTGACACTGGCGTTTAATTCTTTGAGGTATTCTTTTGTCTTTCTACTTAAATGCGGATCATCCAGATAACTTGGTGCTTTTTTTACATTTTTATCCATAGTTAAATCTTTATATTCTTAAGTTTGTTACATTTATTGATAACCATAAAAACGGTAAAATTGTTTTCCATTCAGTAAGTATTTTAGCACTAAAATAGGAGAAATCCGGAATAACAGCTATCTTTGCATTCATTTTTTAAGTAGCCAATATTAGAACACATAAATATGATAGCTAAGATTAAGCAACTTCTTGAAGAAATTGAAGCCGCAACGGCTTTGAGTGCCGAAGAACTCGAAGCTCTCCGCATTAAATATTTAAGTAAAAAAGGTGCCATTAATGATTTAATGACTGATTTTCGTAATGTAGCTGCCGAACAGAAAAAGGATGTAGGCATGAAATTGAACGAACTCAAAACCCGTGCACAGGAGAAGATCAACGCTTTGAAAGAAGTTTTTGAGAATCAAGACAGCAGCAATGACGAACTGGATCTCACACGTTCGGTTTATCCCATCAAGTTGGGAACTCGTCATCCTATTACGGTTGTACGTAATGAAGCCATAAGCATATTTTCCCGATTGGGTTTCAGTATTGCCGAAGGACCTGAGATTGAAGATGACTGGCACGTTTTCTCCGCGCTTAACTTTGCTGCTGATCATCCCGCGCGAGATATGCAGGATACTTTTTTTATTGAAGCCCATCCTGATATAGTGCTGCGTACGCATACCTCTTCTGTGCAGGTAAGAGTTATGGAGAAAATGGAACCACCTATCCGTATTATCTGTCCGGGACGCGTTTACCGTAACGAAGCGATCAGCTATCGCGCACATGCATTCTTTCATCAGATTGAAGCTCTTTATATCGATAAGAACGTTTCTTTCACTGATTTGAAGCAGGTGCTTTTTCTTTTCGCTAAAGAAATGTTTGGAAACGAAACTAAGATACGTTTACGTCCTTCATACTTCCCATTTACAGAACCAAGTGCCGAGATGGATATTAGCTGTAATATTTGCGGTGGCAAAGGATGTCCCTTCTGTAAACATACCGGCTGGGTTGAGATTCTTGGTTGTGGTATGGTTGATCCTAATGTTCTTGAAGCTTCCGGAATTGACAGCAAAGTGTATACCGGATACGCATTGGGGATGGGTATTGAACGTATAACTAACCTAAAATATCAGGTAAGCGATCTTCGCTTATTCTCTGAAAATGATGTACGCTTCTTAAAAGAATTTGAAGCGGCAAACTAAAATAGTTTTGAATTATGAATTTTGAATTGACCATGTGGTTAAATCCTTAATTCATAATTCAAAATTTCAAATTCATAATCTTCGAATCATGGCAAAAGAAAAACTGGTCTCTCCGGAATATGTTTTTATCTTGGCGGCCAACTTCCTACTGTTTTTTGCCTTCTATCTGATACTACCTATACTTCCGTTTTACCTCACAGAAGTTTTTAATGCTAAGAATTCCGCAATAGGTTTAATATTATCGTCTTATAGCATTGCTGCATTGTGTATTCGCCCTTTTTCCGGTTTCTTACTGGATGCATTCTCTCGTAAACCTTTATACCTGATTGCATATTTTGCATTCGTAGCTATCTTTGCCGGATATATGCTTGCGGGTGTACTCTCGCTGTTTATCATGTTTCGGGTAGTTCATGGACTGGCCTTTGGTATGGTTACAGTGGCAGGGAATACCATTGTTATAGATGTAACCCCTTCATCCCGACGTGGGGAAGCAATTGGTTACTACGGATTAATGAATAATACAGCCATGAGTTTCGGGCCGATGGTGGGATTATTTCTTCACGAGAGTTATTCCTTCGAAACGATTTTTGTTTGTTCTTTAATATCGGGTAGTATTGGCTTTATAATGGCCTGTTTGGTTAAAACACCCCCCAGGCAGCCTGTTGAACGTGAACCCATTTCATTAGATCGTTTCATCTTGTTGAGAGGTATTCCGGCCGGAATTTCTTTACTTCTTTTATCCATCCCTTACGGACTGACAACAACTTATGTTGCTATTTATGCAAAAGAAATAGGCATATCACTCAATACCGGACTCTTCTTTACATTTATGGCAATAGGAATGGCAATATCCAGATTGTTTTCCGGGCGACAAGTTGATAAAGGACGAATCACACAAATTATATCTTTAGGCTTTTATTTAGTATGTACCTGTTTTTTTCTATTGGCTGCTTGTGGAAAGTTAATGCAGTATAATAAAGAATTTACAACAGTATTGTTCTTTATTATCCCGTTGTTATTAGGTGTTGGTTTTGGAGCTATGTTTCCTGCTTTTAATTCACTTTTTGTAAATCTGGCACCTCATAATAAACGAGGTACAGCAACTTCTACTTACCTTACTTCATGGGATGCTGGAATAGGTATTGGTTTAATGCTTGGGGGATATATAGCCGAATATGTTTCTTTTGATATGACTTATTTATTCGGTGCTTGCCTTACAGTTATATCGGCTATTTACTTCAAGATAAAAGTTGCTCCAAATTTCCATAAATATAAATTAACCCAACTTTAACGCAACATATATTCGAAGTGGCTATCCATAAATGATTTACG
>DAIMFE010000083.1:0-14761 GCA_036724805.1 Bacteroides sp.
CAAATGATGTATTAGCATCTGAAATGGATGAACTTTTGGGAGGTAAAAAAATAACTGTAACTTATAAAGATGAAACCGGCAGAGAAGTTATTGTAATTTACGAATTCTAACAACGAACCAAACTTTTTTATTAACAATTAAATTCAAATTAAAATGGAACAAGTATTTAAATCAAATGATGTATTAGCATCTGAAATGGATGAACTTTTGGGAGGTAAAAAAATAACAATTACCTATAAAGACGCTGATGGCAAGGAAATAACCGTTAGTTACGAATTTGACTAACAATAACCAGTTTTATTAACAATTTAAATTAATTTAAAAATGAATCACTTATTTAAATCAAACGATGTGTTATCATCGGAAATGAACCAACTCTTAGGAGGTAAAAAAATTACAGTGAAATACAAAACCAAGGACGGTAAGGAAATATCTGTAAGCTACGAATTTTAATAAATAAATCCGGGCATCCGTAATATTAATACGGATGCTTGGATTATGTTTCTCAATCAATAACATAAGATCATGAAAAAATATATTATAACAATGTTGATGTTTGCCATTTCAATGAGCAATTTATATTCACAATACGCTGAAATTTCCGGAGTAATTAAAGATGGCGATGATCAGCCTTTACCATATTCAACAATAATTTTTACCAAATTGGGAGATTCTTCTACTTTTGGCGAAATTACTAATGAAAACGGTTTTTTTTCAGTTAAAAACTTGTCATTAGGAGATTATTCCTATCAGGTGTCTTATGTTGGATACGAGAATTATACAAAAGAGATTAAGATAACAGGATCTGTTATACTACCCGATATTATATTAAATAACGATATTGCTCTAGGTGAAGTTACTATTACAGGACATCGGAAATTAATTAAATCTGAAAAGGGAAAACTAACACTTAGGGTAGCAGACTCCAGGTTAAGTACCCTTCCATCAGCGAATGATATACTATCTTTTGTACCCAGTGTTAAAGTACTAGGAGAAAGTATAGAAGTGATCGGAAAAGGGACTCCGCTTATATTCATAAATGGTAAAGAAGTAAAAAACACAAGCCAGATACAATCCTTGCAACCGGAAAAAATCAAGAGTGTTACAGTTGACAGAAATCCATCGTCAAAATACGATGCACGATATAAAAGTGTTATTCACATAATCACCAAGGACGCTGAAAAACAGGAATTTGCTGTCCAGCTTATTCATGGGTCAATGGTAAATCATTATTATAATCATACGGAAGAAATCAGTATTAATCACTCAATAGGAAAACTCAATAATTTTTTATCCTATAAATATAAAGACATAAGCGATAAGGAAAGAGTAGACGTTTTTCAAAATATACTCACGAAGGATCTGAAGCAAGAAAACAAATTCAATTCGAATACCCGGAATGATAAAACCGGTCATAATATCACATTTGGTTCAAATATGAAAATAAACGAAAAGAATAGTTTTGATATCCAGTATTTTTTTGATAAAACCAACCTGGATTCAGATGTAACTGGAATGGAACAATTAACAGGTCAAAGCACTACCATTTACGATGTTTTGAGAGATGGCAATACAGATGAACAAAAACACACTATAAACTTTAATTACAGTTTGGATATTGATTCAATTAATTCGATTAACGTGTTTGCAGATTATTCATATCTAAGCAATAAAGGGTACGAGTTCATAACAAATCAGAACCGCAAGGATCAATCATTCGATAATTATATTTTAAGAAATAACTCCAAATTCAACACATACGCATTAAGGGCAGAATACTCAACAACATTATTCGGTTGTTATGATTTTAATGCAGGAGTTCGTTTTTCCAATATAAAGAGTAATGTTAAATCCCAAATAGATAAAATAAATCAGGATAAAGATGTTGAGAATCGGTCAAAGCTCGAGGAAAAAACCATATCAGCTTATGTGGCTTTATGCAAAGATTTCGGAAACTTTTCAGCTGAAGCCGGGTTAAGAGGAGAATATAACCAAAGCCGGTATTTAAAGGATGGTGTTTCAGTATTTGGTGAAGATCGTAAATTAAAAGACCTGTTCCCTTCAATTGCTATAAATTATCCGGTGTCTGAAAACCTAGAATTCGATTTAAGTTATACCAGTAAAATACAACGTCCGTCTTTTAAAGATCTCGACCCTTCCATTGAATATCTAAGTACAATACTTTACCAACAAGGTAACCCAACATTAAAACCAACAAAAATCCATACAATAGAATTAAATGCTTTAATTGCCGAAAAATTAAACCTGAGTGCAGCATATGTTCACCAGAAAAATATTACAGCTTACTTAATTGAACAAAATCAAAGCGATGGCTTATTATACAATAAAGTTGTAAATCTAGACAAAGCTTCTTCGCTGGATTTTAATGCATCATATTCCTTACAAGCAGGAAAATTACAAACTAATCTAATAGGTTATATCTCCGTTCCCTTCACAAAGTATCCTTATATGGGAGAAACAAAAAGGAATAATAAAACCCAGTATCAGTTTGTTACTACGAACATGTATATGTTTTCTCCTAAGATATTTCTGTTTGGAAATTTTTTGGTGCAGAGCAGGTACAGCTATCTGAACAATGAATTCTCACCTACGTATAACCTTACCCTGGGAGCAAACTTCATATTATTTAATGGAAAAACGATATTGACTGTATTTGCAAATGATATATTAAGAAAATCAGAGCCCGAGACATTCTCTAAATGGGGTTACATTAATACCGGACAAAAAGTAGTACCTGATAGCCGCCAGATTGGACTTAAGTTGAAGATTAACCTTAATAAATTCTCCAATAAGTTTAAAGCCAGTAACAGTAATCAAGAAGACTTAATTCGCTTACAAAAATATTAATATACAAACATTATTATGAAAAATTTCCCAATATTTAAGCAGCATGATGTAATGGATTGTGGCGTGTCATGCGTAAAGATGATAACAGATTACAATGGTCAAAACTATTCTTTCGAAAAATTGAAGGAAGTATGTGTTCCCACAAAAGAGGGAGTTTCACTTTCCAGTATATCCAATACATTAGACCAGGTCGGATATAATACAGTAGGCGGTAGGCTTACAGTAGAACGCTTAGCTGATAAAGCACCCCTTCCTTGCATTCTGCATTGGGATCAGGAACATTTTGTTATTCTTTATAAAATAAATAGAAAGCATAGCGGATATATATTTCACATTGCCGACCCGGGCATTGGGCTTATAAAGTACCCTCAGAGCGAATTCGAAAAGCATTGGTATTCCGGTAAATATGACGGTGAAGAAAAAGGCGTAGTATTAATCACAGAAAAAAAGCCAGATTTTGAAGTATCCCACATAGAACAACAATCCACATCACAAAGCAAGTTTTTGCTATTATCACCTTATTTTCTGAAATATAAAAAATACTTTGCTTTGCTTTTGGTAGGATTGATAGTAGGTAGTCTGATTCAACTACTCTTCCCTTTTCTTACTAAATCAATAGTTGATATTGGAATTGAAAACAAAAACATCCGCTTCATCAATATCATATTAATAGCACAGATGGTACTACTGATGAGTAAGATGTGTTCGGATTTTATCCAAAACTGGTTATTACTCCACATCAGTACCCGGGTAAATGTTTCTATGTTATCGGATTTTTTAATGAAGATGATGAAATTGCCCATGCGTTTTTTTGATTCAAAACTTACCGGTGATATCATACAACGCTTTGATGATCATAAACGGTTGGAACAATTCATAACTATTCAATCTGTGAGTGTAGTTTATGCATTCATTAATTTCATAATTTTCGGTGGAGTATTACTATATTTCAATACTGGCATATTTACCGTATTTCTTATTGGCAGTATTTTCTATATCGGATGGTTAATACTTTTTATGAAGCGAAGAAAAGTACTCGATTACATGATGTTCGAACAAAGAGCCATAAACGACAGTAAAACTTATCAGATAATTCAAGGCATGCAGGAAATCAAATTACAAGGTTGTACCCAACGCATACGGTGGGAATGGGAAGACGTACAAGCCAAGCTGTTTGATGCCAATATAAAGTTGCTTAAACTTCAACAAGCTCAGAAATCGGGAAGTGTTTTTATCAATGAAATTAAGAATGTATTAATAACTTTTCTTGCTGCCTATGCTGTTATAACTGGTGATTTGTCAATAGGAATTATGATTGCCATACAGTTTATTATCGGACAACTGGGAGTCCCAGTCGAACAGATTGCACAATTCATTTACAATGCGCAGGACACTAAAATAAGTTTGGATCGTATTGCCGATATCAAGAACAGAGATGAAGAGAATATCGGCCGCCCGATAAACATGGTGGAGACTACCGATAGTCTGATATCCATCAAAAACCTTACCTTTGCTTACGATGGAAACAAAAACCCGATACTGAAAAACATTAATATAGATATTGTCCCTGGCCAAACTATTGCAATAGTTGGTGCCAGTGGCAGTGGAAAAACAACGTTGATAAAGCTTCTGCTTCAATATTACTCCACATTTAATGGAAATATAACTATCGGAGGTGCTGACATAAATAAAATAGACACAAACTATTGGAGAAGTTGTTGTGGAGCTGTTATGCAAGATGGATTCATCTTTTCAGATACCGTTGCCAGAAATATTGCATCCTCGGACGACGATATCGATTTGGAAAGATTAGCTTATGCTTGTGAAATGTCAAACACAAATGAATTTGTACAGAAATTCCCTTTAAAATACAATACTATTATCGGACAAGAGGGAAGAGGCTTAAGCCAAGGACAGAAACAACGAATATTAATAGCAAGAGCAATTTATAAAAATCCTCAATTTTTATTCCTTGACGAAGCAACAAACTCTCTGGACGCTTCGAACGAAAAGAAAATTACCAATAAACTGGAAAGTTTCATGTCTGGAAGAACAGTATTTATTGTTGCTCACAGACTAAGTACAGTGAAGAATGCAGATTTAATTATCGCATTAAATAATGGAGAGATTGTGGAAAGAGGTACACATGAAGAGTTGATATCCAACAAAGGATATTATTATAACTTAATTAAAAACCAATTAGAATTAGGAAATTAATATTATGGAAAAGATAGAATTAAGAAGCGAAAAAGTAAGAAATATAATCGGCATTGTACCACCTTTTATTGTGAGAGCAGGCAATTTGTCATTATTTCTTTTAGTTATTATATTATTGGTAGTTTCATCACTTGTAAGAGTACCGGTAAAGTTACATTGTTCTGCCGTTACCGAAATCAATAACGACAGCATTGTGCTGCATATTAACTCAATGGATAAGCTGCTAACAGAACCTATCGATAAAGGGAAACTGGTAAATGTATATAAAAATGATAGATTATTATTTACAGGAACTACAATAATAGCATTAACAAAGGTAAACCTATATAATGACGGTATAAAAACTGTTTTACCATTAAAAGTAAATAGAGAAATTTACAATAACAATATGAAATATGTTATTAATGATGAACTTGAATTAATCTGCGAAATTCTGTTAGATGACAGGTCTATATTTGAAAACATTATCCACAAAAAATGATAAAAGGATGGGGTGAATCAACAGCATCCAAAAATACAGGAGACTCTGAACCAGATAACTTCTTACGAAGGGTTGAGAATATCTTACCTGCCGTTGTTAGCCAGACTTTAGGTGCTCGAAAAATCGCAAATGGGCGGTATCTGTTTCATGGATGTGAAGCGATTGATAAAAAAGATCATTTTCCTTATGATTTTACATCGCACTCAGTGATAATAGCCAATCCATCCGGTTTGACGATGATGGGGTATGGCAACTGAGAAAGCGAATGGGGTGCATTCGTGAATGCGGAAAATATATGCTGATTTGCTCAAAAAGCAGAGTAGTCAGTGATACATATACGATGTAAACCGTTAGGTACTATATAGGAGATGACCGAAAGGAAACCATTGATGATGCATCGAAATGCAAGTAAATAATGCTAAAACCGGGTTGACGCAAGAAATTCGAAATCAGTATAGTAATGAAGTTGCTACAATAGCAATGGACCCAAGAGGCAGTTTATACGGCGTATTTGTAATAACGGACAACATTTATCATGAAAAATCCTAGTGACCAAAATGGAAAGAAAAAAATGAAAAGTACTATTAATCAATAAAATACAGGGTAGAATGTGCAATTCACGTACAGTTCTGTGAGAGGCTTGGATTGAGATGTTCAAGTCTATTTGACCTTGAAAAAACATTTAATCAATCAATAATTTTGCAGATTTAAAAAAGAGTGTAATTTTGAGCCCGAAAAGTAAGACAGACATTAGATAACATCTGTAGGACAATTCGAGACAGAAAAAAGGTATTTAATCGGTACCTGTTCTTTGAAAAATGTTTGAAATGTATTGTATACTAGCAATATAGCGGTGATGGGTTAAAGTCCCGTCTTTCGCTCAACTCTAAAAAGACAACTAAGAGGAAATAAGGGACAATGCCTTTCAAACCACTGTTTGGAAGGCATTTTTTATTTTCCCCTCATTTAAATATAAATTATCTTTTACCGCCAAAGGCAAAGCTTACAGGAATATAAGCCGGCGAAGGTATAGATGTATTCCCTACAAGAAAAGTAGGCCGTATTTGCAATGTAACATTCGATTTCTTATCTCCAATTCCAAGAAAATTTTTGGTAATACCAACAACTGCATCCTTTGAACTTCCCTGTAATAAACCGGCTAGATCGAAGCCAATGGATAAAGGTAAAATGCCTTTGTTGTTTGCCGGAACATTCAGTGACTGCGATAATGCTCCGGTGGTAAATTGGATATCATCAATACTAAGGATATAATCCAATCCATTAAGGAAGGCTGCCGATTGGTTAGGATTGGTAACATCTAAATTAAGCGTAAAGTTCAATGGAACAGAAGTAGCTTTTCCCGATAAAAGGGTAGTAGCTTTGGCTATGTTCATCATTGATAACCCTTCGTTAACATTGATACCTGCCAGGTTAAGATTACTGATCGAATTGAAATCATAGTTGCAATTAATAACGTTGTATGCGCCGGTTACTTGCTTGGCCACATCACATCCTGAGAAAAAAGGTAATAATAATAAAAGTACAATTAGCGTTGTTCTGGTTTTCATAATGTTTTTTGTAAAATACGAAATCTTTTATTTGTTAAGACTTATTTCTTCTTTCCTACAGTTTGCGTAAGCACCGGTTCAAAATTATCACCCAGTTTCAAAGCCTCTTTCACTTGTTGAGCATCAAACCAGCCCCTTACCACCGTTGCCAGATTCTCTGATGCACAGAATAAATAAACATTCTGAGCAATGAAACCACTGTTTGTTTGAGGAGCACCTTTTTTAGACTTATCTGCTACATAAATAATGTTAAGAGGAGCGGTAGCAACAAAATCCTGCTTACCCATTTTGTTTCTCACATCTTCTTTATTTACCAGAACAAGTTTATTGGCTTTTGCATCATATTTATATGCGCCACTTTTAATAGCAACATAAAGATCCAGTTCCTGCTTGTCTTGAGAAGAGGGCGCTGTACGTTTATCGCCACGATTAAATCCCCATGCAGCCCATAAGAGATTGGAAAGCATTTGATTAGAAAGAGGTTCCTGACTAAACTCACGTGTTGTTTCTCTTTTACTGAGCGCTTCCATTAAAGGCATTCCACCGGTTTTAACGGGTTGAGGAAGATTGATGTCCTGTGCAGAAACACCTAAAGCCATAAATAGGCCGACTAAAATAAAAATCTTTTTCATAATTGCTTTAATAAATTAAGTATGTAAAATGTGGTAAAGATAATAAAAATAAAGTGTCTCCGTTTTTAATAATATTAAATTAAAAATGTTACATTAGCGGCCAAACAATTTAAACCATGAGTATCTCTGTCAAATCTCTGAATAAAATATATCCAGGTGGCAATCATGCGCTCAAAGATTTAAACCTTGAAATACCTACCGGCATGTTTGGTTTACTAGGACCAAATGGAGCTGGTAAATCTACATTGATGCGTATTCTGGTTGCATTAATGGAACCAACTTCCGGAGAAGTGAACATCTTTGGTTACGATCTGAAAAAGCAGCGAAAAGAGATCAGAGCACTACTGGGTTACCTTCCTCAAGACTTCCGGTTCTTTGCAAAATATAAAACATACGAGTTTCTGGATTACTCTGCCCGCTTGTCTGGAATGTACAATGCCAAAACCCGCAAAAGGGCTGTTGATGATATGCTGGAGAGCGTAGGCCTTTTTGATGCGCGCGAACGTTATGCCAATAAACTTTCGGGGGGGATGAAACGCAGACTGGGTATTGCTCAGGCACTTATACACAATCCTAAGGTAATAGTGGTTGACGAACCCACAACCGGACTCGATCCGGAAGAACGTATCCGTTTCAGAAACCTGCTTTCCGAGGTTAGCGAGCATGGAGTTACCATTATTCTATCTACCCATATTGTTGGAGATATTTCCAGTTCCTGTAAGCATATGGCTTTAATGAATAGGGGTGAAATTGCTTTTGTCGGCTCGCCCGAGGAAATGATAAAAAAAGCGGAAGGGAAAGTATGGCGTATTAAGGTATCGGCCGATCAATTGCATGAAGTGGATAAGAAATATCCTGTAATCTCTACCATACCTTCGGGTAAAGGGTGGGAAGTGCAAATAGTTACGGATGAGGTAAAAGGATTTATTGCCGAACCGTATCCTCCGAATTTGGAACATGCATATGTATATTACATGGAAAACGAACTGAACCTCTGGACGAATGACTAACTAAACAACTAAACAACTAAACAACTAAACAGCTATACATCCATATCCAATATCTTATGTCATTTATCAACAATATACAATCGGTTGCAAAGTATGAAAGTAAACTTCTGCTGCGAAGTTGGTTTTTTAGGGTATTTACTGTATTGGCTTTACTAGTTCTGGGGTTATTTAATGCCGCAATGCTAGTGATGAATAGCGGGGGGGCGTGGATATTCAAAGCAATATCCTCTAATATACCCTATATGAATCTGTTACTCCTTAATACTGGACAAGCTGTTATAGCGATATTCCTTGCTTCTGATTTTTTAAAACGCGATAAGAAACTGGATACATCCGAAGTATTCTATGTTCACTCTTTAAGCAATGCCGAATATGTTATTGGTAAGATTTGGGGAAATCTTCGGGTATTCCTTATCCTCAACCTGATAATAATGGCTATGGGATTGGTGTTTAACTATATAGCTCCAGAAGCAGACGTTGACTTTCCGGCTTACCTGCAATACTTCCTGATGATTAGTTTGCCAACTCTTATTTTTATTATCGGACTCGCCATCTTTTTAATGCTGGTACTTAAAAACCAGGCGCTCACTTTTATCATTCTTTTGGGATACATTGGGCTTACCATTTTTTATATTGGAAACAAGTTTTATTACTTATTTGATTATATGGCATATAGCCTTCCGTTAATGAAATCTTCTATTGTAGGATTCACCAATTATTCAATCGTTCTTAACCATAGGGCTATTTATCTGTTTGCAGGATTAGCCTTTATACTCTTTACCATCTCCTTATTTAATCGTTTACCAAACACTTCGCGAAGTAGTTATCCTTGGTTGGTTTTAGGTTGTATTATGATTGTTTTAAGTGGTTTTGCCGGCTATAACCATATACATACCATAATACAAGCAGGAAGTGTTAGAAAGCAGTATACCGAAATAAATAACAAGTACGTTAATACCCCTAAAATGATTATTGATACCTGTTATATTTCTTTGGAACAGCATCCGGAGAAGATATCTGCTGAAATAAACATGAAGGGTACTGCATTAAAAACTTCTACGGTATTTGCCTTTTGTCTGAATCCGGGATTGGAGGTGAACGAAATATTAAAGGATGGAAAACAAGTAAATTATACCCGTGACCATCAGATAATACTGGCCGATCTTGGAGAGGAAATTATGCAAGGTGACACAATTTCTCTTTCCATGAAATACCAGGGGGAGGTGAATAATAATTTCTGTTACCTTGATATCCCCCAAGAAGTATTGCAGGAAGAACATAAGCAGTTCCTTATCAATGTTGATAAGCAATATTCTTTTCAAACAAATGATTTTGTTTTATTTACTCCCGAAACGTATTGGTATCCCCGACCCGGAACTTCATTCAGTGATGAGAACTCCGAATGGCAGCAAACTTATTTCAGCTATTTTACAATTAAAGTAAAACCATTACCGGGTTTAATTCCTCTATCACAAGGGAAGCCCGAAGAAGAAAATGATGGCGTATATTCGTATTCAACAGATTGCCCGGCGCAGGCCATCTCACTTGTAATAGGAAGATATGTGCAGAAATCGTTGATGGCAGATAGTATTCGGTTTAGTGTATGGCATATTGAAGGGCACGATTTCTTTACCCATCCTTTTGATAGTATACAGGATACAATTCCGGCTTTAATAAAAGATCATAAAGAGAATATGGAACGACAGTTAAAGTTGAGTTACCCGTTTAACAGATTTGGCATAATTGAAGTTCCGGCACAATTTCATAGTTATGTTCGCGCATGGTCGCAGGCGCAGGAAACGGTGCAGCCCGAAATGATTCTCTTTCCCGAGAAAGGATGGATATTCGATGTAATGGATATAAAAAGGAGAAGTGAAGATCATAAAAAATGGTCGAGATGGGATAACCGTGAGGTAGATGAAAAACAAGCTAAGATATTAACTTTTAATGATATAGCTTATAATTTTATGAATCCGGATGGCAACTTCAATTTCTCCTCCGGTAGCAGAGGGAGTTACGAATTGAAATCTACCGGAAATCCCTATTATATCTTCCCGCAGTTCTATAATTTCCGGTACAATATATTTTCATCGGAATGGCCTGTATCCAATCGTCTTATAGAACTTTATCTGCAAAACAAAGCAGATGATGGCGGGTGGGAAAGGCAGATTAATGGTATATCAAACAATGAAAAGGCAAATCTCCTTTTCGAGAAACATTCTTTTAAAGAATTATTGGGAGATATACAGTACAGGGAAATATTGAACAATATTATTGCCCTGAGAGGAGGAGATTTGTTTTCCGACCCTGAAATAAATATAGGTGTAAAGGTTTTCAGAGACTCTCTTTATGCAATATTGAATCGTAATTCCTTTAAAAATATACAGTTTGAAAATCTACTGGATACACTGGGAAGGATTAGTAAAACGGATATAAAACCTAAGTTTCTGGAATGGAACAATCCTACACCTTTGGCTTATTACAGCGTACGCCAGCCGGAAATAACACAAATAAATAATAGAGGAAAAGATTATTTTGTGTCGAAAATAACTATTACCAACCTTTCGGATTATGATGGTATTGTTAATATTAGAACATACATTAACTGGGGGGATGATCCTGATCCGAGAACAAACAGAAAAGTGGTGATAGGAGCAAACCAGACGGAGAAACTTGTTACAGTATGGGAAGATCCACCACGCCATATTCAGGTGAATACAATGATTTCTAATAATCTACCTGCGTTTATTGATTTTCCGGTGAGGAATATTGTAAAAGAAAACAAACAAGTTATAGATGAGGAAGGAGATTTCATTGTAGAAGAAATACAGGATAATCCAAATGAAATTATTGTAGATAATGAAGATCCTCTTTTTGTCTTATCGGAACCTGCCGTTGTGGGATTGTTACCTAAATGGCTGGATAAGGTTGAAACATCTCAATTTAAATATGCCGGGGTAATGTACTGGCGGCCGCCTTTACAGTGGACTCCCACCACCAACAGTGGATATTACGGGAAGTATATTCGATCGGCTTATGTAATAAAGAGTGGTGATGGATCGCAAACAGCTACCTGGAAGGTGCCATTGAAGGGTGAGGGGTTATATGAAATTTATTATTGGACACTGGATCCGGATCCATGGAACAGGAATCAGAATAGAAAGGAATATCGTTTCAAAGTAAAATACGGTGAAGAGGAAGAAGAAGCTTTCGTAAACATAAAAGGATCTACCGGTAAATGGGACCTGATGGGGGTTTACTATTTAGAAACAGATACTGTTAGGGTAACTTTATATAATGATAGCAAACTTCGGAATGTGACTGCTGACGCAGTGAGAATTATAAAAAGACAATAAATATAAAACTACTTATGCAAAGCAAGTTTCAACGAATGAGGAAATTTATTATTGCTGCCGGTATTCTTGCTGGTAGTATCGTTTCTTCTTACGGGCAAGAAGTGCTCACAATAGATCGGGCAATGGATATTGCAGCCAAGAACAGTCCGGATCTGCGACGTTCCTTTATGAATCTGGAACGTTATCAGCAGAATCTTATTGCGCAAAGAGCCTCGCTTAAATCAAAATTTACGCTTGATCTTAATGCTTTAGATTACAGCAAGAGCAGGAGCTTCGACAATCGTGTTTCGGAATGGTATACCAATGAAACGCTTCGCTCAGGAGGAACTTTTCGGGTTGACCAACCTCTGTTAATTACAGATGGGGTGGTTTCATTAATCAATACGTTTGGTTGGCAGGATAATAATTCAACGGGTGTAGGAGGGATAAAAAGTAGCAATAAGGCTTTTAGCAACGACTTGTATTTGCAGTTAGCACAGCCCATTTTTACCTATAACCGCAGGAAAATGGAACTCAAACGAATAGAATACGATCTTGAAAATGCCAACATAAGCTATGCTTTGCAACGGTTAAACACCGAAAGGGATATTACCGACCAGTTCTATGCGGTTTATACGGCTCAAAGCAATCTGGCTATCAACAAAGATGAATTAGTGAATGCACAGCAAAGTTATGATATTATTAAAAATAAAGTGGAAGCTGATTTGTCCGCCAAAGACGAGCTTTTTCAGGCTGAACTTAATCTGGCTACAGCACAATCATCAGTAGATGAAGGTACCGTTTCTTTAGCCAATGCTAAAGATAGGTTGAAGAAAACCCTTGGAATGGGCTTGGATGAAGATATTGTGATTTTTGCTGAAGTTAAGATCAGTCCTGTTGTTATTGATGTTGAGAAAGCTATCAGGCATGGATTGAGTTCTCGCCTTGAACTGCGTCAACGGGAGATTGAAACCGAAAATCTTAATTTCCAGATGATTGAAACCAAAGCAATGAATGAGTTTAAGGGGGATGTTTCCGTCTCTTTCGGATTAATGGGAGATAATGAAAGATTCGGCAGGATTTATGATAATCCAACGCAAAACCCTCGTGTTTCGGTTAGCTTCTCGGTACCTCTTTTTGATTGGGGAGAAAAAAAAGCCCGTATCCGCGCGCAGAAAATAGCGCAGAGAATCAACCAACTGGATAGTCAGGAAGAAAGGATTGATATTGAATTGAACATACGTCAAACATGGCGTAGCCTGGAAAACCAAAAGGCTCAAATTAAGATTGCAGAACAAAATGTAACGAATGCCCAGCTTACTTATGATTTAAATATGATAAGGTATCACGAAGGTGATATAACAGGTATGGAGATGAATCAGTTCCAAACGCAGCTATCCAGTAAGAAGATGGCATATTCGCAGGCATTGATTAACTATAAAATAGAATTGTTGAATCTCAAAATCCTTTCTCTTTACGATTTTGAGAACGATCAACCAATAGTACCATTGAACGACATCACTCAAATAAAATAATCTGATCATGAAACAATATACATCTACTTTCGCCCCGTTATGCATTGTCTTACTGCTTTCAGCATGCAGTAACCAACCTCAAGGTTCACCAAACGATATAGCTACTCCGGTTTCTACCGTAGAAATTAAAAAAGGATCTATCAGTAAATTGTTCAACACTACCGGTTCAGCTAATCCTTCTTATGGTGTAGAATTAACCTCGCAGATAGCAGGGAGTTATCGGCTTCAAACCAATCCCAGAACCGGTAAACCTTTTAAATTAGGTGATGCGGTTACTAAAGGTCAGTTAATTATACGCTTTACCGATGAGGAGTATGAAAACGGAATTGCCATTGATAATAAAAAACTAAGCCTTGAGATAGCCGAACAAGAGCAGAATAAGCAAAAGGTGCTTTACGAAAAAGGTGGAGTTACTTTGAGTGAAATGCGCAATACGGAAGTAAAAGTAACCAATGCCCGCTACGATTACGAGAATGCCAAGCTTAATCTGGAAAAGATGAATGTACGTGCTCCTTTCAATGGAGTTATTGTTAATCTGCCTCATTATACTCCTGATGTTAAGGTGGAACAGGGCAAACCAATGGTTGGAGTAATGGATTATGCACGGATGTATATGGATGTTAATCTCCCCGAGAGTGCGATTAATGATATAAAAGAATCTCAACCTGTGTTTATTACACATTATACGCTTCCCCGTGATACTTTGAAGGGAACAATTACAGAGCTTTCTCCTGCTATCAGTATGGAGACGCGTACTTTCAAGGGAAAGATCTTTATTCAGAATGAGAAAATGAAACTTCGCCCCGGTATGTTTGTGAAAGCGGATATTATAGTAGACAGAGCCGATAGTGCTATTGTTATTCCGAAGAATATTATTCAAACGCAGCGTAACAGGAAGTATGTGTATATAGTGGAAAAGAATACTGCCATACGTAGGGATATTAATACAGGTATGGAAGATGAGAATAATGTTGAAATACTTCAGGGATTGAATGTAAATGACAATCTGGTGACTAAAGGGTTTGAGACGTTGAGGGAGAATAGTAAGGTGAAGGTACAGAATTAGGTTATGATAGAGAGTCCTCCTCCGCCCTCGGCTCCTCCTTTGGAGGAGC
>DAIMFE010000084.1:0-14731 GCA_036724805.1 Bacteroides sp.
ATGAGAAATTTCTGAAAAACTTGAAATGGTTGACTAATGCGCAAATAGCCGTAAGTACGGGTACTACGGGTAACTCATCGATCCCTAATTATGCACACTTGGCACTGATAGGTGGGGTAGGTAATTATCTGAATGTTGCCGGTGTAGGTCCTACTTCACAAGGAAATGAAAATCTGGAATGGGAAAAACTATGGTCGTCTAATTTGGCTTTCCGTTTAGGTTTCTGGGATCGGGCTAATCTGGAAATAGAACTTTACAATAAGGAAACAACAAATATGTTGATGTCTGTTCCTGAATCATATGCGAATGGTAAAGGTGGTTTCCACTGGGATAACGTAGGAGCAATGATTAACCGTGGAATTGAACTTAGCTTGAATGCTGATGTGATTAAAACGAAGGATTTTATCTGGAATGTAAATGCGAATGCTTCATATAATTATAATGAAATAACTGAATTATATAACGGACTACAGGAGTATGTGACTGGCACTACAGCTACAAAACTTATGGTAGGACACTCGTTCGGTGAGTTCTTTATGAATCGTTTTGCAGGTGTAAACCCAGCTAACGGAGATGCGCTTTGGTATGACAAAGACGGTGAAATAACAACCGAGTTTCGTGAAAGCGACAAAGTTATGGTAGGTAAAAGTTTCATAGCTCCCTGGCAGGGCGGTTTTGGTACTAGCTTTACTTACAAAGGAATCAGCCTTTCAAGTCAATTCAGTTGGGTAGCCAATCGTTGGATGATCAATAACGACCGCTTCTTTGAAGAGGGTGGCGGAAATTTCGATGCTTACAACCAATCGAAACGAATGCTTTATGATCGTTGGAAAAAACCGGGAGATCTAACTGATATTCCACGCCATGGAGTAAGCCAACAGTTTGATACACACTTATTGGAGGATGCTTCTTTCTTGCGTCTCAAAAACCTGATGATCAGTTATACATTACCGGAAAAATGGCTCAAGAAGACGTATGTTCTTTCTGGTGCACGCCTCTATGTTCAAGGACAAAACCTGTTGACTTTTACCAATTTCTCCGGTCTTGATCCGGAATCCGATTCTAATATTTACAAGGTACAATATCCGATGTCGCGTCAATTTATGTTCGGAGTTGATATTACTTTCTAAAAACAAATTAAAAATGATGCGTAGAATTAAATTATACATATTATTGGCAGTTGTTTCCTTTAGTGCGACCTCCTGCCTTGACAAGTTCCCGGACGGGGACGGTATCCCACAAAGCAGAGGAATGCAATCTTTGTCGGATGCGGAACAGAGATTGACCGGAGTTTATGCCGGATTCAAAAGCGGAGCTTTATATAGTGGTTTGCTTACCTTGTTGCCCGATATTCAATCCGACTTGGTGTATGGAGTAGAAGGATATAGTAATACATATGGAGATTTTTGGCGTTGGGAAATCTTACCGACAAATCCGGATATTACAAGTGTTTATGGTTCTCTTTATAGTCTCATCGGATCTTGTAACATGTTTTTGGACGATGTGAGCGATTTGCGTGAAAGACTAACTAACGATGACGAACTTGAAGAACTTCAGAACATAGAAGGGCAGGTTTACCTTGCCCGGGCGCTTTGCTATTCAGAGCTGATTAAACTTTATTGTAAAGCTTATGATCCAAAGACTGCCGAAAATGAATTGGGTGTAGTGTTGGTTTCCAGCTACTATAAACCGGAACAAAAGGTTCGCGCCAGCTTAAAAGACTCATATGCATTTGTACTGAATGATCTTAAAATTGCAGAAGAGCAGATCACTAACGAAACAAAAGATGTAGTTTCTTATTTTACAAAGACAACAGCTAACGCTTTGTGTGCTCGTGTATACTTATATATGCAAGATTGGGATAAAGCAATAGAGTATGCGACCAAAACTATTGATGATGAAAATCTGTATCTGGCAAGTACCCGTAAGCCGAGCGCGAATATAGAATCAGATTATTCATTCATGTGGACCAATGATGATTCTCCGGAAATTATCTGGAGGGTAGGCTTTACTCCAACTTCTTATGGAGGAGCATTGGGGCGTGTATTTCTTGATTATAATTACATTTCTTATACACCCGATTATGTTGTAGCTACCTGGGCATACAATCTTTATGGTTCTAATGATTTACGTAGAGATGTGTTTTTTAGAACTATAACCACAGGATATATGCATGGATTGACCTGGCCGTTATTGGTTAAATATGAAGGAAACGAAACTTTCCGTAAAAGTTATAATATTCTGCATGTAAATATGCCGAAAGTATTCCGTTTGTCGGAACAATATCTAATTCGTGCTGAAGCATATTGTCAGAAAAAACAATTCTCTAGCGGTGCTAAAGATATTACGACCTTACGCATTGCGCGGTATGCCACCTATGGATCTACTTCACTTTCGGAAGATAATTGGTTAGATGAAATTAGTAAAGAACGCGTTCGCGAACTGTTTATGGAAGGTTTCCGTTTGCAAGACCTCAAACGTTGGTACAAAGGTTTTGAACGCGCTCCACAACAAAGCTCGATCAAAGAAGGAAGTAGTCTGAAAATTGCAGCAGATAACCCACTGTTTGTGTGGCCTATCCCACAGCATGAGCTTAATTCTCCTGATGCCGATATCGAACCTAATGAGAGCAATAAATAATGAAAAAGAATACTATAATGAGACAATTATTAACAGGATTAGTTCTTGTCATAACGATTGTAGGATCGTTTGTCGGCTGTAAAGAAGACTATACTACCTATAATGGTCCATCGTATGTGATGTTTGCCGATACACTTATGGTATATCCCGTGCAACAGTCTAATGAAACATTTAATGTAGATCTGGTAGCCACGCAAACCTATGGCCACGACCGCACGTTCGGGGTTGAAATTATAAGTACTCAGGGGAATGCTATCTTGGGGCGTCATTATACGCTGGAATCCAACTCGGTAACAATCAAAGCCGGAGAAAACAAAGGAAGTATTGTTGTGAAAGGTAATTACGACAAGATAGAGAATTCCGATGTACTTACGTTTGCGCTACGCTTGGCAAGTATTGATAGCAGTGTAGAATGGGATCTCTACGGCATAGAAACAAAGGTGCAGATGCAAAAGGCCTGTCCATTCAATATTGACGACTATGCAGGTTATTGTATACTAAGTTCATCCTTTTTTCAGAACTCTTGGGGAGGTTTAGAAACCCGCAGAATTAAGGTTGAAATAGCCGATAGAGAGGAAAATATCCTTCGTTTTGTTGATTTTTACGATGAAGGATACGACATCTACATGCAAATAGACCCGAGCAAGGATATTTTGAACCCAACGATCAAAATAGTTGGAGAACAAACGATTGGCGACTCGCGTAACTTCTTTAATTGGATTTATGGTTACGATGGAATGGTATTAGCTAAAGACTTGCGCGGCGTTCAAACCGTATTTAATACCTGCGAGAGATATGCAATCCATTATACCACTTTACGTGTGGATGGAGTAGGTCTTGTAGGTAACTTCTATGATATTATTGAATGGCTTGATGAGGATCAAGTTGATAATTAAACACATTCATTGTAAGAGATTAGACTTTTAAGTATTATTTGTAGTTTACTAAATTTTAGATGTTATGAAAACAAAATGGTTTTTAATTAGTGCATTCGCGCTGTTAACAGGGATCTCTTTTGTCTCTTGTAGTAATGATGATGATCCGCCACCAGTGCCTGAATTTCCCAAAAGCGAAGGAATATCTGTAAATGTCAATGAAACGAAAGTGCTCACTTTTGATGCTAATATGGAATGGAAACTTACAGCAAACAAATCTTGGATAACCTTTATGCAGGGTGATGCAGAGATAGGTCCTGCAGATCAAGGCGCAGCCGGTAAGAACATCTCTCGCACAATCAAAATAAAAGACTCTAACTGGGGCTTTAATGATGAAACTGATGAGATAAAATTAACAATGGGTGGAAAAACCGAGGTTATCTACACGATAACCCGCCCGGGTAGGGCTCGTGAAGCCAAGATGTTTGAAGAAAAAGTATTTGGATCCGCTTTGGAGGAAGTATCGCAGATAGACTTGATATTCCAGTCGGAAAACTCCAGTTCAACTAAAATTGGGTTCTTAGCCAATTACGACTGGATGATTGAAGTGCCCGGAGAAATCAGTTTAGAGAAGCCACTTACAGGCCTTGCTACAGAACTTGATGGCACACCGGAAAGTACTAATATGGCTTATATTTCACTAAAAGACGAATATGTTACTCATGCCTATTCAGGAAAAATCAAAGTAAAAGACCAAAACAGTGATTTTGCAATAGAATTTCCTGTCGAATATACAGGAATGGGCAATGATGATTTGTTCGTCACCACAAACAACCGTTTCAATCGGTTCGCAGGTATTTCATTTACGCAAGATGGTTTTTTTATAGAGGAGAAAAATGGTGGTGTAAAGAATCCAACTACCGAGAAAGAAATTTCTTTCTCGGTAGGAGCTAAAGATGATAAGTTCTCATACTTCATGGTTGAAATTAACGATCAAGAACCTAGAATTGCAACTGATCCTTGGGCAGTAGCAACAGAAGGTGAAAATGATAAAAAGGTTAAAGTTTCTATTGCTGGAACCGGTATTAATGACGGTGCTGCCCGTTCGTTGTATCTCTTAGTATTGCCTGAAGCGTTGGTTGAACCAATGAATTTATCTGACTATTTTACAGGTGGTGGAATGAATCCGGAAAAAGGAAATTACGTGATTAAAATCTCTCAAGAAGGAACAGCTGTTGCCGGAGGTTTTATTGTGAAATGGGGAATGGAATCGATTCCGGTCGCCGACATGGATGTTGTAAAAGCAGTTGCCGATATGTTACCAATGATTGGATTTGGAGCACCTGAGGACAATACTTATATGTATAACTTTACCGATGACAGAAGAAATGGAGGTTTGGGCGTTTTCCCAACCGGATGGCAAGGAGACATCTACATCTATAAAATAGAAAGTATCCTGGAAGGAAACTGGGAAGCTGTTTCATGTGAATTGAGTAATAATGAGAGCCAAGGAACATTTGGTTTGCTTTTAAATGACTTGGATAAAGTTTCGGGTTTTGCGGTAGTTTTATTCTATAATTCGCCTGCGGATCAGGATGCAAATAAACCAATGGGAGCCATTGTTCTCAGCAAAGATTAATTAATAGCCGTTCCGTTCATTGTAACGGAACGGCTTCCGAAAGAAAATTTAAACTACAAATAAAGACAAGAAGTCGAGAA
The DNA here is from genome assembly GCA_036724805.1 of Bacteroides sp. Taxonomy (GTDB): domain Bacteria; phylum Bacteroidota; class Bacteroidia; order Bacteroidales; family Bacteroidaceae; genus Bacteroides. The sequence goes on from DAIMFE010000084.1 coordinate 5,235, forward strand.
TTTAATTTTCAATTTATGAAATTTACAACATCATTTATCAAATGGTTATTCACACTAGTACTTGTTGTAACTGTCACAGGATGTTCTGACGATGACAAAGACATTCCACAAAACGGCTATGGATTTGTACAGTTGCGGCTTTACAAAAGTGGATCGTATTCCACGCGTGCAGACGGTGGAGATAGATTAGAATACCTCTACGAAGCAAAAAAAATAAAGATAACCCTCCGCGATGGCGATAACAATACAGTTTCACAAACCGTATCGGTTGAAGCTCCTAATAAAGAGTTGGCCGAATATGGTATGCAAAGTGATAAGTTCCAACTTCTGATAGGCGAATATGCAATCATAAGCTATGATATTTTTGATTCGTTGGATAAAGTTATTTATTCTGGTGAACCAGCCGAAACTACAACGGTCTCTGTAATTGGAGGAGGATTGGTTGTTCAGGATATCGTAGTTAATATCGTGGAGCGTGGGCATGTTAAATTTGAACTGGTTAAGGACTTAGCCGAGGTGCAAACTAGAGCAACAGGTCTTCAGGAATATCCTTTCCACAGTATTATGTTTGCCGATGTAAAAGTTCAGAATAAATTGACTTTGGCGGAAACTGAGTTTAAAGGATTAAAAATGACTCACGAGGTGTTCCATCCGGAAGATCAACCGGATTACTATGCCAGCTATTGTTGGACCGACAGTATTGTAAGCCTTGTAGCCGGTACTTATCAGGTGATAGGTTTTGCAACTTATTTTGACCGGAACGCACAGATAAAAGAAGTTTCAACAGATGTAATAGCTAATGAATTTGTTGTAAAAGATAATGAAACGACACTTGCACAAGTTCCCATTACTTTAGAAGAATCGGCCGGTGATATCAAAGACGGAATGGCACTGAAACTTATTTGGGAAGCTTTGGACGGGCCTAACTGGGTTGTAAAATGGGATTTTAATCGGGATGTTGATTTGTGGACTGCACAACCGGGTGTCGAGATCCTTCCCAATGGGCGTGTGGCCGCGTTGAATTTTGAAGGACTAGGAGCGAAAGGAGATATACCACCGGCTTTAGGTGAACTGACCGAATTGCGTCAACTTTACTTGGGTACACATAATTTTAATACAGGAACTTCTAATGTTAACTCGGAAGAATTGCGTAAACTAGGTGCTACTGATTTGAATGCTTTTAGAAATCATTTTGTTGAAACTTATATCCAGAATTGCGATCCGCTATATCAATTTGGACCGGAATTCATTGCGGAATTCAAGAAGCAAGGTGTTGCACTGAAAGAGAAAAAAGGTGAGCTTAGAGCTTTCCCAACAAAAAATAATCCGTTCAATTATTCAAATCTGATTTACTCATTACCTAATGAGATTAACAATCTGAAAAAACTGTCTCAACTCTATATTGCTTATAGCCCTATTAAAACTCTTCCACAAGATTTATCCGGATTAGAAGGGTTAACAGATGTTGAGGTCTTCTATTGCCCGGATTTGGTGGCATTTCCGGAAGGGTTGGCAACTCTTCCTAAATTGATCGTATTTACGTTTTCAAATAACTTTAATATTCCTCCACAAGAGATGAGAAGGGGGTTGACTCTTCTAAATACAGGTGCTTCAACCACTTTCATACAGGGGCTCTTGTTGCCGAATCAACCACTGGAAAGTGTACCCGATCTAAGAGGATTAACTTTGTTGAATCAACTTATCCTTCAAAATTGTGGTATTAAACGGTTTGAGGTGGCTTTTGGAAAGGGTTTCTTTATTAACTCCATCAACTGTAGTTGGAATGAACTGGAAGACCTTCCTCGCGATAATGAAGGATACTTCATGGCAGCAGAAGATCAGGAAGCAGTTAATTTTTCGCATAATAAGTTCAAAAAATTACCAGATATCTTCAATGCGAAGTCAATCTATAAGATGACTGTGGTCGACTTCTCGTACAATGAAATTGAGGACATTGAAAATGGTGGAGAAAATGGTACATACAAGGGACTTAATGCTGAACAGTTCTTTTTGTTCAATAATAAACTCGGACGTTTTCCAAAAGAGATTCTGAAAACAAACTCTGTAATTAGTTATCTTCATCTTGCAAGTAACGGTATTGAAAAAATAGATGACGATGCTTTTGAGGGCGATAACGTTTATGGAATACTGTCATTAGACTTATCTTTCAATAAACTGGAGGAACTGCCAAAAACGTTTCACAATGTGACTTTTCCCTATCTATATGGAGCGAATTTAAGCAACAACAGGTTCAACCATTTTCCAGCAGGAATAGCAGATTTACGCGGTCTTAGAATGTTTCTTTTTCGTGCCCAACGCGATGCAAATGGAAACCGTATTATGAGAGAATGGCCTACAGGTATCTATAACCGTACATCTCTTCGTTCACTCTATTTAGGATCAAACGATTTGCGTAAAATAACAGATTATATATCACCCCAGATTAGTGATTTCGAAATAGCCGACAATCCGAATATTGCCATTGACCTTTCGGACGTATGTCCTTATATCAAAGCGGGGGTGTATCGCTTAGTTTATGATCCTTGGCAAGATATCAGGGGATGTGACGCGCTTAATTTAGATCACTAATCTTTAATGAAATTATATAGTAACATTAGTAACATGAAATATTTGATTCAATTAGTAGCAGTTGTTTCGCTCGTTCTGGCTATAGCATCCTGTGAGGATGAAAAGGACGATATTAAATTCGAAATAGATACTGAGCAGATTTCCATAGGTGCTGAAGGTGGAACCAAAACGGTAAAAGTTCAGACCAATGGAAAATGGATGGCTTCTACGGAAGCGCCTTGGGTATCCCTTTCGCCGGCAAATGGCTTAGGGGTTACCGAATGTCAGATAAAAGTCGACACAACGTTGTTAGCCGATGAAGAGCGACAAGGCATTGTTCGTTTCATGGTAGATGGGCAAGAACCCCGTACCTTGCAGGTTATTCAGAATGGTTTTGAGAAGATGATACAACTGTCATTGACTGAGGTTGAGCTTCCTACCTATGGAGAACAGGGCAAAAGAACGTTTGAAGTAGAATTAACCTCCAATGTGGAGTTTAATATTGAAATCCCTGAAGCAGACAAAAATTGGCTGAAGGTAGAAGATTTTAAGTTTGAACTCGACAGAGGTTCACGACCCCGTACAGTTAAATTAGTTTTTAATTGGGAAAATAACAGTCGTCCTTGGGAGCGTATAACAGATATCCTGTTCAAACCTAAAAAAGGAGAGGAACTGACTAAAAACGATAGTCTTAAAATTACTCAAGAAAAAGCTCCTTTGATTGAAGATAATGCACGGGGAGACTCATTGGCTATTGTCGGCTGTATGCGTTCTTTAGGCAAATCGATGGAATCTAATGAAGGAGAGATGATGGCTAACTGGAGTTTTGTGACCCTATGGTATGCTTCGGACGAGAACGTCAATCCGGATGATATTGGGCGTGTACGCTCGGTATCTTTCGCATCGTTCCCAGGAAAAGAGGGTATACCTTATGAAATTCAATTCTTGACAAGAGCAGAAGAAATTTCCTTCAAGGGAAGCGAAAGTAAGTTGCTCGGTAGCTTCAGTACCGGTCCCGATCTATCTAAACTAACCCAGTTGAAACATCTTCAAATCTATGGATTCGGATTAACAACACTAGATCCCAGTTTTATAGCGTTGAAAAACCTGGAAACGCTGGAGATCTCAGGAAACAACTTTAGTAAATTCCCGGATATCTTGACACCGGAGAACTTCCCAAAATTGCGCTATCTTGATCTGGGTGGTAACGGGAGGTGGAGTTTCAGTGATCTGACAAACCCTCCCAGTCATGCAATTAACTTTGGAGACAAAGATACTTGGGGTGGATTATTGGGCGAATTTCCAGAACAAGTTCTGCGCTGGGATAGTCTCAAGTACCTCAGTTTATCAAATAATCTGATTTATGGGAAAGTTCCGGATATGAAGAATTACAGCAAAGTGTACACAAGCGATGACTTGGTAAACGATACGCTACCTGCAATATTACTTGGAAAGCCCAAAGTTTTGCCGGTTGCAGAAAAGTGCCGTATCAACTTGAATCTGTTGGAGGGCGAAATACCGGAATGGATTCTTTATCATCCGAATTTGTGGCAATGGGATCCTTTTACTTTGGTGTTCGGACAGAATGAGAGTATGATCAACTTGGATGGAAAATCACCCAGATTCTCTAATGCCCCCGTAAACTGGGACTATTACTGGGAAAAGTATCCGCATAGAAAACCTGAAAATAATGAATAGTGTTATATGAAAAGAATAATTCAAATTGGTGCGTTGGCACTAATCACTTTCTTTTATTCGTGTTCTGATACGGATTGTGTTAACGGATATGAAGGAGAGAATAAACAAGCAACCATTGTAAACTCTCCTGAGGGTGCGCAGACAGGAATGATCATGATTAAGTTCCATCCTGAGATATCAAAACTGCTAGATCAGGCTTATCCGGAAACCCGTTCAGCCGGTCCGCAAGTTTTAACACGTACAGGAATTAATACTGTCGACCAATTAATGGAGATTATTGGCGGTTATAAAGTGGAACGTATATTCCCATTGGATACACGTCACGAAGACCGCACCCGCAAGAACGGTCTGCATCTGTGGTACACTGTGCATTTTGATGAAAACCAGAATGTAGAAGAAGTAGCCAGCCGGTTGGCTCAGTTAGGTGAAATAGCTAAAATACAATATAGTTATGAGGTGAAACGTGCTTATACTGGAAAAGCGAGCCCTTTGACCCAGAAAGATGTACAACAATTGAATGCAGCTACGCGTGCTGCTATGCCATTCAATGACGAAAACCTTCCTTTGCAGTGGCACTATATAAACAATGGAGATGAAAGTTTCATGGAACATATGGTTAAAGGTGCCGATGTAAACTGCGGAGAAGCCTGGAAAATGTGTGCAGGAGATCCCTCTATTGTTGTTGCTGTGATGGACGAAGGCGTGATGTGGGCGCATCCGGATTTGGAGCCTAATATGTGGATAAATGAAAATGAAATCTATAAATCTGATGAAGACAATGATGGCAACGGATATGCCGGTGACGTGTATGGAATGAACTTCTCTCGTCCTGTACCATCCGGAGTAATTACTTGGGATGATCCGAACGACACAGGTCATGGGACACACGTAGCCGGAACTATTGCTGCCGTAAACAATAATGATATTGGGGTTTCCGGAATTGCAGGTGGAACAGGAAAAAATGATGGTGTTAAAATCATGTCTCTTCAAATTTTTGGGGGACAATATCAAGCTAGTATCCCTAATACCGTTCGTGCTATTAAATATGCGGCAGATAATGGTGCTGTTATTCTTCAATGTAGCTGGGGTTATATCTCGGCATTGGCTAATCCGATACTGGTTGGCACACAAGGTTCTTATAGAACAGATGAGGAATTTGCAGAAGGTGCACCGGTAGAAAAAGAGGCTTTTGACTATTTTATCTATAATGCAGGTGATCCGAATGGTGTAATTGATGGCGGATTGGTAATTTTTGCATCCGGAAATGAATTTGCCGGAATGGCAGCATATCCGGCGGCATATAAAGATTATATCTGTGTATCAGCCATGGCAGCCGATTTTACTCCTGCCAACTATACAAACTTTGGCCCTGGTGTAGATATTACTACTCCTGGTGGAGATCAGGATTATCACATGAACCAGAAAGGTGGAATTTTATCTACTCTGACTCCGAACCATCATGGAGGAGATCTCTATGGATATATGGATGGTACTTCTATGGCTTGTCCGCATATGTCGGGAGTGGCTGCACTCGGACTATCGTATGCCGCAAAATTACATAAGCAGTTTGATTCGCGTCAATATCGTGATCTGTTACTTCGTTCGGTGCAGAATATTGATGACCATCTACAAGGAGAAAAACTATTTTACACCAATTGGGCTCAAATAGGAGAATATGCACCTACATTAATAGATCTGAATACCTACCGTTTTAAAATGGGATCTGGTGCGGCCGATGCTGGTTTGTTACTAAAGAATATAGAAAAAGAAGGGCGTGCAATAAAGTTGCCAAACATATATGTAGCAATTGAGGGCACTAAGAAACAGAATGTGATGAGATGTTTTAATAGCGGAGAAACTAGCACCTTTACAGCAACATCAGCCAATAGCTCTATAGCTACAGTAACAGTTGAAGGCCACACCATAACGGTTCGTGGAGTAGCGATGGGATCAACAACTTTCACAGTAACGTCAAGCACGGGCGAAAGTCAAACTGCTCATATCACTGTTCGTAAAGTAGCAAACGATAATGGCTGGTTTTAATATAAAGTAAAGTAAGTATGCTACTTCGAGTATATGTCATATTATTAGGATTGATAGCCGTGCTTCGGGTTGGAGCACAGGCTACTGATCCTCTAGAGGATATTCTCGACTCAATAGCAAATCCTCCCTTGGATAAGAATCCGTCTCTTCTATTTGAGCAGTATGAAATACAGGGAGAGCGTATGTCGGAAGACGACCCTCCGAAAGCATATACTTTTTTCTTTCGGAATGTTGGCAATAAACCATTGTCTATTACACAAGTAAATACCTCTTGTGGGTGTGCTGTTGCCGAGTATGCTCAAGCACCAATAGCGCCGGGGAAAAAAGGAAAGATCATTGTCAGGTATCATCCGAAAGATCATCCGGGGGCGTTTAAGCGGCGGATATATGTATATACAGATTTCTCGAACGTTCACCCATCTGCTCGGTTGACAATTTCCGGTGAAGTATCTCCTACAAAGGATAAATGGAGAGATTATCCGGTGGCTATGGGGAGTTTGTATCTAAAACGTAATGTCATGCGGTTTAATGGAATGGCGCCCAACACCCAACAAATCGAACGAATAGAGTGTATCAATGGTGGAGACCTTCCTTTGCGACTAAGTGCAATGGCGGGGATGAAACCTGTATGGCTTACATTTCGTACCGAACCGGAAGTGATTGCTCCAGGAGAAATTGCTGATTTAGTTGTGGAGATTGACGGTAAACACCTTCCTTCTGAATCGATGAAACAAATAGAATATTCGCTACTTCTGGACGGAATTAATATACGTCCATCCCAACGGAGTTTACGTGTTATTATTAAGACGAAATAATTTAAAATGTAGAATATAAACAATAAAATGAATGAAGACATTTTTTAAATACATGCTGTTAGCAGCCTTGGTTTGCGGTATTTGGTCGTGCAGTGACGATGATGAAGGTGTTGTTGAAAAAAGAAACATAACATACAATGATATTGCCGGCACATGGAAAATGACAAAATGGAATGATGAAGAAATGAATGATAGTCGTTATTTCTATGTTATTTTTAATCGTAAAGACCATGTGTTCGACATCTATCAAAATCTTGATACAGAGAAAACGCGTCATCTAACAGGCCGATTCCTGATGGAGTATGATGAAGATTTGGGCACAATTATTAAAGGAGATTATGATCATGCCGCAGGTCAGTGGAGTCAAAGCTATCTTTTGGATAGTTTCACTGATAGTGAAATGAGTTGGGTAGTAGTAACCCGGGAGCATAATCTGCCGGCTAATCCATGGATGCCGGACTATTCGGATGTCACAATTTATACTCGTGTCGATGCTATTCCTGATGAAGTGTTGATTAATTCTAGAGCATTGTAACGCTTTTTGTGACAATATTCCGTTTTACTTGATAAAAACAAAACAGGCTATCTCACTTCAAAATGAGATAGTCCGTTTTGTGTTATTTTTAGTTACGAAGGCTTGTTGTTGATGTGTTGATGATACTGGAGAAGATAATCAAAGATTGCTTTCAATAGTTTGCGAGATGTGCATCTCGCAATATCCGAGATGTACATCTCGCAAATTATTAAAAGCAACCTCTTCTTCTTGAAAGTGTAGTTTTAGGTGGCAAGAATCCGAATAGATTTTATTTTGTTACCAAGATTAGCAACCATTCCGATTGTGTTGACTTTAAGCATAAGGCTTCCTTGCTTAGCTTAAACAAACCAAGTAATTTCCGTGTTTAGTAAATTCAGTGTAAATTTGCAAACATGGAATTCTCAAATGCATTCAGAGTTTTTAAGTCCCGTAACTATAGCTTATTCTTTTCGGGACAATTAATATCCCGTATCGGAATGTGGATGCAGCGTACTGCCATTCTATGGGTTGTATTCACCATGACAGACTCTGTATTGATGGTTGGATTAGCTACCTTTGTCGAACAATTTCCTTCTTTCATCCTTTCGCCTGCAGGCGGTATTGTTGCCGATAGGTATAACAGATATCGAGTACTTATGGTTACTCAATTTATATCCGCCATACAAGCTGTTTTACTAGCCATAGTGTATTCTATGGGATATGGCTCTATATGGGTTTTGCTTATTCTTGGACTTATGCTTGGCATAGCTAACGCTTTTGATGTTCCTGCCCGGCAAGCAATGGTAAATGATTTGGTTGGCACTCAAGATTTGCCAAGTGCAATAGCCATGAATTCATCACTTAATAATCTTACCCGTTTAATTGGTCCTGCTCTGGCTGGAATTGTGATTGCAAAATGGGGTGCAGGTATATGTTTTGGATCTAATGCCGTTAGTTTCATCGCCGTTATTATTTGTCTTAGTTTATTGCGTTTACCAAAGAAACAACAATCCGGAAAGAAAACAAATGTATGGATTGAGTTACGCAATGGGTGGCAATATACAACGAATCAGCCTGAAATTAAAAATATTCTTCTCCTTGCCATTTTTGTTTCATTGCTAGTAACAACTTATAACACTTTGCAGCCTTACTTTGCCCAGAATGTTTTTGAAGGAGATGCTTCTGCCTACGGTTATATCACTTCCATAACTGGTCTTGGGGCTCTGGTTAGTACATTATTTATTGCATCGCAAAAGAATAGCGGAAGTCTTAAAAGGGTGTTGTTTTTCAATTTGTTAATATTAGGAACCGGGCTTATCATTATGTCTCGGGTGCGAATATTCTCATTGTATCTGGTAATGTGTTTTATTTGCGGCTATGGAGTGATGTCGGTAATGCCGATATGCAATACTATTGTTCAAACGGTTTCATCCGGTAAAATGCGTGGGCGGGTAATGGGCTTTTTTGCCATGGCAACTCTGGGAACACTTCCGTTAGGGAGTGTATTTATTGGCTGGGTAACGAAGTTTATTAGTGTTGAAATGTGCCAGGCAATTCAGGGAAGTATTTGTTTGATTATTGCAGTGGTGTTTTATAGATTTCTGCACAGGGATATCCTATTATGATAGTAACAATATAAAACTGACTCAAAAGTCACTTGGACTCACTTGGATTTATTTTTTTAGGTGATTGCTAGGCTGTGGCACTTCTCGGGAGTGATGTGATAGATAAATATTTGAAAATGAGCGTGGCGTTAGGTGTGGTAGCATTTTTGTATAAAATCTCCTGTGTATATTAAATTCTATGTACCAATTCAATATCAACGACAAGCTAAACAGACTGAATATCAAATCATTGTT
>DAIMFE010000085.1:0-14558 GCA_036724805.1 Bacteroides sp.
CCAAGGACCTCCAGATTATGAGTCTGTTGCTCTAACCAACTGAGCTAAAAGCCCGTGTATCCTTTTTTCTCGGATGCGGTTACAAAAGTATAGGTTTTCTCCGGAATATGCAAGAGAATATTTAAAATTTATACTTTCTTTTAGGATTTCTCGGAAACCATCCTTTCTTAACTCTCTCTTCTTGTTCGAACACTTCTTTTATGGTCCAAAATGAAGAGAAAGCAAATACTCCACATAATGAGGAGATTAAGATATTGTTAACCAAAAGCGATCCGGCTACACCCGCAATGCCAAGCACAAGGAATATCCACCAACATTTAGTTCCCCAATAATATTCTGCTTTAACCACCACAGGATGAAAAAAACCGATAATGAGGAAAGTTGATATCCCTATAATAAGGCCGGATAAATGATATTCGTTCAGGAACTCCATTTATTGTGCTTGTTATAAACGAATTGGTATTTCCTTCTTGATACTTTGCTCCAAAGAAATAAGAGTTTCGGTAGCTGTTACCCCGGGTATTTCCTGCATTTTGTTATTCAACAAATCCATAAGATGTTCGTTGTCGCGGGCATACACTTTTGTTAGTATAGTATACGGACCGGTAGTAAAATGACATTCAACAACTTCGGGGATATTATGTAATTTAGCAACAACTTCTTTATACATCGATCCTTTTTCCAAAATAATTCCGATATATGTGCATGTTCTATATCCTAGTGTTTTGGGGTTTACATTGTATCCTGACCCTACGATCACTCCCATATCGATAAGCCTCTGTACGCGCTGGTGAATTGCTGCGCGTGAAACACCACATTCTGCCGCAACGTCTTTAAAAGGAATACGAGCATTCTGGGTAATAATTTCCAGTATCTGCCTGTCGAGATTGTCGATCTTTTCCATATCTAATAATTTATGTTTTTATTTTATCAAATTGTAAGCAAATATAGGAATTTATTTTAATTTATCTATAGATTGGAGGAATAAAGTAGGGTAGAGTGAGGGAAAGGGGGATAAAGGGGATAAAGGTAATAGAGGTAATAAAGGTGATAAAGGTGATAAAGAGTTTTTGCCGCATGGTGTAGGGGCGGGCCTTGTGTCCGCCCTTGAATATACGATATTACACGAGGCGGGCCTGAGGACTTTCTAATCCAAACAGCACGTTGCATTTGTCTCAACAGCACGTTGCATTTCTCCAAACAGCACGTTGCTAATTCGAAAATGCACGTTGCATTTGGGTAAACAGCACGTTGCATTTGGATGGGTACAAACCGGGCAAACGCAATAAAGGTAATAAAAAATAAAAAGGAATAAAGGACTTAGTTTCTAACTCCTTTATTCCTTTTATTCTAAGCGAAGCGATATCTACTTTATCTACTTTATCTACTAGCGAAGCGATATCTACTTTATCTACTAGCGAAGCAATACCTACTTCTCTATTTCCAACAACTCGATTTCGAAGATCAAAGTAGAGAAAGGTTTGATTTCTCCCTGACCACCGCTACCATAAGCCAGATCAGCAGGAACATAGATTTCCCATTTAGAACCAACGGGCATAAGTTGAAGCGTTTCTATCCATCCTTGGATAACGCCACGGCCGGCATTTGTAGAGAAAGGCTCGTTACGGTCATACGAACTATCAAATTGAGTTCCATCAATTAACGTACCCCGATAGTTCACTTTTACACGATCATCGGCTGTTGGAATTGGGCCATTACCTTTGGTAAGAATCTTGTATTGTAAACCGCTAGCAGTAGTAATTACTCCTTCTTTGTTTTTGTTAGCAGCAAGAAAGTCTTCTCCGGCTTTTCTGTTTTCGCCGAATTGTTCTTCAATAGCTTTTTCTCTTACTTTATCCATTGCGGTTTGAGAATAACCCTGAGCTTCCATTAAAGGCATTTTCATGTCTTTTCCGGTTACGCCGGCCACAAAACCGGCAATCATATCATTTCTGTTAATCGTTTTAGTTGAGTCTCCGGAAAAAACTTGTTGATTAATACCTTCTACCCAATGCTTACTTACTGTTTGACCAATCTGCAAACCGGCTACATAAGCAATATCTTTATCAGAATATCCCTGGCTACCATTGATGAAGCCCTTCATGAAGTCGTCCATATACGTAGTATCAATTCTTAATTGGCGAACCAGATAGTCCATTAATCCATCGGTACGGGCTAAACCGGTTGCGTAAGACAGTGAGTCGATGTCAGTTTTAAGTTGAGCTTTGGGTGTTTGTGCGCATGAAACAAAACTCATGGCAGCAGCGATAACCATTAAAATACTTAGTTTCTTCATTTTGCTTTAATTTAATTTATTATAATACTTCTAATAATTCAACATCAAATATCAGTGTGCTGTGTGGCGGAATCATTTCTCCGGCACCTTGTGCACCATATCCCAGTTCAGAAGGAATATACAACCTCCACTTTGAACCTTCGGTCATCAGTTGAAGCGCTTCAACCCAACCTTGAATAACCTGATTTACTCCAAACACAGCAGGCTCGCCACGCTGAATAGAGCTATCGAATAAGGTACCATCAATTAATGTACCTTCATAATGGCATTTTACTCTGTCGGTAGATTTAGGTTTTCTACCATTACCTTCGGTAATTACCTCATACTGCAAACCACTTTGCAGCGTTTTAACTTCCGGTTTCTGTTTGTTATTAGCAAGGAACTCTTTTCCTTTTTCAACATTCTCCGCAGATACCTTTTTCTCGAATTCGGCAAAATATTGATTTACTATTTCTCTTGCCTCATTATGAGAAATGGCTGTTTGATTTCCATTCAATACATCGCTTATCGCTTGCGCAAAATCATCAACAGAGATGTTTTTGGCTCCCATACCCAGCAGGTTCTGCCCTATGCCCAAGCCAATAGCGTAACTAAATTTATCCATATAATTTCTTTTTAATCTTGCTACTGTAATCACTTACAGTTTGTTTTTACAATTAATTGGCAAAAGTAAACCTTTTCTTCGAAAGCTGAACCATTTTGTGTTTAAAAATTCTTATTATGCTCAAGTATGCTTCTCCTAACTATGAATAATTGTTATATTTGTAACAGGAGTTAGAAGCTTCTTACCTCTTATCCTATCAATTATGAAGAAACTAGTTATTTTATCGGGTGCCGGCATGAGTGCCGAAAGTGGTATAAGTACTTTCAGAGACACGGGAGGCTTATGGGAAAAATATCCCGTTGAACAGGTGGCAACGCCCGAAGGATTTCGGCGAAACCCGGCTTTAGTATTGGAATTTTACAACCAACGCCGCAAGCAATTGTTGGATGTAAAGCCTAACCATGGGCACGAACTTGTTGCTGAGCTTGAAAAGCAATTTGATGTAACCGTTATAACCCAGAATGTGGATAATCTGCACGAACGGGCAGGAAGTACGGAGGTAATTCATCTGCACGGAGAATTAACGAAAGTTTGTTCCAGTTATAATCCGGATGATATCAGATACATCAAAGAGCTAGAACCGGAAGAGTATGAAATTAAGATAGGTGATTTGGCTGGTGACGGCTCTCAACTTCGTCCGTACATTGTTTGGTTTGGCGAGGCAGTGCCTAAAATTGAGAAAGCAGCCGAATACGTTCAACAGGCTGATATCTTTTTGATAATAGGAACATCCATGAATGTATATCCTGCTGCCGGATTGCTCGATTATGTACCTAAATCGGCTAAAGTTTATTTGATAGATCCGAATGATGTAAATGTACATGCATCCAGGTCTATTGAAGTAATCAGGAAAGGAGCTTCGGCCGGAATGGAAGAATTATTGCCCCGGCTTGAAAGCTAATCTGAAAACAAACCATATATGATGCATAATGGTGGAAAACCAGCCATAGTGTTTCACCATTATGTTGAATCTTTCCCTCAATGATGCTTTACGATTCTCTGTTGTTATCCCTTCTTCCAGGTAATCAATAAGGGTGAGGTGTGTATTGTGCAACCTTTTGGATTTCTTCATAACGCGGATGCACCAGTCGAAGTCGGAAGAATATTTGTATTGCAAATCGTAAGGCTCGGCAAGAATTCTTTTCGCAAAGAAAGCCTGATGGCAAACCAGCATTCCCTGTTTAAAGCTTTCCCACGTTAAAACTTTGGGTGCTGTTAATCTTCTCATTCTAAGAAAATGGCGGTTGATATCTACTAAAGCCGTTTGCCCATACAACACATCGGGTAGGACTTCGCTTTTAATGGAATGCACCATTTTCAACAAAGTTTCATCTTCCTTTAAACTATCTCCGGCATTCAGGAAGCAAATATAATCACCTCCGGCAATCCTCAATCCCTTGTTCATCGCATCGTACAACCCCCTATCCGGTTGAGAAATCACTTTCTTTATATAAGGTTTATATTTATCAATGATAGCCAAAGTTCCATCGGTAGATGCCCCATCCACTATAATGTATTCTATATGGTGATAGGTTTGGGAAATCACACTCTGAATGGTATCTTCCAATACTTTTTCGGCATTGTAAGTAACAGTAATGATTGAAAAGATTGGCGTGGGATGTTTAGTCATTCTTTTTAGTTACTTTATTATAAACGTTGAGGTATTTTCTGGCAATTATCTTTTCCGAATAATTATTCATAACCTTTCTAACAGCCTCCTGCGATAATGGTTCATAATTGCCTTCAGTAAGAATCCAGCAAATGCCGTTGGCCAGATCATTGGCCGATTTGTATTCGGCAATATAGCCATTGTGCAAATGGTCAATCATTTCCGGAATACCTCCCACCTCAAAACCAACACAGGGAACCCCACAGGCCATTGCTTCCATTATAGTATTCGGAAGATTGTCTTCCAGAGAGGGAGTAACAAACATATCCACGGCATTGTATATCTTTACAATCTCCTGTTCGGTCTTTACATATTCCATGGGATAAACTTTAAATGGAATCTTTTCCTGTAGCTCTTTGGAATGATAACCGAACACAACAACCCCTAACGAATCAATTAAATCCGGGTATTTCTTAGCCAGGATATCACATGCTTCAATCAGATAATCAACACCTTTACGTTTATCTCTAACCTTTACGGATCCAAAAAGTATCAGTTTCTTATTTTCCGGCAGATGGCACAACTTTCTTGCTTCCAACGAATTACCCGGTTTAAACAGATTTGTATTGATCGGATTTGGGATATGCTGAATAGATTGGTCGACCGTTAAAGCACTTTCCGTAGCTTTTCCACTGATCCATTTGCTACAACCTATAAATGTAAGCTGCCCTTTTTCGAATATTCTTTTCTTCTTTAAAAAAGTACGGGTTGATAAATCCTTTTTATGCTTACTCTTCAGAAACGAACAACTGTAACATTCGTCTTTATAGCGTTCGCATTTGCCTGCATAATGGCAAATACCTGTAATGGGCCACATATCATGCAGTGTCCACACAACCGGTTTGCCCGAAGCAAGTATTTTTCGAATATCTTTCAATGATAACATACCCTGATTAATCCAATGCAGATGTATAATATCCGCCTGTCTGAATTCGGGTAATGAAGTTATATCATTGCCGGTATTGGCGATATCTATTGCAAAAATATTTTGTTTACTGAAACGATTGGCTATCCATATAACAATACGTTCCCAAACAAAGTTCCATACTTCCACCCAACCGTGCTCTAATTTTACTACACTAATCTGATCGGTTTGCTTATCTCTAACCAGCAATTTTGCCTTAATTCCATTATTTCTAAGCGCTTCCATTAGTCGGTTTGCTGCTATTGCCGCACCACCAATGCGCTCTGATGTATTTATTAGTAATACTCTCATCTACCGAAATCTCCTTTTAGGGTTCTTTTAATTCTACGCATAGCCTTAGCAAGAAACGAATTTGTTCTTTGATAATACCGTTCGTAGGCTTTGCGCGCTGTAACATTTTCTTTTATCGGAATATCATTTACGGGCAATGGCTTCATCCATAATGAGGCACTGTATAGGTTGCCGCCTCCACAGTTTGTTCCACTGCCATCAAAACCATTATTCTGTACTAATGATTTTCCAACATTTAAAGAAAGAATATTGTTTAAAAATAAACTGGCATTCCAACGAATGGCCCATGAGTTGTTTTTGCCTTCTGTTTGTTTGCGCAGCATCCGTGTGTACCCATACTTCCCATTAAAATCGAAAGTATAGGTTTGTTTCTGTTCTTCTAGTTCTTTAAGTAACATTTTGCCGTTCGGATTGAAAAAACGCCATGCTCTTTCCCAGGTTCCCCAGCCCCAGCTTCCTGTCCATTTTATTAAAAAGGTATCAGGCAAATTAGCATCCTGAGTAAAATCACATGCCTGAATGTGTCCTACGCGGGGTTCGTCTTTATATTTCTCTAATGCATCATTCATAAACCGGAGAAAATAGGGAGCTACTACCAAATCATCTTCCAATACAATAACCCTACCGTATTGTTTAATCAAAGTAGTTACCCCATCAACAATGCTGTTTGCTAATCCCCGGTTCTTTTTTCGTTCTATGATAGTTACTTCTTCAAACCCATCAATTGTATGAATAAATTGGCGTACTTCATTCACCATGGCTGTATCTTCTAACGTTTTAGGAGCATCCGAGTAGATAAAAAGCCGGCTTTCCCGAGCCAGATCGTTATTCTTAAGGGAAGCAATTAATTGCCTGGTATGTGAAGGACGATTATATACAAAAAGAAGAATTGGAGCGTACGTCATAAGCAATTTTTTAATCCGTATTATTATACTTTTCTATGGTTTCTTTTAATGCCTCCAGGTAAGCCAAGCCATGCGTAAGATCCGGTTCGATATAATTTCCTTCTGCCCACTCATTCCATGACTTTAAAAATACAATCTGCTTATCCTGAGGTTTACCTTTTATTGTATCGAAAGTTTTTGCTACATGCTTTCTAAACTTTTCGGCAGACGAGTGAATCAAGATATGCCCCGAACGCCCCGAACGTGGTGAATGATCCCAGTTAGGGATTATTGTCGGATAACAGAAATCCTGATAATCTTCTTCTCCTGAAAAGCATTCTGCCGCTTTGCCATAATCAAGAATTCTTCCTCTGTTAAATAGTATCCGCATTGTTTTCATATAAATTCGTTTCGACAGCGAATAATCTTTTTTGAAGACATCAAATAAACGAACAATATTTACTCCATCGAATCCTAAATTTTTCTGCTTTTCTATTTCCCCCACATGATAGGTATGAGCAACAAAATGAATCCCTTTCAACCCGTTATCTTTAGCCAGTTTTTGCCAAAGTTCGATAAAATGTTTAGCCGATGGTAGTTCGGAGGGAGAATATACCATAAATACAGGCTTGTTGTCTACCCGGATATAACGATGATCCTTAAATGCCGGAAGCAAGTAATTGAAATGTTTAATATAATCATCCTCGCCCGGATAGAGTTGTTCAATCAGTGTGCGGTTGGTTCCTCCTTTGTTAAATTGTTTGTCTTTCCAACTGTGATTAGCCCATGCCAGACAGAAAGGGAAATCCGGTTCGCCGGTTTTTAAAACTTCCTCAAAAGGGCGTTGCAGCAGCTGTTTCCCATTGCCAAACCAGTAGTGCCAATAACAGAAACCTTCTATTCCATATTGCTTTGCCAACCGTGCCTGCGCAATCCGGGCTTCGGGCAACCGGAGGTCATAATACCCCAGGTCAGCAGGAACCTTCGGCTGATCGTGCCCACGAAACAATGGCTTTGCTTTGCCAACATTGGTCCATTCGGTAAACCCTTTTCCCCACCATAAATCATTTTCGGGAATTGGATGATACTGTGGCAGATACAATGCTATAACACGTACTTTTGTACCCATATACATTAATGAGATTTTAAAAAGCGATGGTTTATTTTAGAAACGAACCGCTTAAAACTATACCGTTTTAATCTTTTAGTTGCAAATTTAGGCATATCTTTTATGAACCGGCTAAAACAACCGGATTTATAAAGAAAATGAAACCATAATTGTTGCCTGGAAGCAAAAAAGCTATTCCAAGGTTTAAATACTCCTATATAATGAACCTGAACCGGAGATTTTAATCCGGCAGCGAAAATGGCAAGCGCCTTGGTATGATCTTCGGGCATGTAATCATTGCCGCGAAAAAAAGAGACATGTTTCGGGTCTTCACTATAAAAATTACTATCAATGCCATACTTAACAGGGAGATATCTGATATCCGGCCAACAACATAAAATAATGCAATCCTGTTCCGGAAGTCGCAACCGTTTATAATTTTCTTTGTAAAAGGAGGTTAGCTTGCTTTGCATCTTATTTTTTCGGATAGCATCCAAATTCATCAATAAATACCCGGCGCAGATTTCTTTTTTTAGAATTTCTATTTCTTCGGAAGTAAAGTCTTTCTCGTAACTTTTCATCCTACCACTATTGAGTATCTGCCCTACCCCGGCAAAATAAAAGAACTCGTCTTTAAACATGAAAAAAGATTCCGAAATATCCCCCGTAAAAGCAACATCTACATCCGAGCATATGATCCGATCGTACATTAAAAAGATTTCGGATGCGATCAATTTGTAATATATCTCTTTGGAATAGTGGGATTTACTCTCCATTATCTCTTCATTATCATCGTATAAGGAGGTGTCAATAAATTCAAGAGAAGCATTCTTAAACTTATTTACCGGCTTCATCAACTCCTTCTGATAGGTTTCGGATATATCTGTATGAAGTACATATAACCGATATTCATACTTGGGCGAAGCGTTTTGAAGCATTGAAAAGATCGCAACCTCAGCAGCTAGCAAATAATTTCTGTTGAATGTAAAGAAAACAGGTATAATTTCCATCGATATCAGTTCTTTAAAATGTAACGCCCATGGTCGCGAATAAAAAACAAGGGAACAAACAAACTTCTAACGTACTGTAAAATTCCTTTTGTCTCAGGAGCTAATGAATGTCGATACCTTAAACAAATAATACTCACCCTAATAACTTGCCACAATGTTCCACGACTCATATAACGGGTTATTCTATTTAAATCTTTATCCTTAAAATCTATTTCAGTACAAAGTTTAAAGTATTTCTCGGTAGTTTGCCTGTTGGAACGAATAAACAGAGAACGAATGGCACGAATATAGCCATAAATTTTGTTATCAGAAATATTTCTACCCGAAAAGGTTGCGGCAGTAGTGTGTCTGCGCCAGCAAACTAATGCTTCATCCAAATATTTTATCTTTCCCAAGCTAACGCATAGGGTATATATAAAGTAATCATAAGAGAGGTTTAAACCTTGAAATTTTTTCAGAAAAGGCAATACTTCTTTTCCGAACATCATTTGATGCCCATAGCTTTGGGGCATCAACAGGGCTTTTATAGGAGGAGAATATTCCGGCAATGCCTTTGTATGCAGTTTTCCCATATTCTTATCTCCGCTAAATAATAAAGAATTATGAAAGATTAAAGAGCAATCATCGCCCATTTCGGCAATCAAACGCTCCACCTTGTGAGGTTTCCATATATCATCCTGGTCGCAGGGAAGAATAAAATCACCTTGTGTTTTTTGGCAAGCCGACATAAAGTTTCGGTTATAACCCAATGTTTCGGTATTAGAATAAACTTTTATGTTGACATCAGGATAACTGCGAATGTATTCTTTTACTATATTTAAAGTATTATCTGTAGAACAATCATCTTGTATTATTAATTCATAAACAGGATAACTTTGGCTTACTAAAGAATCCAATTGCTCGCGCAGATATAGTTCTCCATTGTATGTACATAATACTATCGAAACCTTCTTCATGGCTTGCCCTTATAAAAATAATTGAAACTTTCTTTGAAGGTTACAGAACCGCTTATCCACATAATAGCCGAATAGGCCGCTGCTGCTATTGTTATTTTAGCAACAAGAATGATATATATATTTGTCAGGAAACTTGTAATATATCCGGTGCCAAGCATAACGCCTCCCGCAATAACGGCATAAGGGAGAATATCTTTCATGGCCAGGAAGAAACTTAGCCGTATTTCTTTCCATACAAAATATTGCCATACCAGAAGCCAGAAGATATTTATGCATACATAAATTTTAACCATGGTAAGAACTCCATATGGATAACAACAGAACATAACAATACACTGAATAATACCCAGAGCAATTGTTGATTTCATGTATACGCCGGATTTTCCTTTACTAATTATAAGATTGCTGTAAAGACTTACGATAGATGTAAAAGCACTTCCTACACAAAGAATCCTCAATATTTCCGCACTCATTTCCCATTTAGAGGTAATGGTAATGGTGATTAATTCGGGGGTTATAAGAGATAAACCAAACATGGAGGGAAAAGCCACAAATGCCGTGAACCGCAGCATCTTACGAAAAACACGTCTTTGCCGTTTCCTATCGTCAACCACGCTGGCTAAGATAGGCTGCGCAACGCCATTAACCATTCCGGCAACTACCGAATAACCCATGAAATTCCATTTGTTTGCCTGATTAAAATCACCAACTTCTTCCTCTGTGTAGAACTTTCCAATGATAACAGATAGTATATTGTAATTTATATGACCAAAAATATTTGTTATAAGTAGTTTACTGCTAAAGGAAATCATTTGCTTAATCGGGCGAAAATCTATATGGAAAGTCGGGCGCCAGTCTGAGAAGAACCAATAGCAGCAGGTTGTACAGGATATGTATATCAAGTTTTGAGTTGCAATTCCCCAGTAAGACATTCCATTAAGTGCTAAAATTACTCCTATTATTCCGGATGTTATTATACTGATCATCATAGACATTGCCCGCTGCCTGGCCATTATTTTACGAAACAGATAAGCACTTTGGGCTGTACCCAAACTGGATATAAGGAATCCAAGAAAGGAATAACGGGCTAAAGCAGTAAGCTCGGGAACGTTGTAAAACTTTGCGATGAGTGGCGCGCAGAAATAAAGAATGATATATAAAGAAAGCGCGATGAGGATACTGAACCAAAAAACCGCGTTGTAGTCTTTATGCCGGATTTCTTTTTTGTTGGCAAGTGCCGCGGTGAACCCACTTTCTTGCAAAGAGCTTGCGATTAAAGAAAAAATCGTTAACATACCAATCATTCCATAATCGGAGCGAGAAAGGATTCTTGCCAGCAATATACCGAATATTAAATTAAGTAATTGCTGAATGCCGTTACTCAACCCTCCCCAGAACAGTCCTCGGGCTGTTTTTTCTTTTAATCCTTCTTCTTGTTCCTGCATTTATTTTACAGAGGCTCTGATTAAAGCCTTCCTAAAGTAAGGCACACTTAATCCATCTTCATTAATTAATGTTACTCCCGTAGAAGCTCTTATGTTAAATCCAAGATTGGATAGAAAATAAGAAATCTCTTCGAAATCATTCTTCTTATGGTAGGTGGTAACAGCAAGTTTAGGTTTATGCTCTACCAAACATTCCTTCATGCCGTTTAAAACATCCATTTCGGCTCCTTCTACATCCATTTTAACAAAATCAGGGATAAAACGGCTACCATATTCTTTTACAAATGCATCTATTGTAATAGTGCTGCTGTTGTTAAAGTTTGATACATATTTGGGTACAATGGTAATCTTGTCTTTCCAGGGTGCGAATGTTGCTTTCAAGGGTTTAATCCATGTTTCGCTTGCTTCAAACAGAACAACACGACTGGCTTTTTCGATATTTGATAGGGCAAAATTTGCTTCCGCGCTGCCTACATCGAACAAAACATCGCCTTCGTTTACAGAGAAATCCGGGGTAACATAGCAATGTGGCGAATCCGGCAACTGCTCTTCAACCAAATCGAGATACATTTTTTTCTGGGTTTTGAGGGTAATCTTTTGGGGGAAATAGAGTTTTTTCCCTTCGTGATCTACATACGGCATTCCATAAACCGGATCGAAGATAAATCGAGCTTCCTTCTTGAGGTATTTCTTATGGGGCCTATGATCCGGTTTCAGCAAATTTTCGAGTGGATGATTCTTTAAATAATTAAGAATAGTTTTTATTTCTTCATCTGTAATTGCGCGGTCGCGATAATATTCAAGAATATCCTTTCTTAATAGCTCCAACCGTTTTTTTATTTGATGGTCTTTAATGGTGGACTTTATTTTATATTGTAGCTTTTTTAAGAGTTGAGAATCCATGGCTTCTTAAATTTATCTTTATGCAAACTTAATTAAAAAAACGCAAACAATTAGAATGCTTTAAACTAAAAAAGGGATAACCTTTGTTGATTACCCCCTCTCAATTCTTTCGCAAGAAAGCAGTTAATTACTTTCTTAGGCCAAGTTCTTTAACAATTGCACGATATCTTTCGATGTCATTGTCTTTAAGATAGTCAAGCAATCCACGGCGCTTTCCTACCAACATTGTTAAAGCTCTTTCGGTGCTATAATCTTTTCTATTGAGCTTCATATGCTCAGTAAGGCGAGAAATACGATACGAAAACAATGCTATCTGCGCCTCAGGTGAGCCAGTATCAGTGTTAGACTTTCCGTATTTTTCAAAGATTTCCTTTTTTTTGGCTGAATCTAAATACATAATTCTTAGATCTTTAAAATATATAAAATGTTATTTGAGCGTGCAAAGATAGATATATAATTATGAATTATGAATTATGAATTATGAATTAACTGTTAAAGTATGCTAATGGTGTAGGGCGGCACGCTATGCAGGGCGGCATTCCGCTGGGATAAATACATGCCGAGACAAGAATTGAAAGAAACATGAGATAGTGGATTTTTATGGCGTAAAGAATAAATTGTGCATTTTTTTATTCCACTAAAAACAGTTAAAAAGCCTATAAATAAAGCGTTTGCACATAAATCACACACGTTTCTATTTAAAATTGAATTGTACATTTTGCGTTGACCGGATGGTGACTATGAATGGAAAATTGGTGCTGTTTAGCACCAATTTTTATATCCAATCGCTAAACAGCCCACGCAGAAAGGACACCACACCGAAAGTAAACCCGCAACTTGCGGTTATGTGAATAAATCCCTAAAGTGCTTTTGTCTAAAGCAACGATTATCTAATATGTTTGTCATGTGTTATTTTTTTTCTTTTTTTAGTGTTATATTGGTAAATTGTTAAAGGTAAACAAATTACTAATAGAAAAAGAATGAGCGCACTTTGTATATAAGAATAAACTTCTCCAAAAGAACAGAGATAACCTAGCACTATTATGCTTAACAATGTTATAATAATTATTTGTTTTATATTTTTCATGGCTTTAACAATCATATTCAGACCCCATATTTTTTAGTTCTCTTTCAGAGTATTCAACGCTTGCTTGTATATCAAGAAATGACATTGCAGTTGCTTTTACTGCAATGGTGGTAAGCTTTGTATGTCTTTTTATACAACTCCATATACTTCTTGCCATTGGAGTTTCAGGGTTTATTTCAGAACTCATTAATAAAATAAGCATAGACTTTTCTACAGAAGTCAAATTAATGTCATTATAAATTTCTGTAATTAATGAGTCTATATTTGGTATGGAAAGTAATAGCTCATAATATTTACTGAAGTTTTGAGATGAAACCTCTTGAACAAAAGGTATTAATTCAAATGGATTTTCTTCAAGATAATTACAGAGTTCATTGTCTGTAATATTATGCTTTTCAAGGTAGTTTTGGTATTTATCTTCAAATGAAGAAAGACTTCTGCTTTTAGTAGTTGAACATATCCCCCAATCTCTATTAAAAAATGATTTTATTTTATCTTCATTTTTTGGATTACTTAAAATTAAGTTTTGTGCTTCAGAAAACAAAATATTAGCTTGACAAGCACTTTCTATTTGTTGGTCTTGCTTTATAATCTCATTTTCTTGTGTACATGCATTTAAAATGAATATACCCATAAATGCTAAAGGATAAATTAAATGTTTCATAAAGACCTCCTTTTTTAAAATTAACGATTCAAATATAATGAAAAGGAAACAAAAATTATAGATTAGATATGATTTTAATATTCAAAATATTGTTTTTTTAACAGTGTAGAAGAAGATAACTCCAGCAATATCCTGATGGGTTATATTGTTGCATATTCATCAAACTCTTTTATTCGCTTGACCATAAGGTCTAAGCGTTTTTTTCAATGGCGTAAGTGTATCCGGACTCTCTCCGTCAAAGTCCTCTCCATATATCAGATTATCCCATTCGATATAGTCAGATTGTTTCATAATACCTTCGTTTTGATTGTGTAACATAATCAAAACGAAGGTATTTTCTATCTTCTTTTTGAGGTTCTGAATGAACCACCCTATGTTTTTCTGTGGTCTGAATCCTTGTCCGGCTATGTATTGGAATGTTTCTTCCAGTTCTGGGATTGTGTCGTTTTGGAAGATACGTTGCAGTTCATCAATGAGCTGTACATTGCTTCTGATTTTGTCCTGATGTAAACTAAATCATATAAAAACACGGTTTAAAAGTTAATTAAACCGTGTTTTTATGTACAATTCAAATTAAAAAATCGCACAATTCAATTTTTCGATTATATTTTTCTTCTTTTCTTTTTCTTCTTTTGATATTATCTTTTCTTATATGTTATGTTGTTTGCATAATTCGGAGCATGGCCGACCACTTTTCCGACCTTATGCGGGCACTA
>DAIMFE010000086.1:0-13491 GCA_036724805.1 Bacteroides sp.
CAATGTAATTATAGAAGTTCTTAATCATTGCCGTCAATATCAGGTAAACGGTGTTAATATTCAGATTGTTTAGTTTATGGTTGATGGTTTGATGTTTTTGTTCTACTTTTATGCCCATGTGCAAATCAGTTATTTGTGATGTGGTGTCATAAAAACAGGTGAAATATTGCACATAACAAAGCGTTGGGTAAAATTCTTTATGCCAACGCTTTAATTAGTGATTAAAGGAGAGGCGTTGCGGAATTATTTAATAAAATAATAAAAGAATGATGCAGTATTTCGCTTATCTCTGCATTTAGTCTTAAGATAGATTAAAAAAAGGAGATAATGGTGTGCGTCTCTTTTGGTTTATTTAAATTTGCATACCTAAAAAAACACATAAAAAAATAGGATAAATTTATGAAAGCAATGAGAATTTTGATGTTAGCGGTGCTTACCGTTTTTATGGGATTCAGTTTTACTTCTTGTTTGGATTCGGGGGAAAGCATTCCGCAACCTGATGTGGTGGATTATGTTACTATTACCGGAGGCTTTATGGGCGTTGGTCTTAACGTTAAAACCGACAATGGGCTCACTCTCAATGTGAAAAATCCGGGAGCTATGGAAATTACTTTAACAGGTGGAGATAAGTTTACCCCTACAAGAGCACTTGCATGTTTCTATTTTGCCGAAGGTGAGGTATATGAAAAAGATAAAACAGAATATGATGTATTATTTGCCAGTGATTATGTTTACCAGGTTGTGTCTCCAGGATATTTCTATGTATCGCAAGAGTATAGTGATTTTATGACTACACCATTGGATACAAAAACAAAAGTTCAGGTAGATTTAATGGCTTTTGGTGGTTCTTATCTTGATACATATATAAGGGGTTTGGTATATGAAGATGAATTTAAACTTAGTGATTTCAAGTTGTGCATAACCGGTGTTGAAAATGAAACTATAAAAGCTAAAGTGATGAATTTAACAGAAATACCATCTGATGAAAATAAAGCCAAATACCTTACTGCCGGAGTAAGTTTTCGGGCTCCTTCAGTGCGTCAAATGGAGCATGAATATCCTGAATTAAAGCCATTCGGATCTTCTAACGATTCTGTTTATTTATTGTTAGATAATGAGAACTTAGATTCAAGACAACTGGAAAAAATCAAAATCAAGTTACAACCATAACGTTGAATTACCATTCACTTTTTAAACTCGCAATAAAACTTCTTTCCTCTCCGGTTAAGGCCTGGGAGGAAATTTTGTTAGGAGAGGATAAACAAAAGATTTTCGTAAACTTTGTTTATCCCATGATTGGATTATGCGCTCTTGCCGTTTTCATAGGCGTCTTAATAAGACACGGTTGGGGTGAGCCGGAAAGTTTCCAGATAGCTATGACGCGTTGTTGTGTTTTAGCTGTTTCATTGTTTGGAGGTTATTTTTCGGCTTCCCATTTAATAAATGAAATAGGATACAGATATTTCGGACTAAAAGATAATATTTCTTTAACCTATCAGTTTGCAGGTTATTCGCTTGTTGTTTCTTTTTTAATTAACTTTGTCGTTGGTTTTTTCCCGGACTTTAGTGTTCTCGGATTGATATTCCAATTTTATACAATATATGTTGTATGGATAGGAGCAGGCATTTTGTTGCAAATTAAAGAAGAAGCCAGATTGGGTTTCAGTATTATCGCTTCAATAATATTAATAAGTTGCCCTTTACTCATTCAATTTATATTCGAGAAATTACTAGTAGCTACTAATCCCTAACCCTACTGATAAAAATGAAACAGCCTGCTGTAAATATAAAAAATAAACGTGCATCGTTCGATTATGAGTTTGTAGAAACTTTTACGGCGGGCATTGTACTTACCGGAACTGAAATAAAATCCATTCGCTTGGGTAAGGTCAGTTTAGTAGATACCTACTGCTTCTTTTCCCGTGGAGAGCTGTGGGTGAAAAATATGCACATAACCGAATACTTTTACGGTTCGTACAATAATCATTCTGTACGGAGAGACCGTAAACTGTTATTGAATAGAAAAGAATTAAAAAAACTTGAAAAAGCAACAAAAGAAACCGGATTTACCATTGTGCCGGCCCGAATGTTTATAAATGAAAAAGGTTTAGCAAAAGTGGTGATTGCACTGGCTAAAGGGAAAAAACAATATGATAAACGCGAGTCGTTGAAGGAGAAAGATGACAAACGGGATATGGATAGAATAAGAAAAAGTTATTGATATTTTGAAACGCGGATTAACGCGGATTGACGCCGGTTATTTATATAATTACTATTTAATCCGCGTTAATCCGCGTTTCAATTATATATATTAGAGCAAGGAATGAAGAAAAGTATAGATAATATTATTGGTGATAGAATTCTTATATTGGATGGCGCTATGGGCACCATGATCCAACAATATAACCTCAAAGAAGAAGATTTTCGTGGAGAAAGATTCAAAGATATCACCGGACAAATGAAAGGGAATAATGATATATTGAACATTACCCGTCCGGATGTTATTACAGATATTCACCGGAAATACCTGAAAGCAGGAGCAGATATTATCGAAACCAATACATTTAATGCCACTTCTATTTCTCTTTCTGATTATCATGTTGAACATCTGGTAACAGAAATTAATCGGGAAGCAGCAAAGCTGGCTCGTACAATAGCCAACGAATATACAAAAAAGACACCGGAGAAGCCACGATTCGTAGCAGGCTCTGTTGGACCTACAAATAAAACAACATCCATGTCTCCCGATGTAAATAACCCTGCCTTTCGCTCTGTTACCTATGATGATGTCGCATCAGCCTATCTGGAACAAATACTGGCGTTATTGGAAGGGGGAGTAGACGCTGTTCTCATTGAAACTATTTTCGATACCCTCAATGCAAAAGCTGCCCTATACGCCGCCAACGAAGCAATGAAATTAAGGAATCGGAAAGTTCCCCTGATGCTTTCAATTACCGTATCCGATACCGGAGGCAGAACATTATCCGGACAAACATTAGATGCTTTTCTGGCATCTGTACAGCATGCGAATATCTTTTCCATTGGGTTAAACTGTTCCTTCGGAGCCAGTCAGCTAAAGCCATTCTTAAAGCAACTGGCTTCTCGTGCCCCATATTACATCAGTGCATACCCCAATGCCGGTCTTCCGAATAGTTTAGGTGGTTATGACCAAACACCACAGGAGATGGCAACACAAGTAAAAGAATATATTGATGAAGGTTTAATTAATATCATTGGAGGTTGCTGCGGAACCACTAACGAATATATTGCAGAGTATCCGGCATTGATTGCAAATGCCAAACCTCATATCCCGGTTGCTAAACCTGATGTGCTATGGCTATCGGGTCTCGAATTATTGGAGGTAAAACCGGAAATGAATTTCATCAATATTGGTGAAAGATGCAATGTGGCCGGGTCTCGTAAATTTCTTCGGTTGATACAAGAAAAGAGTTACGATGAAGCTTTATCCATTGCCCGCAAACAAGTGGAAGATGGCGCATTGATCATCGATATCAATATGGACGATGGATTATTGGATGCCGTACAGGAAATGACTACCTTCCTTAATCTGATTGCATCCGAACCGGAAATAGCCCGTGTGCCTGTTATGATTGATTCTTCTAAGTGGGAAGTTATTCTGGCCGGATTAAAATGTGTTCAGGGTAAACCGATCATCAATTCTATTTCGCTAAAAGAAGGAGAAGAAAAATTTCTCGGATATGCCCGTACAGTTAAGCAATATGGTGCGGCCGTAGTGGTTATGGCATTTGATGAGAAAGGGCAAGCAGATACTTTTGAGCGAAAGATTGAGGTTTGCGAACGTGCTTACCGTCTCTTGGTGGATAAGGTCGGATTTAATCCTTATGATATAATTTTTGATCCCAATGTGCTGGCCATTGCCACCGGTATGGAAGAGCACAACAATTATGCGGTTGATTTTATTAATTCAGTTGGTTGGATTAAAAAAAATCTCCCAGGCGCGTATATTAGCGGTGGGATTAGCAATCTTTCATTTTCTTTCCGTGGTAATAATTATATCCGCGAAGCAATGCATGCCGTTTTCCTTTATCATGCTATCCGTGAGGGGTTAGATATGGGAATCGTGAATCCGGCAACTTCTGTGTTGTACACCGATATACCTCAGGATATATTGGAAAAGATTGAAGATGTTGTCTTGAACAGACGTCCCGATGCAGCTGAACGGTTGATTGAACTTGCCGATACAATGAAATCCTCATCGGCAGGATCAATTAAAGAAAAGAAGCAGGATGAATGGCGTTTGGGTTCTTTGGAAGAACGGTTGAGATATACATTAGTAAAAGGTGTTGGTGATTATCTGGAAGAAGACCTCGCGGAAGCTCTTAAAAAATACAATAAGGCAGTAGATATAATCGAAGGATCGTTAATGGGAGGAATGAATTATGTTGGAGAACTGTTTGGCGCCGGAAAGATGTTCCTTCCGCAAGTGGTAAAAACTGCCCGTACCATGAAGAAAGCGGTTTCAATACTTCAGCCGATTATCGAGTCGGAAAAACAGGAAAGTGCTTCATCGGCGGGCAGGGTATTGCTAGCTACTGTAAAAGGGGATGTTCATGATATTGGAAAGAACATCGTTTCTGTTGTAATGGCCTGTAACGGTTATGAGATTATAGATCTGGGCGTTATGGTACCTGCCGAAACAATTGTTCAGCAAGCGATTGATCATAAAGTGGATATGATAGGACTTAGCGGACTGATAACTCCTTCTCTGGAAGAAATGGTAAACGTAGCGCTGGAACTGGAAAAAGCCGGATTGAATATCCCCCTGTTGATTGGTGGGGCAACAACTTCACAACTTCATACAGCCCTTAAAATAGCTCCTGTTTATGGCGGTCCTGTGGTTCATTTAAAAGATGCTTCTCAAAATGCAGGGGTAGCCGGTAGGTTATTGAATCCTGAAACGAAAGCGGACTTTGTACACAAATTGAATGCTACTTATAAGGCGTTGAGGGAGAAGAAGAATGATTCGAAAGAAGAGATTGTACCATTGGAAGAAGCACAGAAGAATAAGTTGAAGTTGTTTTGATTTATTTGAATAATAAATATCTTGCATGGAACTCCTCTCCCTTGAGGGGAGAGGAGCCCGTAGGGCAGAGAGGAATGGATATTTTGGATTCATTATAATCGATTCTGATTATAAATATTCTGTTTTTATACTATCTGTTCAATATTCATTGATATTTTGATTGTTTTGTTTCTTTAAAACATTATATTCCTTACATTTGTGCGAAATTAAATCAAAATACACGCAAAATGTTTGGAATTGAAGATCCGTTAATATATTTACCTTATCTACTATCAGTGGTATGCGTAATTTTTTCTATTTGGTACGGTATTAGATATTGGAATAAGGATAATAATAAAGACGAAACACAATGAACACCTTTGTACTTGGACTAATAGTAGTTGTATACCTTTTAACTTTAGCATTTCTAGGCTTTTTGGGATATCGAAAAACCACTACTTCCAGCGATTATCTGGTAGGCGGGCGCGAAATGAATCCTATTATAATGGCACTATCCTATGGTGCCACCTTTATTTCTGCTTCGGCAATAGTTGGTTTCGGAGGAGTATCTGCAGCCTTCGGTATGGGAATACAATGGCTCTGCTTCCTCAATATGTTTGTGGGAGTAGTGATCGCCTTTATTTTCTTTGGTCTGCGAACACGCAGGTTAGGGGCGAAACTCAATGTGAGTACCTTTCCGCAATTGCTGGGACGGTATTATCACTCGCGTACAATCCGGGTATTTGTAGCGGCTGTCATATTTACTGGAATGCCCTTGTATGCTGCTGTGGTAATGAAGGGAGGAGCCGTATTTATAGAACAAATATTCCGTATTGATTTTAATGTAGCCTTACTTGTGTTTACTTTGGTGGTAGCAGCATATGTTATTGCCGGAGGAATAAAAGGTGTAATGTACACCGATGCTCTTCAGGCTGTGATAATGTTTTGCTGTATGCTGTTTCTAATCTTTGGTGTGTACAAGGTATTGGGAGTAGGATTTACTGAAGCTAATAAAGAATTGACTGATATTGCCTATCTGGTTCCCGAACCTCTAAAGGAACTAGGTCATCAGGGATGGACCCGAATGCCTGTTACCGGCTCTCCTCAATGGTTTTCACTGGTTACTTCTCTTATTATGGGGGTTGGTATAGGTTGTTTAGCTCAACCGCAACTAGTGGTTCGTTTCATGACTGTGAAAAGTAGTAAACAGCTAAACCGTGGTGTTATGATTGGTAGTTTATTTATTTTGGTTACCGTTGGTGCAATCTACCATGTGGGTTCTATAAGCAATTTATTTTTCTTAAAGACCGAAGGTGCAGTGGCTACAGAAATAATTAAAGATATAGATAAAATAATACCATATTTTATTGATAAAGCCATGCCCAACTGGTTTGCGGCTATATTTATGCTGTGCATTCTTTCGGCTAGTATGTCTACGTTAAGTTCACAGTTCCATACAATGGGTGCTGCGGTAGGTTCGGATATATACGGAACATATAAGCCGCGTTCGCAAGGTAAGCTAACAAGTGTTATCCGTTTGGGTATTCTTTTCACTATCGTAGTGAGTTATATTATTTGCTACATGCTACCCAACGATATCATTGCCCGTGGTACGGCTATGTTTATGGGAGTGTGTGCATCCGCTTTTCTGCCCTCTTATTTTTGTGCTCTTTATTGGAAAAAGGCAAACCGAAAAGGTGCATTGGCTAGTTTGTTGACAGGTACATTGGCAAGTGTTTTTTGTTTGGTGTTTCTTCACCAAAAAGAATCGGCAGCTTTAGGTATATGTAAGGCTATATTTGGCAGAGATGTGTTGATTGAAGCATATCCGTTTTCATTGATCGATCCGATAGTATTTGCATTGCCGTTATCAATTATCGCGATAATTGTGGTTTCGTTGATGACGCAGGAGAAGAAATAATGCCGCATGGTGTAGGGGCGAGCCTTTAAATTAATTTTATCTTCAGCACCTTCCCACTATATCCCTCTACTACCACATCCGTAGCCTTATACGGCAGAAAACTAATCTTTTCTTCTTTATCAGTTAACAAATCTATTGCCGAACATTCTTCTAGGGGTGGTATTTGTAAATAATCAAAAGCATGCGATGGTATGTTTATTGCTATATCTACCGAATTAGAATCGAAATTAACCACAATCAATAATAATTCTTTTTCATGTTTACGAAGAAACACATACTGTTTGTGCTCATTGAACCGCCAACCATTTTCGTTGGCATACATCAAATCGAAAAACTCCCCTTCGCTGATAGCTTTTTCATTGTTACAAATAGTGAGAATTCTGTGATAGATATCCCGAAGGGCTTTTTGCTCATCTGTGAGAGTGCCATTTCTCCATTGACGAATACTTTTCACACTCCAATAATCGAAGATGGTGGTTCGTCCGTCTTGGCCACTAAACCCTTCGTTATCCATGCCGGGTTCGCCAAACTCCTGACCAAAATAGATCATTACAGGATTAGTGTTCATGCAAGCTGCCACAATAAACCCCGGTATTCCTTTAAATGGATTGCCGGCAAAAAAGTTAGAAGCAATTCGTTGTTCATCGTGGTTTTCTAAGAAGTTAAGCATTCTTTTCTCCATACCGTTTAACGAATGCCAACTGCGGGTAATGGCTTTGGCAGAATCATATCCACTTATTATGTTTCGTAGTGTATCGTAAAGTCCTATTTTATCATATAAATAATCGAATTTACCTTTGTAAAGGTAATCCCTGTATGCCATGCGATTATAGATTTCGGCAATGAAAATAATATTCGGATAAGTTTCCTTTACCTTTGGTATTACCCATTCCCAAAATTCTACAGGTACCATTTCTGCCATGTCGCACCGGAAACCATCAATCCCTTTAGAAGACCAGAATAAAAGAATATCCAACATTTTTAGCCAGGTATCCGGTGTGGGATCAAAATGTTTGCAGCCTCCGTTACTATAATCTATCCCATAATTAAGCTTTATGGTTTCGTACCAATCGTTAATAGTAGGGTAGGGATCAAACCGGTCATTGCCGGTAGCTTTCGCAGGGTTTTCATTGTAAGGTTCCGGTGCTCCGGCAGTCATATCAAATTGAGCCTGAAGCTTTTTACCTGGGATATAGTAAAAATTGTTATACTGGCTAAAAGATACTGTTTGGTCATCATTTGCACCCAAGTCAATGCTACCATCGGGTTGTACATCCGAGTGATACTGGCGAGCCACATGATTTGGTACAAAGTCAATAATAACTTTCAGGTTGTTTGTATGACTACGGCTTACCAGATCCTCGAATTCTTTCATTCTTTCCGGAACATCAACGGCCATGTCAGGATCAACATCGTAATAATCTTTAATCGCATACGGTGATCCTGCTTTGCCCTTTACAACGGCCGGATGATCCGGACGAATCTTATATTTTTCGTAATTGGTTTGGGTAGCATGTTCAATAATCCCTGTATACCAGATATGAGTTGCCCCAAATTTGCTTATTTCTGTTAGTGCCTGATCTGTGAAGTCAGCCATTTTACCACATCCGTTAATCTGAATGTTTCCGTTATGTATACAATGATTGTTATCGTTTCCGAATAAACGAGTAAATACCTGATAAATAATTATTTTTTCTCTCTCCATTCGTCTTTAATCTTATCATGTTTTAACTCTTTCATCATTCTTACTTTTTGCTTCTTTTAAAACCCGAATTCATCAATATCTAACTCTTTCATTTCCGGATCATGGAAGGGTTTGGCTTCTTTGTGTACCGGATTACCTTCAATATAAATAGCTTTCGGGTAGGTAGGGCAAACATACTCGCATCCACCGCATCCAACACAAATTTCCGTATCAACTTCCGGTAGCGTTAATCCATCTTTATAAGGTTTCATGGATACTGCCTGAGTTGGACAATGTTCAGAGCATGCCCCGCAACTTGTTCCATCTGCATAAACGATGCAATTATTCAGCAAAAAAACCACATATCCCATTTGGGTGAGATGCTTTTCTTCAACAGTCAGCGGTTTTATAGCCCCATTAGGACAGATATCGCTGCATATCGTACAATCGAAATTGCAAAAACCTTTCTCGAAGTTTATTGTAGGTTGCATAATCCCACTCAAACCATATTCCATAAATGCCGGCTTTAAAATATTTGCAGGACATTTACTTACGCATAGATGACAAGAAGTACAATGATTTTGAAAATTCTTATGGCTAATAGATCCCGGTGGTGTTATCGGATGTTCTTTCTTGTAATAAATCTTACCGTTATTTAAAACCGAATTAACCTGAGCCTGAACTGCCTTAGGGGCAATGGCTGCCGTTGAAATACCCGCAGCAATAAATCTTCGTTTGGATTTATCCATATCCGGAGATTTCTTTCCCTTCTTAGGTAATGTGTAAGAAATGGCATTGTCTTTACACGCGTCCAGGCAGTTAAAGCAGGTTACACATCGAGAATGATCTATTTGATGCTCCTTAACATTGATGCAGGAGCTTTTACAAGCACGCATGCATCTTCCACAATTTGTACAGTTGGCAGTGTTTATTCTTATTTTTAAAATAGAAAATTTACTCATGAAGCCCAACAATGTTCCCACCGGGCACATGGTGTTACACCACAAGCGCCCATGTTTCCATGCTAAATAACCAATTGTACAGAGCGTTAATAAACCAATGATAAACGTAAGCATACTAGCAATAAAGACATCCATTTTGTAGAAAGTATAGTTGTCAAAATGGGTAAAAATACTTTCCAATAGATTGTTGCCTGCAAGATAAACAGGTTTAAAAACACTGGTTATCATTCTGCCATAGGCACTATAGGGATCAAGTAATCCGAGTATAAACGATAAGCCAAAAATGAAAGTGAGAGTACAGAGAGCTAAAATACTCCATCGAAGAATTGTTTTAGGTTGCAAATATTTAAACCGCTTCTGTTTTTTATTTTTGAACGGTCTTGATATGCGGTTTATTACATCCTGAAAGATTCCCATAGGGCAGACAGACGAACAATAAACCCGACCGAACAATAAAGTTAATACAATCCATATAAGTAAAGTAATTATACTGACCGATAAAATAGCCGGAACAATCTGTATCCGGGTTAACCAGTTAAAACCGGCTGGTAATAGCTCTGTAAAATCAAGAAAATAGAACGTGATTATTGCAAAGCATATTATTGAAACACAAATGCGCGAAATTCTCAACATGAAAAATTACATCTTAATTCGTTTGATATTTAATTTGTCAATATCCATTGTTCCCAAATGCAATGCTTGTCCGTTAGCCAGATGTCCAACGGTTTCAAGCGGCATACTACGTACCTGATTGAAAAATTTTGTTGCCGCGGTATCAACAGCTACAATATCCTGTGATATAAATAAGCCTTTGGTAACTACAGCATCAGATGCCGAACGCCCTCTGGGTCCATTTGTTTTGAGAATACGGTATCCATCTACAACATTCAATATAGGTTTTTTGACATATGTACAAATGTCTGCAATACATTGCTGAAGGTCGTTTTGATGGAAGAAACCACGATCCCATACAATGCCCATAAGGTTCTTCATAGAGATAGACATGTTTGCTCCACCGTGATTTTTTAAAATAGGCACATTAATCCATACATCGGCGTTAATGATGGCTTCGTGTATTTTTGCACTCTTCAATTTCTTCCCGTTAGGTAGCGACACCGATTTATAGTACGACTCAAGATGCGCAGGCATTACTTTTGCACCGGCAGCTTTAGCGGCTTCTTCGATACCACTTGTTTTATATGATTTTACCCAGTCGTCACACGTATGGTCAAAAACAGTTACTTCTTGTGCTCCGGCAGAGAAACACTGTTTTACAATTTCAGCTACTAATTTTGGGTTGGTATTCCCTGCTAATTCGGGTGCGCGATCCCAACCAATGTTAGGCTTTACCACAACTTTTTGTCTGGGTTTAATAAACTGTTTTATTCCTCCCATCTCTTCAATGGCTTTACGAAACATTTCTTCGGGTTCACCCCCCATAACTGCAACCATATCAATCTTACCACCTGCATTGTTATTCCACGATTGATTTAATATATCCATCGCTCCGGCGCGATGAACTGTTGCCGCAGCACCAGCGATTGCTATTGTCTTTAAAAAATCTCTTCTTTCCATAATTTTGTTAGTTGAAAATTAAAACATGAAAGTTGAAAGCTAAAAGTTGAAAATTGAAAATCAAAGAACCGTATAGTAATTTTCAATTTTCAACTTTCAACTAATTAAATGATCCACGGGAACTTAAAACATTCCTCATTATATAATGAATAATCTGCTTTTCCATTGACAGCAAATGTTTTTATCAGATTTGCTTCTTTCAATAATTCACATGCCAGTTTTATGGTTGATCCGGTCTTAATACGGTCTTCCACCAATAGTATATTTTTCCCTTTATACTCAAAGTCGATAGGAGCCAATAATTGTGGCTTATCAAATTTGGGCTTTTGATATTGATCTCTTAAATTTATTTTTAATAAAAAGATTTCTTTTTCCAGTCGTTGATTAATAATTGCAGCCGGAACAACTCCACCATTAGCAATGGCTACAATAATATCAAATTCATCCCGGAAAACAATGGAGCGGAAACGTTCCATTATTTCTTCGAAAGTTTTTGTCATCTTAATTAAATTTTAGCTATGCTTTTCAACAGTGCGTATCCTCCAAACATTTGGATAAGTATTCCGGGTATAGCAGTGCGGAAACTATTAAGCGCTATTTGAATACTGCCTGTAAAAATCAATTCGGCAATAATTGCTAAAAATTGGTATACCAATACAGCAATAATAATTGCCGGTAAAGATATCTTTTTACAGTAATGGGCAGCAGCAGAAGCCGATAAGGCAAGTAAACTTG
Organism: Bacteroides sp.; assembly: GCA_036724805.1. GTDB lineage: Bacteria > Bacteroidota > Bacteroidia > Bacteroidales > Bacteroidaceae > Bacteroides. The sequence continues at coordinate 11,922 of DAIMFE010000086.1, forward strand.
ATTTAACAAGGATTAGTGGAAGCATACCGGCCGAAGGCATAGCAAATAAAAAATAATTAATAACGGGTGATAAAATTGCAGTTAATAAACCAACACGGAGTCCGTATTTATACGCTGCGATAAGAGTAAAGAAATAAATTGGTAATAATGTTACTCCTCCGTTAGGGATGAAATGGCATAATTGTGGTAAAACAATATTGCCGATCACAAATAAAAAAGAGAACAAATAGGTTCTGATGTTACTATAATCCAACGAATAAAGTTTAATAGCTGTCTTCATTTCAATGTCATTTATTTTATAATAAGAATTAAATTTATGACAATTTAAGAACGGAAAGGTTTAATCCGAATATTATATTGCACAAATAAATAGAGTGAAAAGCCCGATACAAAGCTAAAATTTACTTTGAACTGTGTTGTGGAGCACTCTTATATTATGCAAATATATAAGAAATAATTTAAAAAAGTGCTACGGGTCAAAAAACGCACGTTGCATTTCTCCAAACAGCACGTTGCATTTGCCTCAACAGCACGTTGCTAATTCGAAAAAGCACGTTGCATTTGGGTAAACAACACGTTGCATTTGGATGAGTACAAACTGGGCAAATAGCCTAATGGCCATTTTGGGTTAAAAAAAAGAGATACCACAACGATATCTCTTTTTTATTATATAGGTAACATTATCAGTTTCCGTGTGCACTTACTCCTGGTTCTATTTTTTTAATTAATCCCTGTAATACAGCTCCCGGACCACATTCGGTAAAGTTTGTAGCACCATCCGCAACCATTTGTTTTACTGTTTGAGTCCATCTTACAGATGCTGTAAGCTGCGCTACCAGATTCTGTTTAATTTCAACCGGATTAGTATGCGGCATGGCATCAACGTTTTGGTATACCGGACATTTAGGAACGTTAATTTCGGTAGCATCAATCGCTGCTTTGAGTTCAACGCGTGCGGGCTCCATTAAAGGAGAGTGGAAAGCACCCCCAACTTTTAAAAGTAAGGCACGTTTTGCTCCGGCTTCTTTCATCAATTCGCATCCTCTTTCAACACCACTGATTGTGCCCGAAATAACTACCTGCCCCGGGCAGTTAAAGTTTGCCGGAACACAAATATCGTCTGTAATTGAAGCACAAACCTCTTCAACCTTTTCATCTGTTAATCCAATGATTGCAGCCATGGTTGATGGAGTGATTTCACACGCCTTTTGCATTGCCATTGCCCTGGCATATACCAGTTTTAAACCATCTTCAAAAGATAAAGCTCCCGCAGCAACTAAGGCGGAAAATTCTCCCAGCGAATGTCCGGCGGTCATCTCCGGTTGAAAATCGTCTCCCATACAAAGAGCCGATATTACCGAATGCAAGAAAACCGCAGGTTGCGTAACTTTGGTTTGACGGAGTTCTTCATCCGAACCTTCAAACATAATATCAGTTATTCGATATCCCAGAATATCATTCGCTTTTTCGAATAATTCTTTAGCCAACGGATGGTTTTCATATAAATCTTTGCCCATTCCGGAAAATTGAGCGCCTTGACCCGGAAAAACAAATGCTTACATTTCTTATT
>DAIMFE010000087.1:0-13395 GCA_036724805.1 Bacteroides sp.
GATTACAAATCACGTGCTCTGGCCAACTGAGCTAAAGAGGCAAGTGGGCAAGCTTTCTATATCGCGCCGCTACAACCAACTACCTTTGCTGCGATCAAGCCCTGGAGGATTCGAAGGGAGCTGGCCGTATAGGACTTACCCGGGCGCAAAGGTAGATATTTTCAGTAAACCTACAATAGCTTTCATGTGTTTTTTTACCTTTAGAAATACAATCAATTATATATCAACAAATTAAAACAGAAAAAAAATTGAAAGTTATTAAACCTCTTCGCATATTTAAAGTTTGAATATACCTATTTAATGATTTTATGTGCAAAAATAGTACCTTTGTGGCTTAACTAATAATAGAAATGTCAGAGAACAGAATTAATATACAAAGATATGCCATGGTATTTGGCACGTATATGGGAATATACTGGATAATCAAATTCATTTGTTTCCCATTAGGCTTTACAAATCCTTTTTTTAGTTTACTTTTTTTAGGGCTAACCATAGCTGTTCCTTTTATGGGATACCGTTATGCACGTATCTTTAGAGATAAGGCATGTAATGGAACAATAACTTTTCTGCAAAGTTGGCTTTTTATGGTATTTATGTATATGTTTGCCGCTTTACTAGCCGCGGTTGCACATTTTATATATTTTCGTTTCATTGATAACGGATTTGTTATAAATAGCTTAACGCAACAAATAGATCTTATTCCAGCTGAAATGCCACAGTTCGATGCATATGCAGATCAAATAAAAGAAGCTTTTGATATTATGCGAACTTTAACACCAATTGAAATAACAATGCAATTACTATCTCAAAACTTTTTATATTGCAGCATATTATCACTTATCACTGCACCGTTTGTTATAAGAAATAAAACTGCCTAATACATTAATCATGGATATTTCTGTTGTTATTCCTTTATATAATGAAGAAGAATCATTAAAAGAACTGTTTAATTGGATAGATAGGGTAATGAAAGAAAATGATTTTTCTTATGAAGTTATTTTCGTTGATGACGGAAGTACTGATCGTTCGTGGAGAATTATTGAATCACTGAAAAGCCAATCTGACAATGTGAGAGGAATGAGGTTTCGCCGCAACTATGGAAAATCTCCGGCATTGTACTGTGGCTTTAAAGAAGCCCAGGGAGATGTTGTTATTACCATGGATGCCGATCTTCAGGATAGTCCTGATGAGATTCCCGAACTGTACAGAATGATAAAATCTGATGGTTATGACATGGTGTCGGGCTGGAAACAAAAGAGATACGATCCAATTTCAAAAACTATTCCAACAAAAATATTTAATGCAACGGCACGTAAAGTATCGGGTATTAAGAATCTGCACGACTTTAATTGTGGATTAAAATCATACCGAAAAGATGTTGTAAAGAACATTAAGGTTTATGGTGAGATGCATAGATATATACCTTATCTGGCAAAGAACGCCGGTTTTACTAAGATTGGCGAGAAAGTTGTTCAGCATCGGGCACGGAAATATGGTAAAACCAAATTTGGCTTTTCGCGCTTTGCCGGTTATCTCGACTTACTAACCTTGTGGTTTTTATCGCGTTTCGGTGTTAAACCCATGCATTTTTTTGGTTTGCTGGGGTCGTTTATGTTCTTCCTCGGCATCGTTGCTGTTATTATCATAAGTATAAGCAAATTATACCGTATGTCTCATGGTTTACCCTACAGATTGGTTACAGATTCTCCTTATTTCTTTTTATCTTTGACCGCCATGATGATTGGTACACAGTTTTTCCTTACCGGATTTCTTGGAGAATTGATTTCGCGCCATTCTCCTGATCGTGATAATTATGAGATAGAAGAGAAAATTTAAGCCTATTACTTAGATGGAAAAGATCAGTAAAATAGTAATTAAGTTAATGTTGATTTTTCCGATTATCGGAATTATTATCTCATGCTCGGGCGAGCCTGATTGCTCAATAGTGAGCAGAGCAACCTTGTTTGGTGGATTTTATGGTGAGAATGCCGATGGCAGAGTAGTAAAAACAACGCGGCCATTATTATCCATTATGGCAATAAGAGCCGGAGAAGATTCTACTCTTTTAAATAGAAAAGAAAACGCTGAAAGTTTCGATCTTCCTCTTCAATATACAGCAGATACTACAGCCATTATTTTTTATTATGGCGATTTTGTATTAAGTGATACCATTACATTTTGGCACACCAACACGCCGTATTTTGTTTCTCTAGAATGTGGATTTGATATGAAACAGGTGGTAACTAAGATGGATTACACAAAGCATTCAATAGATTCAATAAAACTAACGAATAATAATACCAATAAAGATGGAAAAGAAAACCTCCAAATATTTTATACTGATATTGCTGAGTAGTGTTTTTCTGGTTACTTCTCCATCTTTTGGACAAAACAATGAAGATGAGAAAAAAACACCTGCCATTGTTTATCCCTTATATAATGGTATAAGCATCGCTACCGATTTGGTTGGAATAGGCAGCAAAGTTTTAGGTAGCGATTTCCTTACTGCTGAGATTAGTGTTGAAGCCAACTTAAAAAATCGCTTCTTCCCTATAGTTGAGTTAGGATACGGCTCCACAAACACATGGGGAGATAGAGAAACGCATTATAAAGGTAGTGCTCCTTTTTTTAAACTGGGGATGAACTATAATACAATGTATAAAAAGGATAATAAAGGATATTTATATGTTGGTTTAAGATATGCATTCAGTCCACTAAAATATGATGTGTTTACAAACGATATAAATGGTAATCCCGAATTAAATGATCCAATCTGGAAGGAGAATGCTCCGGCGTTTAACCACAAAGGTTTAAAAGGAAATATGCATTGGTTCGAACTGGTTTGCGGGGTTAAAGTACATATATATAAACCTATTTATATGGGTTGGTCGGTACGGATGAAACGCAGGTTAAGTTCTTCATCGAGCGAGCATGGAGATCCATGGTTTGTTCCCGGATTCGGTACTTTTGGCTCTTCAAAGTGGGGAATTACTTATTCGCTGATCTATCAATTACCTTTTTAGCTGCGAGTTGAGAGTTCAAAGTTAAGATTTACCATACGGTTCTTTTATTTACTTCTTTATCAACTTTATCAACTTTATAACCTCTATCAACTTTATCAACTTCATCACCTTTTAACCCACATGAAAGAAAAAAAGAATTCAAGATTGCGTTTACTATGGCTTATTCCATTTACTATTGCAACTGTTTATATACTCTACAATAAAAACGCCTCTTATCAAAAAGCACAGGGAAGAATCTTTGGTACGCTTTACGGTATAACTTACCAAAACAATAAAGACATTCAATCGGAAATTGAGGCGGAATTACAACGGTTTGATGCTTCTCTAAATCCTTTTAATAAAACATCCATAATAACCAAAATCAATCAAAACGAAGAAGTACAACCGGATAGCTTTTTCATAAATGTATTTATGAGAGCGCAGGAAATATCCGAAGAAACCAATGGAGCTTTTGACGGAACAATTGCCCCTTTAGCAAACGCTTGGGGATTTGGTTTTAAGAAAGGCGCTTTTCCTGATTCGGCAATGATTGATAGTTTGTTGCAAATCACCAATTACAAAATGATTTCTTTGCAAAAGGGTAAACTGGTAAAAGAAGATCCACGTATTATGGTAAGCTATAGCGCCATTGCCAAAGGATATGCTACAGATGTTATTGCGCAATTCCTTGATAGCAAAGGTATAAAGAATTACATGGTAGACATTGGTGGCGAAATAGTTATTAAAGGCAAAAACCCGCGCGGAGAAAACTGGAGAGTAGGCATCAGCAAACCTGTTGATGATGTACTTTCGGAAAACCAGGAAATGCAGATGAAACTTCAACTGCCCTCTAACTGCGGAATAGCAACATCAGGTAACTACCGAAACTTTTATATTAAAGATGGCAAAAAGTATGCCCATACCATAGATCCACGTACGGGATATCCTGTGCAGCATACTATTTTATCGGCTACTGTAATTGCGAAAGATTGTATGACAGCCGATGCTTTAGCAACAGCATTTATGGTTATGGGACTAGAAGAGGCCGAGAAATTCATTTCTTCCCGGCCGGAGATTGGAGCTTGTTTTATTTATAGCGATGATAAAGGAGATCTCCAAACTTATCTCACAGAAAATCTAAAAGAGTACGTAATGAAGGGGGCTTCCCGATAATTCTACTTATTCTACCCTATTCTACTTAAACAATTCTGCTACACACCACATCATCCGGGCGGTAGTATGTGTCCATATTTCTTTGTATGTGCAATTGTTCTGCATCGGCATGTATGGCTCGTCATCGTTTTCGAAAGTCTCGATACCCACAGGAACCGCACCCACTACATCTCCTGCGTAAGCTCCGTACAAAGGAGGATAGTCGTAACCATCGCCGTAAATAGTACTCATCGCAAATGGATTGTATCCAACTATATACTCCAGTTGCCGTGTTGCTATATTCTTCAATTCCTGATCTTTTAATAGTCCGGCAAGGATGAAAGCTGCTTTTGCTTTCCCCATAACAATAGCGTGGAATCCTCGAAACTGGTAGGCCACAGGGAAACGGCGCAGATAGTGGGTCTTGGATAATGGAATACCATTTTTGACTTGAGCATTGTATTCTTCCATGGTAGGTGCGCCTGTATCTTTAGATCCTTCGTGAGAAAAACCGGAATAATCGGTATTGTTTACTTCATAAACAGCACCTGGCAAAATACCGTAAGGCTCCATTACATGCGATATATCCCGAATATAATCGGCATAAGCACGGCACGACTCCATCCATAAGGGCGCATCGGTATGATTGGGTGCATCGGTCAGAAGCATGGCCAATCCTTGCATCATTAATTCTTCATGACAACGATGATAGTAGGATAGTATCCGTTCCTTTTTATGTGTTTCATAGAAAAATCCCCGCAGAGGCATCGCCCAATCTTTGCGGCGCTCTAACTGCTGACAGTTCATTACCATTTTTGCATATCGAGTAGCATAGTCCAAATATTTTTGTTCTTTGGTTAAACGATAAATGTGCATCGCCGAAACGGTAGCCAACGCATGCAAATCTACCTCCGAAAATTTCCCCTTCGACATGCTGATCAGTTCATTGGCAAAATGAAAATCTTCTATGGCTGTATTTCTGCACCAACGGGCAAATACCGGATCTGATTCTTCGAAATGAGGCACAGCCATCGCACAGTAAATTGATGCTTCATAATTATCATAAGGTGAGTTTTTGGCAATAACCTCCATGTCATCTTTATCGCCACGTATATTCTTGGTCCAAATACCGATAACCAAACCGCCATCACGGTATCCATCGCCAAAGCGGGTACGCATAGTCCAGTTCAGCCCCCAGCGAGCCTCATCAAGTAGCCTGTCATACAGCCTCTTGTCTTTATCTTTAACAGCATCAGCCAGTTGCAGTAATGCCATTCCGGCTTCAGCTGTATTTCCTATCCCCTGTGTTAGGTCGGCAGCATCGTGCCACCCCCCTGCCGCACAGATGCTGCGTCCATCGGGGTGAATACAGAATACATCCTGATGACATTCCTGGTGAAGCCCCGGTTGGTCATAACCGCAACGTTCCGCATAGAAAAAGTTCAATGTTCGCCAAGCAGTAGCCAGATAAGCATTATCCCCGATAGGGAAAGGTTTGGAAGTAATATTATCCACAGCTATTGTGTATTGCCCGGGTTCTTTTAAGTCGCTAAAATCCAATATAACAAACCCATTCTTCACTTGTTGCCCTTTACCTTCATATGCAATTCCACCTGTTTCGTTGTAAATTTTAAACGAAGAATCCTTAACATTTTGCACTAAAGCCTGCTTTCGTACATCGGTTTTATATCCGCTATGGCTGTAGGCTATCGCATCGCGGCGCAGATTAAATCCTCGACTGTTTTCGGCTTCTACCTTTTCTATACGCATATCATCGATACGCATACTCATGCGGTCGCTGGCTCCGGCCGGAGCTCCCATCAGCATCACATTAACCGAGAATCCGGTAACACGGTCGCGATACAGATCTGGAATTTCCCAAACAATGCGTTGCCATTTTCCCGGATAGATCGTTTCAAAATGTTGTCCTTCGAAACGTCCGGGAGCCGGCATTATTTTTTCACCTTCATTGTAAAGTGTGAAGCCGCCAAAGGCAAGATAAAACCCTGGCGCATCAACATATACCCAGACCGAAAAGCGATTGTACTCACGTAGGTCTTCATTATCGAGCGGACGGATAATTTCGGCTAAAGCGTAATTGCGATTCGATGGATTTTTAACGCCCAACGAGGTTGGAGAATCCAGCCGCACGCTTCCCTCGCCCGAAACGGTCATCTCTTTGTCGACATGGAGCGTTCCTGGCCCCGAAACACGTAGCGATTGAAAGTCTGAAGCAAGAGGCAATGACCTCGTTTTCAGCACTTCTTTTTCATACCATCGGGTAAGCCCGGCATTTTTCAGGTCGGGTTTCATTGTAAAATGCAGATAGCGGCTATCTTCTAACTGTTTTACCAAACTTTCATCCGGAGTATATATACTTTGTCCGTATAGAGTGAATGAGGATAATATAAATACAAAAATTAAAATAATTTGGTTCATAGTACTGTATTTGTGTTCGTTTTAGTTTGTAAATATGGCAAAGATACTTATTTTCGTGTTAAATTTTAATATACCCCCATAAAGAAAAATCTCGTTGCTAAAGATACGTAACATTTTATTATTTATCTATATGAAACCCGTTTATATTTTTCTATGCTTTTGCATTATTTTATGCGCTTGTTCGAGTCGGCAGCAGGCAACTTCGGATGCCATTCAGGTTATTCCCGAACCACTTAAAATAGAGGTTAATTCCGGTTCCTTTAGGTGGTCTGCAAATACGAAGATCATTATCACCGAAAATCGTGATGATCTAAAGAATGTAGCCGGTTTTTTGAGTACGCTGATCTGTAATGCTACAGGCATCAAACACATTGAAATAGAAAAAGGTAGTGCTGATTCGAAGCAAGCAATAATATTCCGGCTGCTTGCAGAACAGCATCCAACAAATGCAGACGAAAGTTATGAATTAACGATAAACAATCAACGTGTACTGATAAGTGCAGCCTCTACCGCAGGATTGTTTTACGGAATGCAAACACTTATACAAATGATGCCTGCGGAATCGTTTATAAGTAATGGTTTGAAAGACGGATTTACGCTCGGTGCTGTTAACATAACCGATGCGCCCCGATTTCCATATAGAGGATTACACCTGGATGTTTCCCGCAGTTTTTACACCAAAGATCAAGTTAAAAAATATATCGACCTGATGTCGAAATATAAATTCAATCGTTTTCACTGGCACTTAACCGATGGTGGAGGATGGAGAATCGAGATCAAGAAATACCCCCTGCTCACTCAAAAGACAGCATTCCGCATGGAACAGTCTTACATGGATTTTGCGCACAATGGACATAAGTTTGTGAGTAAAGAGACTTCCGGCGCCTATGGCGGATACTATACACAGGATGATATACGAGAAATAATAGCCTATGCCGCCGAACGCTATATCACAATTATTCCTGAAATTGAAATGCCGGGACATTCGAGCGAGGTTTTTGCGGCATATCCGGAACTGTCTTGCTCGGGTAAACCATATAAGGATGGTGATTTTTGCGCCGGAAATGATAAAACATTCGAGTTTCTTGAAGGCGTATTGACCGAGGTTATGGATCTATTTCCATCCGAATATATTCATATCGGAGGAGATGAAGCAGGCAAACACGCATGGAGAACCTGTCCTAAATGTAAAAAACGAATGCAAACAGAGGGGCTTGATGATCTAAATGAATTACAAAGTTATTTCATGCGCAGGATATCTGATTTTGTAACAAAAAAGGGTCGTAAAGTACTGGGATGGGACGAAATAACGGAAGGTGGATTACCCGAAGGAGCAACTGTAATGGCATGGAGAGATGGTAATATAGGTGAAGAAGTTGCCCGTCAGGGGCATAACGTTGTGGCTGCCCCTACCTCTATTTGCTATTTTGATTATTATCAATCCAATCCACAAGGAGAACCTCTTGCGATTGGTGGATATATTCCTTTGCAAAAAGTATATGAATTTGAAGTTGTGCCAAATGATTCTCTCGCATCGTATTTTCTTGGAGGACAAGCTAACCTTTGGACAGAGTATATTCCGGATTTCAAACATGCGGAATATATGGTTTACCCACGAGCGTTGGCGCTTTCGGAAGCACTTTGGTCTAGCCGCGAAAACCGTGATTGGAATCGTTTCAGAATGAAATTATTTGAAAATCATTTTTCCCGACTGGACTATCTGGATGTGAATGCGCGAAAACCTTCAAATCAGATTGTACTGTCAGAGAAAGTTGATACGCTGGAAAAGCGCATCAGCATTTGTTTTGAAACAGAAAAATACAAACCGGAACTAAGGTATACAATCGATGGATCTATCCCAACTTCAGAATCAGAACTATATAAAGAACCTTTTTATATAGACCATACGCATACTATAAATGCAGCCATATTTGAGAACGGCCTGTTGCAAGAGCCTGTGTTTACAAAAGAGATCAGTTACCATTTGGCTGTAGGGAAGAAAGTTATATACCACGAGCAATGGAAAAACTATCCGGCAGGAGGTGAAACAGCTTTAGTTGATGGCTATTATGGAGGTTTGGGTTATGGTGACGGCTTTTGGCAGGGATTTACTTCCAATTTGAATGTAACGATTGATATGGGCGAAGCAGTAACGTTGAATTCTTTCCGTGCGAAATTTCTTCAGTTGATAACGCCGAGAGTATTTATGCCTGAATACGTTGAAGTATCGCTGTCAACGGATGGAGATAATTTTAAATCAGTTCTGAAAGTAAAAAATGATATTTCCCGTGATAAAAAAGAACTGCTCTTTAAAGATTTTTCAGGCTCACTTGGCGGAGAGAAAGCCCGTTATATAAAAGTCTTTGCAAAAAACGTATCGCAATACTCCTATGATTTCATCTTTGTAGATGAATTGGTTATTAATTAATCAATAAAAATCAATAAGCACTAAAATGTGTTTCTAGTCCAAACGCACGTTGCATTTCTCCCAAACGCACGTTGCATTTGTCTCAACAGCACGTTGCTAATTCTCAAATGCACGTTGCTTTTGAGAAAATGCAACGTGCATTTGGGGTGAAAGACAGTATCTGTTTATCAATACATTTCCGCAATATCACATTAAAGCAAAGCAAAAGCAAAGAATGCAATTTGCTGGTCTCAACTATTTAAAAACATTCTAAATAAATTGCACTGAAAGAGCAAATATCCTATCTTTGCGAAATTAATAAGATAGCTGTAGTATTATGCGTTTATCTGAATTAAAAACCGGAAAAAAAGGTGTTATTGTAAAGGTTTTGGGCCATGGTGGTTTCCGCAAGCGCATCGTAGAAATGGGCTTTATTAAAGGTAAAACAGTAGAAGTGTTATTGAACGCTCCTCTAAAAGATCCGATAAAGTATCATTTAATGGGATACGAGATCTCCCTACGCCGCCAGGAAGCCGAAATGATTGAAATTATCAGCGAACAGGAAGCCCTTGAGTTCGAAAAAACGCAGACATACCATTCCGGAATTAATGAGGATATTCAATATAAAGAAGAGGACTTTAAGAAAATCGCCCTCGGAAAGCGGAAAAGAATAAATGTTGCCTTAGTGGGTAATCCTAATAGCGGAAAAACTTCCCTTTTCAATGTGGCCTCCGGTGCGCACGAGCATGTGGGCAATTACAGTGGCGTTACCGTAGATGCAAAGGAAGGTACATTTAATTTCGAAGGATATCAGTTTAAGATAGTCGATTTACCGGGCACTTACTCCATATCAGCGTATACTCCCGAGGAAATCTACGTTAGACGTCATATCATAGAAGAAACTCCCGATGTCATTATCAACGTGGTTGATGCGTCTAACCTTGAACGAAATCTTTATCTGACAACTCAACTTATTGATATGAATGTGCGCATGGTTGTTGCACTTAATATGTATGATGAGTTGGAAGCAAGCGGAAACAAACTCAATTACCGTTTGTTAAGTCAGTTATTTGGCGTTCCTATGGTGCCCACTGTGTCCAAGAAAAACATAGGCATTGATCACCTGTTTCATATTGTTATAAATTTATATGAGGGTGCGGATTTCCTTGATAAAAACGGGAATATTAATCCCGAAGTTGCCCGCGAATTACAAGACTGGCACAAGCGCCATGTTAATGAAAAATTACATCCGGAACACATGGATGATTATGCGCGTTCCGAAAAACCCCATCGCAATGTGTACCGCCATATACATGTTAATCATGGCCCGCAACTGGAAAAGTCAATCGATTACATTAAAGACGAGATCTCAAAAAATGAAATTATCCGTCATAAATATTCTACCCGTTTCCTCGCTATAAAATTACTGGAGAACGATGGAGATATTGAACGCATAGTAAATGAATTGCCAAACGGAAAAGAGATTATCAATAAGCGCGATGAGATGGCTGCCGATATTCGTGAAACCATGAATGAGGATAGTGAATCGACCATTACCGATGCTAAATATGGATTTATCAATGGTGCTTTAAAAGAAACTTTCACTGATAATCACCTTGAAAAAAAGCAGATCACTAAAGGTTTAGATCGTATTTTCACCAATAAATACCTAGGGTTTCCCTTTTTCTTCCTTTTCATGTTCTTGATGTTCGAAGGCACATTCGCGCTTGGAGATTATCCGATGCAGGGCATAGAATGGCTGGTTGAAAAGTTAGGAGACTTTGTGAATGGAGCTATGACCGATGGCCCTTTAAAGAATCTTATCGTTAATGGTATTATTGGCGGGGTTGGTGGGGTTATTGTATTTCTTCCCAACATTCTTATTTTGTATTTCTTTATATCATTAATGGAAGATTCGGGCTATATGGCTCGTGCTGCTTTTATCATGGATAAGATAATGCATAAAATGGGGCTTCATGGCAAATCGTTTATCCCGTTAATCATGGGATTTGGTTGTAATGTTCCTGCTGTTATGGCTTCGCGCACTATTGAGAGTAGAAAGAGTCGTTTGGTCACTATGCTTGTTAACCCATTGATGTCGTGTAGCGCCCGTTTGCCCATATATTTATTACTTGCTAAGGTCTTTTTTCCGAACCAGGAAAGTTTGATGTTGTTATTAATATATTCCATTGGGATATTGCTGGCAGTTGTTATGGCAAAAATATTTAGTAAGTTTCTGGTGAAAGGAGAAGATGTTCCGTTTGTTATGGAGCTTCCACCCTACCGCATGCCCACTTCTAAATCAATCTTTCGTCATACCTGGGAGAAAGGTGTGCAATATTTAAAGAAAATGGGAGGCATTATCATGATTGCTTCGATTATAATATGGTTTTTAGGGTATTATCCACAAAACGATGCTTATGATAGCAAAGTGGAGCAGCAGGAAAACTCTTATATCGGACAATTAGGTAAAACTATTGAACCGGTTATTAAGCCTCTGGGGTTCGACTGGAAACTGGGAATCGGTTTATTAACCGGAGTTGGTGCTAAGGAATTAGTCGTAAGTACCCTTGGTGTTCTTTATGCCGATGATGATGAAGCGGATCACGTTAGCTTGGCAGACCGTATTCCGATAACACCTTTGGTTGCCTTTTGTTATATGTTATTTTCATTAATTTACTTCCCCTGTATAGCTGTTCTGGCGGCAATAAAGAATGAGTCGGGCAGTTGGAAATGGGCAATATTTACGGCATTTTACACAACGGGGCTTGCCTGGATTGTTACTTTCGCCGTTTATCAAATAGGGAGACTCTTTACATGACGTGGCAGGATTGGGCAGTTGGAATTGTTGTTTTACTTTGCGTAATTGAAGTTATACGCAGGATCGTTCGGTTTTTTCGTTCGGCTAAGAATAATGATAACCCCTGCGCCAACTGTACATCCGACTGCGATTTAAAGCAGCTATTTGATGCCAAACAACAAAAATGCCGTACTCAACAAGACAAACCGAACAAAAAATATTACGAATAATTGGTTATTAATAAAAATGGTTATATCTTTGCAACCGCAAACGAAAATGGTTCCTTGGCCGAGTGGCTAGGCACCGGTCTGCAAAACCGTCTACGGCGGTTCGAATCCGCCAGGAACCTCTGAGTATGTTGAAGGATTAGAAAGAAAATTTCTAATCCTTCTCTTTTTCAGGAACATAGCACCTTTGTGGTAGAAGGTTTAGAAAGCAAAATTTCAGAAATTGCACATTCTGTTGACCGAAAATTGACCGAATTTAATTCGAGTAATTATGAGAGCAACAGTAAAATTAGTCCTACGAAAGGATTATACCAAGCAAGATGGCAAACAGCAACTTGCATTGCGCTACATCGCACATAAGAAAAGTACCCACGTTGGTTTAGGCATTTCTATTCTTCCCCGTTATTGGGATAAGAACGCTCTAATGGTGCGTAAAGGCGATCCGCAGTCATTCCACTATAATAAAGTTATCCGGGAGATACATCAGAAAGCTTTAAGCCTGATTATGGATAACTATAACAATCCTTTGCCGATAGCCAAGTTCCGGGAGTTGCTGTTTGAAAAGGCGGAAAGTCATACCGACTTTTACGAGTTCATAACCCAAGAACTGGAATACCTGAAAACCGACCGACGGAAAGGAACGATTGATAATTACAAGAAACTTATCAATACGATGAAGCTTTGGAAGCCTACATTGTCGTTCAGCGAGATAACGCTTGACTTTATACAAAGTTTCCACAAGCACGAAATAGAATCTGGTAATAAACAGTCAACTGTTTATAAGAAGCACGCTAACTTCAAGTTTCTTATAGGTGTAGCAAAAAAGAAAGAACTACTCACCAAGAACCCGTATGATGATTTTGAAATTAAGAAGAAAATTAAAGCAGAAAATACAGATGTACTGACGGAAGCAGAAATCTCAAAGCTATATGATGTTTATACAAGAAAACTCTATTCTAAAGGCAAACAAAATGTGTTGCGAAACTTCTTATTCGCCTGTTATACGGGACTTTCATACGCAGAATATGAAGTAGTAACCTATGCAGATATAAAACGCTACATCGTTGATGGGAAAGAATGCCTGTTACTTGCCAATGCAAGAATCAAAAACAATATCCCTTATCGAATACCTATCGTTTCTGATAGAGTGAAAGCGTTACTTGGTTCAGGAAAAGACTTTCAGAAAATATTCACGATGCTGAGTAATCAACCGACAAACAGATATCTGAAAGCTATAATGGAAGAACAAGGTGTTAATAAGCAAGTGACATTCCATCGAGCTAGGCATTCTTTCCGAACAATAGCTGCACAGAATGCATATTTCGGTGATACCCGCCCAGTCATTTCGGTGATACCCGCCCAGTCATT
>DAIMFE010000088.1:0-5103 GCA_036724805.1 Bacteroides sp.
ATAACACGGATTGCGCGGATTTTAATACACGGATATTTTCAGAATGGGTATCATTGGCGAAAAGTACTACAAGTTACATCGATTTTATGAATAAACAATTAATTTTTATTTTAAGCTTAACATTACTTAAAAATAAAAGATATCTTTGCACTATAAAACAGCTATGAATGGATAAAAGGGAATATGTCTAGAAAAGATATGTTGGAAAAAAGGAATAGTATTAGAAGAGCCGAGAAGAAAAAAAACTTTGAGAAGATTCGTTTGGATTTCCCAAAGAAGTTATGATCCCTATATCCCGTAAAATCCAATTAATTTATGATGAATTGTATCGTTTAAATATATAGAATACACAATGAAGCAAAAATTCTTCCAAAGATACCTGTCGTTGAAAGTATTGCCAATTTGGACAATTCTTTTAATGGATGTTTTTATCATTATTGTTTCCTGTTTCTTAGCATATTCTTTATGCTACGATGTTGATAGTATGTTCTTGCGATTTTCTAAGGTTTCCAGAACGGTTGTAAGTACGATTTTTATCAACTTAATATTCTTCCGTGTATTTCGTACTTATTCTAACGTACTTCGTTTTTCTTCATTTGTAGATATTATACGCCTTTTCGGATCATTAACCGTGTCTTACGGAATCCTGATGATAGCTGCATATTCGCTGGACTATTTTTGGGGCTGGAAGATTGGATCCGTTAGTGTTCTCTTTATAGCTTACGTTATCAATTTTGCTTTGATGGCATTTTCTCGCATACTAGTGAAAATATTATTTGAAGTTATCAATTTTGATGAACGGCATAGTGCGAATGTCTTTATTTATGGCGCCAGAGAAGCAGGAGTTAACATTGCCAAATCATTAAGAGTTAATCTAAAGAACCATTATAGGCTTCGGGGATTCATTGCGGATGAATCCGAACTTATCAATAAGGTAATAATGGGGGTGAAGATTTATCCGATGAATGACGACATATTTGATGTGTTAGAAAAAAAGGAGGTAAAAGCCATAATTGTTTCTCCTGCGAAAATGGAGAAAATAAAAGGATTCGAGTTTGCCGATAAACTTCTTGCACAAAATATAAAACTATTAACCGCACCACCGTTAAGCGAATGGAAAGGACAAACCCTTAAAGCTACCGAACTTAAGGAAATTCAAATTGAAGACTTGCTGGAACGCGATACCATAGAAGTTGATTTAAAGAAAATAGCTTCTCACCTTGAGGGTAAACGTGTAATGATAACCGGAGCAGCCGGGTCTATTGGTAGTGAGATTATGAGGCAGGTTGCCGGATTTAATCCATATAAACTTATCCTTGTCGACCAGGCAGAAACACCTTTACATGACATCCGTCTAGAATTACAAGATCGCTGGAGAAACCTGGATGCAGAAACAATTGTTGCAGATGTATCCAACGCTGATAGAATGAAATCTATATTTAAAGATTTCCAACCACAATATATTTTCCACGCGGCTGCCTATAAACATGTACCTATGATGGAAGACAATGTTTCCGAATCTATTCAGGTAAATGTAATGGGTACGAAGATTCTTGCTGATTTAGCGGTGGAGTATAAAGCCGATAAATTTGTAATGGTATCAACGGATAAAGCTGTAAATCCTACTAATGTAATGGGTTGCTCTAAGCGTTTGGCAGAAATATATGTGCAGTCTCTTGCAAAGAAACTTCAAAAAGAAGGGAAACAGAATGTGAGATTTATAACCACCCGTTTCGGTAATGTTTTGGGCTCCAATGGTTCGGTGATTCCACGATTCCGCGATCAGATACAAAAAGGCGGTCCTGTAACTGTAACGCACCCCGAAATTATTCGTTATTTTATGACTATACCGGAAGCATGCAAACTGGTATTGGAAGCCGGTAGTATGGGCAATGGTGGTGAAATATATATCTTCGATATGGGTAAGCCGGTGAAAATCCTGGATTTGGCTCGAAGAATGATCAGTTTATCCGGTCATACTGAGGTTAAAATAGAGTTCACAGGATTACGTCATGGCGAAAAGCTATACGAGGAACTTTTAAATGTGAAGGAGACTACTAAGCCAACTCATCACGAAAAAATAATGATTGCTACCGTGCGCGAATATGATCATAATGAGGTAAAGGAACGTATTATGAAACTAATCGAATTAAGTTTCACTTATGACCAGATGAAAATCGTGGAAGCAATGAAGGAAATAGTCCCCGAATTTATTAGTAAAAACTCTGTGTTTGAAAAGCTGGACAAATAGATACAGGCAAACTATCTGTAAGGCTGTAAGCATGGCATAAACATCGAATTATATAACCGGCTTTCAGCCTTACAGATACTACTTTCGCCTTCTGTCTACAATTTATTTATAGTAGATTCCACATGGAAACTATTCAACTATTCAATCATCAATTTATTTTGTTGATTGTCTTCATTATCTGCTCTCCCAATCCAATAGTATATCCTTGCGATATAAATACCACTCTTCCGAATGTATCCGCAATTATAAATATCGGTAGATTATTAGTGTTGGATATTCCCATAGCCGAAGCTATCATATCTGTGATTTTACTATCCGCATCAATACCATAAGTAATGGTATCAGGTAATTTGCCGAATTCTTTCGAATCGAATTTATTCCATTCTTGTTCGTTCTTGAATAACAATATCATGCTGCGGTTCCATTTATTCAATTCATCAGATACAGCAGCAATATCCCTCATAGCATGATTGGTGGGTTCTTGACGAGCCCCCAGAATGCCAATAACAAAATACCCGCGTCCGGTAGTATTGAGTATACTTGTTTCCTGATTGTTTTCGGCAAGGCGGAATTTTTTTTCAGCATCAACACTACCGATAACCTGTACATCTTCCGGATTTTCCCGAATAATCAACGGAATGTTTGTGTTTTTATTAAATTCAATACCGAAAGAACTGATTTTGACCAATACATTACCTTTAGCCATACGGTTGCCGGTTACCAATAAATAATTTCCAGCATCCATAGCAAGCGGCTTCTTAAGCATATCTGCCCAAGTATCACCAACACCCATGTCGATGTTGTCAGAGTCGAAATTTAATGTTTGCAGCGTGCCGTCTGATAAAATTTTAGCTAGGGTGAAATGGCTATAGTATTTAGGATTATTCAATGCCTTTATGGGCTTGTAAGAGGCCGTTAAACTTCCTTGTGGAGCAACAATCTCTGAAAGTGAAGTCTCAAAATCAACATCCATCCAAGTATTATTATGATTGTATTGTACTTTTCCGGTAACAGATTCTATCCGGGCAGGAATATTCATGCTGCGGGCAAGAGCAACAAAGAAAATATTGCGTGAATGCCTATCGGCAATTTTAGCTTTGAAAACCCCCATGGGCATAACGGGGATTCGTTGAGGATTTAGGGCATCGTTGATTTTTACATTTTCTTTTACCCATTGAACAAGATTCTGCGGATTGCTTTGAAATTGATCCATTTGCATAGAATCAAAAGCCTTTTGAAAAAATCCTCGATAACTTGTGAGTAATTCATTGCTAACACGGGGATTAAGCACATATAAATTAGGTACTGCATTTTCCTCGAATAGCGTGTTGGCCAGATGATCCGATAAAACATCAGCAGGAGTATCCCGCAGGTCTTTAGCAGAAATCATTTTCAATAATTCTATTCCGGCAGAATGATTTTTATCAGTTAGCTTATCCAGAAATTTATCGATCTCCCGGTAGTTACCCCGCGCCGCGAATTGAAAGGGGCAGCTAAGAATCTTTTCCGCCGAAACAAATGTTGAAACATACTTATTCCGTATTTCGTCTTCGGCTAGTAAACGCTGCGTGTTTTCCTTAATTTGTTCTTCTGTAGCTTCTACAGGAATAGGATTAGAGGTCGGAGGAATTACTTCGAACTCAAAATCGATAGAATCTTCAGGAGTAAAATCCAATACTATCTGAATGGTGTTATCTTTTCCAAAAGACACTTTTTTGTATCCGAATTTATTATTATGAGTAACCCAAACCAGCATATCACCTTTTCCCGCCGATAAGGATGCCATTCCATTATTATCTGTTTTCTTTCGGGCAACGGTATAAAACTCTGCATAATTGTATAATTTAAATTCTACCCGGGCATCTTTTACAGCTTTACCATTTGTATCCTTAACCTCTACGTCTACGGTGGCAGTTGGGGCATAATTATCGGTAACATTAATTTCGGTAAAGCAGTTGGTGGTTTCCATAATCTCTTCCGAACCGTTATATCGCCCGAAAGCACGGGTGTGCATTAGCATACCGCGCGAAGCAGGCTCATTGAACCATGCCATATTGAGAACCGGTTCGGGCTCGCAGGCACCCATAAAGTACCATTTCCCATCTACCCAGGCTTCTACCCAGGCGTGATTATCATCCGTATGTGCCCAACGGGGGGTATATACCTGACGGGCAGGAATGCCGACAGAACGGAGAGCCGCTACCGTGAAAACAGATTCTTCTCCACATCTTCCATAAGCTGTACGTACAGAAGCAAGGGGAGAACTGGTGCGGGAGTCGGAAGGGGTATAAATTACTTTTTCATGGCACCAATGATTTACTTCCAGAACTGCATCGTAAAGAGACAGATTCTTAACTCTGTCTTTTAATTCTTTATAAAATACCATTCTACTTTCGTCCATATTTTCATTGTTAACCCGAATGGGAAGAACAAAATGACGGAAGATATCTTCGGGTATTTGCTTTCCCCAAGGCATTTCTTCCTTCACCTGAAAAGAAGAACGAATATTTTGAAGATAAAAATCACCACTATAATCAGTTATATCTCCTATAGGCATGTAGGCATACAGAAATACTAGAGCTTCTTTTTCTGTAGTAGAAAGAGTTTCGTTAAACACCTGAAATAAGTCTCCATGCGGTAGAACTTGTTTCTTTTCATTAAAATCTTTTGTTACTTGTTCTCTAACGAAGCTGTCAGAGATAAAATGGGAAGTGTTCGTGCATCCTGCGCAAATCAAAGCGACTAACAAGAATGAGATTAAGGTTTTTCTTTTCATACATATTAAGTTTATGCTACAAAAGTAAAAATCATATTTGGATTAGGGTGAATAAAGTTTATAAAGTTTATAAAGT
>DAIMFE010000088.1:5203-13390 GCA_036724805.1 Bacteroides sp.
TTTTTTGCATTGATACAGGCGGTGCATTGGTATATGTTTTGCCATAATTCCTAATTTATTCCCAAATTATTTTATTACTTTGTATATTAACAATAATATCATTCGTCATGAAGGTCCTTATTATAGAAGATGAGCCCAATATGCGGCAAGTTATTCAGGAATCACTGCAAAAAGAAAAATTTATCGTAGAAGAAGCAGAGGACTATAATTCTGCTCTGAATAAAATAAACGATTACGATTATGATTGTATATTATTGGACATCATGCTACCCGGTGGTAGCGGCTTAGATATTCTGGAAGAATTAAAAAAACTACACCGCGCAGATAGCGTATTAATAATTTCGGCAAAAGATTCTCTTGATGATAAAGTAAGAGGATTAGAGCTGGGGGCAGATGATTACCTAACGAAACCGTTTCATCTGGCAGAACTTAATGCGCGTATTAAATCCGTAATAAGAAGAAAAACTACTAAAGGAGATATTAGTATATCATTGGGAAACCTTACACTTTGGCCGGATAAGCGAGAGGTATTTATAGGTGATGAAATTTTGGTGTTAAACCGGAAAGAATTCGATTTGCTCTATTATTTCGTTATCAATCCCAATAGGGTTATAAGTAAAATTAGCTTGGCAGAATCGGTTTGGGGCGATAATATCGATCAGGCAGATAGTCTTGATTTTATATATTCGCAGGTGAAAAATTTACGTAGAAAACTAAAACAGGCAAATGCAACTGTAGAGGTTGCAGCTGTTTATGGATTTGGTTACAAATTATCAGAGCTATGAAACTGTTGCATTATACATATTGGAAATTATTTTTATTTGTATTTCTCATACTTACCGGATGGGGAATATTTTTTTATTATGCCGTTATGGAAGAAGTTACCGATGAAACAGACGATTCACTGGAGAATTATGAAAATATTCTGGTAAATATGGCATTAACCGATCCCATGTTTATTAATACTTCTGGAAATAATATTATGTCGATGTATGAATTTCGCCCTATAAGCGATGCGGTAGTAGAAGAGTATGAAAGGAAATTTTATGACTCCACTGTATACATTCAAACCGAAGATGAATACGAACCCGTAAGGGTAATGGAATCTTGTTTCAGAATGCCCGATGGCCAATACTATGAACTTATACTGAAAATATCGACCCTTGAACGGGAAGATATGATGGAAGCAATAGTAACATATCTTATTTGGCTTTACGTTATATTGCTTATCAGTTTGATGATCATTACGCGTATCGTATTAAAAAAAGCATTTGTTCCGCTCGATAGATTAATGGCATGGTTGCGGAAAATCGAACCGGGAAAAGAAGTTCCTAAATTAGAAAATGAAACCTCTATCAAAGAGTTCAGAGAATTAAGTATTGCCGCAATAGATATGAGCAACCGAAGTTTGAAGGCCTATGAGCAACAAAAGCAATTCATAGAAAATGCATCGCACGAATTACAAACGCCATTAGCCATTGCCCGAAATAAAATTGAATTAATGGTGGAAAATTCTTCTTTGAATGAAAGCCAAATAACAGAACTTAACGAGATATACTTAACTCTTGGAAGGATTGTGAAGTTAAACAAATCTCTTTTGTTATTGTCTAGAATTGAAAACGGGCAGTATATCGGAATGGAAGATATAAATATAAATGAGTTGGTTGATCGTATTTTACCCGATCTGACTGATATGTATGAGGAAAGGAATATTAACATTGAATACAAAAAAAATGAGCTGTTCATCATAAAGTGCGATAAATATCTGGCGGAGATTATGATAAATAATCTTCTGAAAAACGCTTTATCCCATACTAAACCGGAAGGTAATATTTGCATTGAAATCAATAGAAATTCGTTGGCTGTAATGAATACCGGAGACATACCTTTGGAAGATGATAAGATATTTGAGCGATTCTACCATCCTCAAACAGCGAATAAGGATTCTGTAGGTCTCGGTTTGGCTATTGTGCATAGTATTGCTACTTCATATAATTTAGGACTGCAGTATAAATGGAAACAGCACATGCATTGCTTTATACTTAGCAGAATATCAAATAGATATAATCGATACAATGATGAAATGTGAAAAAACAATAAAATCATTCTAAACCATAAGTTTTCCCAAATCTTTCCTGAATTACCCTTGATATTTGTAGTAGAAATTAAGTTTAAAACACTTAAAAGTTCAAACTATAAATATAAATGATTATGAAAAAAATTTTATCAGTATTAGTAATGGCAATGATGGCTATACAGTTTATCAATGCAGGTGAAGTGGTAACATTGGATGAAAAAAGGCTCCCGGCCGAAGCACGTAGTTTTATTAATCAACATTTCTCTGATTTAAAGATATCGTATATTAAGATCGATAGTGAATTTTTACAATTGAAGAAATACGAAGTAGTATTAATTAATGGTGCGGAAATAGAATTTGATAGTAAAGGTAACTGGATAGAAGTGGATACTAAAAGGCAACAAGTTCCTGCAAACATAATTCCCGCAGCTATAAAAGATTATGTAAGTAGCAATTTTAGCAATAATATTATAACTAAGATTGAGCGTGAGAGATATGGATTTGATGTGGAGTTAGACAATGATCTTTCTGTGAAGTTTAACAAAAAAGGAATGTTTCTAAGATTGGACGATTAATTAATCCCCAAATATCCATTAGATAATCTTCTATATGTTAATATATAAAAACTACCAATTATGAAAGAACTAAAATTTATGGCTTTTGTCTTTTTGACGATGGGATTGTGTGCATTTACTTCTTGTAGCGATGACGATTACAGTCCGGATGCCATTTATTGGGAAGCATTAAATGTAAAATATCCTAATGCCAGAGTGGAAGAATGGGATAGAAAGGGAACTTATCGAGTTGCTGATTGCTATTATGAAAATAAGGATTTAGATGTTTGGTTTGATCAGGCTGCTAAATGGGTAATGACCGAAACCGAATTGTGGAAAAGTGATTTACCTGAAGCAGTGATTAATGCTTTAAACGGAAGTAAATATTCGGCATGGAGAGTAGATGATGTAGATATGCTTGAATATGCATTGAATGCAAAAATATTATATATTATTGAAGTTGAACAAGGTAAAACAGAAATCGATTTATATTTTTCACCAGACGGAGCGTTAGTGAATGAAAAAGATGTTTCTAGGGGTGATGACACTCACTGGCCGGAATAATCTTACTTGAGATCATTTTTTTCAGATTTTACCCCAGGGGCTGTGATAGTTCCTGGGGTTGTTTTTTTATAGCAAAACAGAATACCTGTCTTTTCCCGGCAGAATACCTACGTTTTCTTGGCATGGTTCGAGGCTCGCCCCTACACCAAATGCAATATGCATTTGGGTTAGAGAGATAGAGATAAAGTGTTGTAGGAATAAGGAGGATAAAAATTATGTTAAAAAGGGAAGTCGTATTAAACTTCCCTTTTTTTACGAAGTCATATAATCAGTTGCAACAATAAATAGACTATATTTTTTTAATTTGATAAAAATAAAAAGATTATGAAGAGGATAAGTTTCTTAATGATAACATTACTGATGACAATTAGCATGGTAATGGCTCAGAGACCACAAAGAGGAGAAAGAAAACAAATGGATCCTAAAGAGCGTGCTGAAAAAAGAACCGACCGTATGGCTACCGAATATGGATTAAACGATACCCAGAAAGCCAAATTGCTGGAACTCAATATTTCGGCGACAGAAAAAGTGGGAGATAGACCTGCGCAGAGAAAACAGAACAGAAACCAAACTGTTAAAAGAAAAACTCATGAAACCTATCAGGCTGGTTTAAAAGAGATATTTACTACAGAACAATATCAGAAATTTCAGGCTAATCAGGCTGAACGTCAAAAGAAAATGAAAGAAAATCGTAAGGACGGAAAAGATAGAAAAGATTGGAAAAATAAAAGAGGTAATAAGCAAAGAGTGTGATAGGTGGTTTTCAATAGGTGATGTTGAGGGATGTTCCGGAAGGGACATCCCTTTTTTCATTACTTATCCGAGAAAGTTTCCCTACATTTGTAGGATATACCAAATATAATAACTAAACAAAAAAAGAAATGAAATCGATTTGTATGATTAGCAAAAAGCCTTTGCTGTTAATGGCCGGTATAGTAATAACACTTCCGGCTTTAGCCCAAAAAGAGTATCCTGCTCGCGCGCCTATGAAACCCGGAATGAGTGAGTATTGGATCCCACAGCCACCCATTGTTACGCCGGGTAAAGCCGCGGTAGAACCTATCAAAGCACCATCGGATGCTATTGTTCTTTTTGATGGCAAAGACCTCTCGAAATGGGAAAACTCAAAAGGGCAAGCAGCAGGGTGGACGGTAAGTGATGGAGTTTTCACCGTTAAAAAAGGAACGGGAGATATCCGTACTAAACAAAAATTTAATGACTTTCAATTACATCTCGAATGGAAAATTCCCGAAGGGATAGAAGGAAAAAGTCAGGGACGTGGTAATAGCGGAGTGTTCTTGCAAGGTATTTATGAAATCCAGATTTTGGATTGCTACCAAAACGAAACATATGTAAACGGACAAACCGGAAGCATCTATAAACAAACTCCACCGTTGGTAAATGCCATGAATAAACCCGGAGAATGGAATATATACGATATTATTTATACTGCACCCACCTTTAAGAAAGACGGTACCTATCGTACCCCGCCAACTGTTACCGTTATTCAAAATGGAGTAGTATTGCAAAATCATACAACTATTCTTGGAACTACCGAATATATTGGCTTTCCCAATGTTAAACCACATGGCGAAGGACCCATCAGCTTGCAAGATCATGGCGATCCGAGTGCCCCGATTAGTTTCAGGAATATTTGGATAAGAGAATTGTAAAAAGAGAACATGATATCGCTCTAACTTATAACTTAAAGCTCTTCTTAACTTATGAAATGCAATTAATTTCAATAAAAAACTAACGTTTTCTTTGGCTGATATGAAAATATATCTACCTTTGCAACGTTAAAAACAAAAAATAGTGCAAATATGAATTTATCATATATACATATTATTAGCGGTATTATTATTCTACTTCTAGGAAAGCGAAGCGGAAGTGAGTATCGTGTATAGAAATGTATAGCAAAATTATACGAAAAGCCTTTCTCACTTCTATGTGTGAAAGGCTTTTTTTTAAATTTTAAATTAAATAAAGATGAGCGAGAAATTATTTATTTTCGACACCACATTAAGAGATGGCGAACAGGTGCCGGGCTGCCAATTGAATACAGTAGAAAAGATTCAGGTAGCAAAGGCCCTCGAAACACTTGGCGTAGATGTTATTGAAGCCGGATTCCCTATATCAAGTCCGGGCGATTTTAATTCGGTTATTGAAATTTCTAAGGCAGTTACCTGGCCAACCATTTGTGCCCTTACACGTGCCGTTGAGAAAGATATTCGGGTAGCCGCCGAAGCATTGCAATTTGCAAAGAGAAAAAGAATACATACAGGAATAGGAACATCCGATTCGCACATTAAATTTAAATTTAATTCCAATCGCGAGGAAATTATAGAAAGAGCAGTAGCGGCGGTTAAATATGCAAGAAAATTTGTAGAAGACGTTGAGTTTTACGCTGAAGATGCCGGACGCACCGATAACGAATACCTGGCACGCGTAGTGGAAGCCGTTATCAAAGCAGGAGCTACTGTGGTGAATATTCCCGATACCACAGGATATTGCCTACCCGATGAGTATGGAGCAAAAATAAAATACCTGATGGAGCATGTTACCGGAATTGAAAAAGCAATCATTTCCACACATTGCCATAACGACTTAGGAATGGCCACCGCCAACACCATTAGCGGGGTACTGAATGGAGCCCGCCAGGTAGAGGTAACAATCAATGGTATTGGCGAGCGCGCCGGAAATACTGCCTTGGAAGAGGTTGCCATGATCCTGAAAAGTCATAAAAACATTAGTATTGATACCAACATCAATACTCAAAAAATATACCCAATTAGTCGTTTGGTTTCTAGCTTGATGAATATGCCTGTACAACCCAATAAAGCTATTGTAGGTCGCAACGCGTTCGCTCATTCGTCAGGAATACATCAGGATGGAGTTTTGAAGAACATCCAAACGTATGAAATAATAGATCCGCATGATGTGGGCATCGATGATAGCTCGATTGTACTTACTGCCCGTAGCGGTCGCGCGGCATTGAAACACCGTCTTTCAACGCTTGGCGTTGAACCTTCGCAGGGAAAACTGGATAAAATTTACGAAGAGTTTCTTAAACTTGCCGATAAGAAAAAAGATATACACGATGACGACATACTGGTATTGGCCGGTGCCGATCGTAGCAAGAACAATCGTATTAAAATGGAATATTTGCAGGTAACCAGTGGTATGGGCGTTCGTCCTGTTGCCAGCTTAGGATTGAGCATAGCCGGAGAAAAATTTGAAGCCGCTGCCAGTGGTAACGGCCCTGTTGATGCCGCCATTAAAGCCCTTAAAAAGATAATCAACCGGCACATGACCCTCAAAGAATTTACCATACAGGCTATTAGTAAAGGTAGTGATGATGTTGGTAAAGTTCATATGCAGGTTGAATATAACAATCAGGTATATTACGGATTTGGCGCGAACACCGATATTATTGCAGCATCTGTAGAGGCCTACATTGATTGTATCAACAAGTTTAGAGAAAGTAACTGTGAGAATTGATAATGATATAAATAATTAAGAAATTATTAAATGAATACGTTATTTGATAAAATCTGGGATTCGCATATTGTAACTACAGTAAAGGATGGCCCTACCCAATTATATATCGACAGGCTATACTGTCATGAAGTAACCAGCCCGCAAGCTTTTGCCGGATTGCGCGCAAGGGGTTTGAAGCCTTTGCGCCCGGAAAAGATTATTTGCATGCCCGATCATAATACACCCACTCACGATCAAGACAAACCCATTGAAGATCCGGTATCCAAAACACAGGTAGATACTTTGGAGAAAAACGCAACCGATTTCGGATTAACGCATTACGGAATGATGAATCCCAGAAACGGAATCATTCATGTAGTAGGCCCCGAAAGGGGATTAACGCTTCCCGGGATGACCATTGTTTGTGGCGATTCTCACACTTCTACACACGGTGCTATGGGGGCAGTTGCTTTTGGTATCGGTACCAGCGAAGTAGAAATGGTGCTGGCATCGCAATGCATTCTTCAATCTAAACCCAAAACAATGCGTATCACTGTTAACGGCAAACCGGGTAAAGGGGTTACAGCCAAAGATCTTGCATTGTATATCATCTCCGAAATGACTACCGGGGGGGCAACCGGCTATTTCGTAGAATATGCCGGAGAAGCCGTACGGAGTTTATCAATGGAAGGCCGCCTCACATTATCTAATTTGAGTATTGAAATGGGTGCCCGCGGCGGTATGGTTGCTCCCGATGAGGTAACTTTCGAATATATAAAAGGCTGCGAATACGCTCCTAAAGGTGAAGAGTGGAACAAAGCACTTGCTTATTGGAAAACCCTTAAAAGCGGAGATGATGCGGTATTCGATAAAGAAATAACTTTCGATGCAGCCAATATAGAACCAATGATTACTTACGGAACTAACCCAGGCATGGGTATGGGTATTACAGAAAACATTCCTGCCATAGAGAGTATTCCCCAAGCTGGTCAAATCTCTTATGCCAAATCATTGGAATATATGGGTTTAGAAGCCGGCGAACCTGTTTTAGGTAAGAAAATAGATTATGTTTTCATTGGTTCTTGCACCAATGGGCGCATTGAAGATTTCAGAGCATTTGCATCTATAGTAAAAGGAAAGAAGAAAGCTGATAATGTTATCGCATGGCTCGTTCCCGGTTCGTGGATGGTTAACGATCAGATAAAAGAGGAAGGATTGGATAAGATTTTCGAAGAAGCCGGCTTTGCGCTTCGCCAGCCGGGATGTTCTGCCTGTTTGGCCATGAACGATGATAAAGTGCCGGCAGGAAAATATGCTGTATCAACATCCAACCGTAACTTCGAAGGGCGTCAGGGACCGGGTGCGCGCACATTGCTTGCCAGTCCGCTGATGGCTGCGGCAGCAGCGGTAACGGGAGTGATAACAGATCCGAGAAAATTAATGTAAATACTAATTGATCCTCCTCCGCCCTTCGGGCACCTCCTCCAAAGGAGGATATCCTGCGGCATCTTA
>DAIMFE010000089.1:0-13113 GCA_036724805.1 Bacteroides sp.
GAAGCCTATTTAGATACATTTTTAAGTTTTAGAATAATATACCTGAGTAGTTACGCTAAAAGATTAATTATACAAGTTTCAGCAACAACTCTTTCATTGTCTTCCCCAAAACCGGATGTAATAAGTCCGGGGCAACCTCCACCAAAGGCTCCATAACGAATAATCGTTCAGTCATCAGGGGATGAGGTATTGTTAATTGTTTTGTATTTAAGATGAGATCATTGTAAAGAAGGATGTCTATATCGATTATGCGATCGGCATAAGAACGATTCACGCTTTTGGCAATTCGCCCCAAATCTTTTTCTATATTCTGTGTTTGGGTTAACACATCAAGAGGGAGCAAATTTGTTTCGGCAATCAATACAGCATTGAGAAATGTGTTATCAGAATTGAATCCCCATGGTTCAGTATCATAAAAAGCGGATAAGGAAAGTACATTTCCTATCCGCTTCTCTATCTCATTAACGGCATTATGAAGATTATCTTCTTTGTCACCCAAATTGGTTCCCAAACCAAGATATACCTTCGCCATAGTTATTTATCAAGAATCAGCATTGCATCGCCATAAGTTCCGAAACGATAATCTTCTTTCAGGGCAACATCATATGCATTCATAATAAGATCGTATCCGCCAAAGGCAGCTGTAATCATCAACAAAGTTGAGAGTGGCATATGGAAATTAGATACCATGCTGTTAGCAACGGTGAAGTCGTATGGGGGGAAGATGAACTTATTTGTCCAACCTTCAAAGGATTTCAGGTGACCATCGGTACTTACGGTACTTTCAATGGCTCTCATAACTGTTGTACCAATGGCGCAAACATTTTTATGCAGATCCTTTGCATTATTAATAATAGATACAGTTTCGTTGGTTACTACCATTTGTTCCGAATCCATTTTATGCTTAGTTAAATCTTCTACATCTATATCGCGGAAGTTACCCAAACCAGCATGAAGAGTAATATATGCAAAGTTTATTCCCTTAATTTCAAGGCGTTTCAACAGTTCGCGGCTGAAATGCAGGTTTGCAGTTGGAGCAGTAACTGCGCCTTCGTTCCGGGCAAAGATAGACTGGAATCGTTCTGCATCTTCCGGCTCTACCGGACGATTAACAATAGTACGTGGTAGCGGCGTTTCTCCCAATGCGTATAATGCGTTCTTAAATTCATCGTGAGGGCCATCATACAAGAAGCGCAAAGTGCGTCCGCGTGATGTTGTATTATCAATTACTTCGGCAACCATTGAGTCGTCATCACCGAAATATAATTTATTACCGATTCTTATTTTACGAGCAGGATCAACCAGAACATCCCATAAACGGAGTTCTTCATTCAATTCGCGCAAGAGGAATACTTCAATACGGGCACCTGTTTTTTCTTTGTTTCCGTATAAGCGAGCCGGAAAAACTTTAGTGTCGTTGAAAACAAACACATCCTGATCATCGAAATAGTCAAGTATATCTTTAAATACTTTATGTTCTATTTCACCGGATTTCCTGTTTACAACCATTAAGCGTGACTCGTCCCTGTACTTTGTTGGATGCAATGCAATCTTTTCCTCCGGGAGCTTAAATCTGAATTGTGACAGTTTCATATACCTATTCTTTTAAATTGTTATTTTCTTCTATATCCTGTTCTTGTAACCACTCGGAGAATTGCTCAAAACTCATGCAGTCTTTCTGTTTAATTTCTCCTATGCGGGTTCTTATTAATCCGGTTAAGTGAGCGCCGCTGTTCAATGACTCGCCAATGTCTCGTGCCAATGCCCTTATGTATGTTCCTTTACTACAAACAACCCTTATTTTAATTTCGGGTAGATTGCATTCCAGTAATTCTATTTCATCTATAACCAATAGCTTTGGTTTAAGTTCAACCTCTTCACCTTTTCTTGCCAACTCGTAAGCCCGTTTACCATCTACTTTGCAAGCAGAGAAGGCGGGTGGAACCTGTTGTATTTCGCCAATAAACTTTTTTAGGGTTTCGTTAACTAATTCACCGGTTATGTGCTCTGTAGGATATGTGGCATCTATCTCTTTTTCCAAATCGAACGAAGGAGTGGTTGCTCCCAATTGCAAGGTGGCTATATACTCTTTAGTATGATATTGAAATTCTTCTATCCTTTTAGTTGCCTTTCCGGTACATATAATCATTACTCCTGTTGCCAGAGGATCAAGAGTACCGGCATGGCCAACCTTTAACTTTTTTACTTTTAACTTTTTACTCAACTGATACCGTACCCGGTTTACTAAGTTGAAAGAAGTCCAATGATAAGGTTTATCCAGATAAAGGATCTCCCCTGCTTTAAAATCCATTATTTTGTTTTAATATCCCAACGTGTTATGTTTAACCACAGATCAGCAGATTACGCAAATTTTATAATCCGGATTGATTATCTGTGAAATCTGTTAATCTATGGTTAGTATTCATAATTCGTTTAATTATAACTAATTAATATATATCATCCGATTAAAGAATAAACAAGCGTTACCGCTCCTGCTATGGCACAGTAAATTGCAAAATATATTAACTTTCCTTTCTTTACAATATTTATCATCCATTTACAGGCAAAACAACCTGAAACAAAAGCAGCAATAAAGCCAACAACCAGTGGTAAAGTTGGTATACCTGATTGTGCCGCGGTAAAGTCTCCTTTAAAAACATCAAGGAATGTTTCGCCAAGAATAGGAACCAAAACCATTAGAAAGGAGAATTGTGCCATGTTTTCTTTCTTATTACCCAGCAACAAACCTGTTGCTATGGTTGTACCCGAACGGGAAAGACCCGGAAATATAGCACAAGCTTGTGAAAGACCTATAATAAAAGCATCCTTCATAGATATCTTTTCTTTCTGACGCGGTTTGGCATAATAAGAGAATGCCAGTAAAGCAGCTGTAACAAAAAGCATGATCCCAACAATCATTAATCCTTCGCCAAAAATAGTTTCAACTTCATCTTTAAAGAATACTCCAACAATACCTATAGGTATCATAGAGATTACAATATTGGCTACATATTTGGTTTCATCATTCCACTCAAACTTAAACAGTCCTTTAAACAACCAGGCTATTTCACTCCAGAGAATAACAATAGTACTCAATACGGTAGCGGCGTGTACCGCAATGGTGAAAGTGAGAATCCCTTTACCATCATCTAAGCCAAATAAAGCCGATGCTATTGCCAGATGCCCACTACTACTCACTGGGAGATATTCGGTTAATCCCTGAATAAGTCCCAGAATAAGTGCTTCAAACCACTCCATTTCTTATTCCTTAGCTTTTGGTTTACGCATAATTGCGTATATCATGGATACGAAACCCAGAAAGCAAACAGCAGGTGCTACTTTAATTCTTCTTACACTAAAGATGTCCGGTTCGAAGGCTGCCTCGGTAGAAGCCGGCCCGGTCATTAAGATAAAACCCAGAATGACAACTGCCATTCCAATAGCTAACAAAATAAAGTTTGTCCTGTCGAATGCAAATTTTTGTTTATCCATATTAAGTTTATAGTTTGTAAGTTTGTAGTTTTGAGTTTATAGTTTTATGAAAACACAGAATTGGAACTATAAACTTAAAAACTATAAACTCATATATAATATAATGTTTTTGTTTTCATGCGTAGGTATCTGTTTATTGAGAAATAAGCACACAAGAAGGTGATGATTATCCCTGAAACAAAAACTGCAATCACAACCAGTAGCATAATATCCAATGAGATTACTTTAAGTAAATCCTGTTCGTATGATATTAGCCAGTAAGCTGCGCTTATCAAAATAGCATTAGCTAATAAAGCAGCTAAAACGCCCCCCCAGATATTCTTCCAAATAAAAGGCTTCCGAATAAATCCCCAACTGGCTCCTACGAGCTTCATGGTATGGATTAAGAAACGTTTGGAGTATATGGTTAGCTTGATGGTATTATTTATTAGCACAAACGAAATGAGCGTAAGAACAACAGCGAAAACCAACAATGCTATACTAATGTTACGCATATTTTCGTTTACCGTATCAATAAGCTCTTTACGATAAGACACCTCTTCGATGTTAGCATTTCTTTTAACTACTCTTTCAATATTTGCAATGCTATCCGAATTTATGTAATTAGAGTTTAGCTTTATTTCTATAGAAGCCTTGAAGGGGTTATAACCCAGAAACTCTTTCGGATCCGTACCCATTGATTCGGTATATTCTTTCAGAGCCTGCTCTTTAGATATATAAACGGATTCTTTAACAAAAGGCTCTCTGTTAAATTTGGATTGCATAATAAGAATGTCTGCCTCTTTCATCTCATCACTTATAAGAAGTGAGAAAGTCATATTCTCTCGCACATACACCGAAAGATTGCCTGCAGCCAGTACAAAGAAAACTACTAACCCCAAGAGCAACAACACAAGCATTGTGCTAATGGTAGAGGTTAAGAATTGTAAGTCAAAATATGATGGAGCACTATTTTTCTTTTTGTTTGCCATTACGTTTCTTTCTGAAAATATAAATCATCGAACTACTTTTGTCTTCCTTTGCCAGTGTTTTCAACCGAAACCAGGCACCTACAGACATTCCTTTAATAAACGCATATTTGTTGCCCTTGTTCTTTTCACTTAACATTGAAATGTAAAAAGCATCAAAAGGCATAGGATAACGTGCTGCTAGCACAAATTCATGTTTTGCTCCCCACTTCTGAATAGTTGCCGGTGTAAAATGCCACAAATGACGGGGTACGTCATAAGCTGCCCACTGATCACCGTAATATTCAGCGTCATAGGAAGCGCTATTGGGTACAGCAATAACAAGAATCCCTGTTTCGGTTAGTATTTCATGGAGTTTATTCCAAACCGTATCCAGGTTTTCTAAATGTTCAAGTACATGCCAAAGGGTAATGACATCGAAAGAATTAGCTTCGAAAGTTTCCAATGCGCTTTCATCGTACACTTCCAACCCGAACTTCTTTTTTGCATAGGCACGGGTTTGTTCGTTCTTTTCGATTGCTTTAACCTCCCATCCTGCTTTTTTCATTGCAGCGGGAAAGTAACCGGTACCTGTACCAATATCGAGCAACTTGCCGGATGTTCGAAGCGATGTTGTAAGAACCAATTGCGTTTTTCTCTTTAGCATGTGCCGACGTACGCGATGATAAAGATTGTTAACCAA
Organism: Bacteroides sp.; assembly: GCA_036724805.1. Classification (GTDB taxonomy): domain Bacteria; phylum Bacteroidota; class Bacteroidia; order Bacteroidales; family Bacteroidaceae; genus Bacteroides. Next base: position 5,143 of record DAIMFE010000089.1, read on the forward strand.
TCCTTTATCAGTATCGGAATGTGAAATATATTCTATTGAATTATAATATCGGTTAATGTCGTTCCCCTGAGGAAAATCCTGAGTAAACATAAACCCGCATTCCTTGCATCGGAATATATCGAACTGTTCGCCGGATACGAAACTGTCTGTACAGGTGAGTTCCTTTTCCAGACTTGCATTATCACAAAGCGGACAATTTTTTATTTTGTATTCATTCATTACCTTAATTAACACAAAGCTGAACATCAATGGCAGATATGCACACTTTTTACCCTAATTTGGTGCAAAGGAACAAATAAATTACTGTTCCTAACACATCCTTTAAGGTCTTTTAATATTATAATAATGTAGAACGCCTGAAAATATCTATATATTTGCCAACATCATCAATAAAAACGAAGAATGACAAGTAAAAGACTAACTAAATCAAACAATAGAATTATCGCAGGAGTTTGTGGAGGATTGGCTGAATACTTCGGATTAGATTATACAATTACAAGGCTAATTTATGTTTTACTCACCATATTTACAATATTCGCAGGCGGTATTATTTATATAATCCTCTGGATTATTATGCCCGAAAATTAAATATACAAATAATCGCTTTGACTGTATTGATAGGTTTTAGTAAACAAATGCACTATATCTGGCGTTCTTGTTAGTTAAAACCTCTAAAACTATTGTTTCTTTATCGCTAAATCAGTTAAAACCTTTACTTTTGCAAAAACTGTACATCTATGGGAACTAAAATCCTTCGACTTTTCTGTCTCTCTGCCTGTATGATGCCTCTTACATTATTAGCACAGGTTGCAGGAGACTTTACCTCACCGCAAAAACTTTTTGATGAAGCACGAGAATTGTTCCGTCAACAAAACTATACAGCAGCGGTACCGCTTGTTCAAGAATACATTAAACAGGAACCTCAATCCAACCAATTATACGAAGCTGATTATATGCTGGCATGCGCGGCTTATGAACTGAAAGATTTCAATAGGCTGGATATATTAAAGAATTATCTTGCCAAGCATCCGGATACACCCTATGGTAATCGTGTTAAAGCATTAATGGCTTCGGATTATTTCTTCCGAGAACGCTACCGGCGCGCAATTGAGCTATTTCATTCGGCCGATCTGGGAATGTTAAGCAATGAAGAACGTGATGACATGACTTACCGCATGGCCATCTCTTATCTCTCTACTGATGATTTGGAAGAGGCCACTGTGTGGTTTGAGACACTTCGGCAGGTAAGTAGCAAATACCAAACAGACTGTGTGTATTACATCTCTTACATACGCTATACCCAGAAAAAGTATGATGAAGCACTATCAGGCTTCCTTCGGTTAGAGAATAATGCGAAATATAAAACCCTCGTACCTTACTACATTGCTGATATCTATTTAGAACAAGGGAAATATGATAAAGCAAAGGCGATTGCTCAAAATTATCTTTCCGCAAGAACAGTAGAAAGTGAAAAAACAGCAGAGATGCATCGTATTTTAGGTGAAATATACTATCATGACAAAAATTACTCTACGGCAGCAAGTGAATTTGAAAGATATGTAAGCGGAACAAAAAATCCTCAACGTAGTGCTTTATATATGATGGGGCTTTCATACTACGAAACCAGGGTGTTCAGTAAAGCTGCCGCTGCGTTGGGTGAAGTGACCAAAGAGAACGATGAACTTACACAAAATGCCAATTTACACCTCGGACTTTCTTATCTTCAACTTGCAGATAAAAATAAGGCAAGAATGGCGTTCGAACAGGCTGCCGCTTCTAGCGATGATATAAATATTAAAGAACAAGCATTATACAATTATGCTTTGGCTATTCATGAAACTTCTTTCTCTGCTTTTGGAGAATCAGTCACAACTTTCGAACGTTTCTTAAATGAGTTCCCCAACTCGGCATATGTACCGCAAATAAGTAATTACTTGGTAGATGTTTACCTTACTACCCGTAGCTATGAGCCTGCCTTAACTTCCATAGAAAGGATATCACGGCCTAACAACCAGATAATGGAGGCCAAACAGAAGATACTCTTTCAGTTAGGAACTGAAACTTTTGCCAATGCCGGCTTCCAGAAATCGGTTGATTATTTTACCCGATCTATTGCTATCGGTAAATATAATCAGCAAACTAATGCCGATGCTCATTACTGGCGCGGCGAAGCATATTATCGGCTGAACAAATTGGCGGAAGCCGCTCGCGATTTTACCGAATACCTCCGATTGAACCGTCAAGGTAATACCGAAATGTATGCGCTGGCACAGTATAATTTGGGACACATCGCTTTCCACAATAAAAACTATAGTCTTACTCATAATTATTTGCAGGAGTTTATTCGTACCTACAAAGGACAAGATAAGACAATTCTTGCCGATGCCTATAACCGTATTGGTGATAGTTATCTTCAAATTCGTAATTATAGCGAAGCTAAGAATTACTACTCGCAAGCCGAGGGGTTGGATACTTCAACAGGCGATTACTCTTTCTACCAACTTGCGTTGGTTGCAGGATTGCAGAAAGATTATGTGGGAAAGATTACGTTACTTAACAGACTAACCGGAAAATACCCTTCCTCTCCATATGCCGTAAATGCTTTGTACGAAAAAGGACGTTCATACGTATTGATGAACAACAACTCGCAAGCCGTTGCTTCTTTCCGCGAATTAGTAAGCAGATACCCCGAAAGCCCGATAAGCCGTAAAGCTGCAGCCGAAATAGGTTTACTACATTATCAGAATGAGCAGTATAATGAAGCGATCAATGCATACAAATCAGTAATACAAAAATACCCCGGTAGCGAAGAGGCTCGCCTGGCCTTCTACGATTTGAAATCCATATATATTGATCTTAATCGTATTGATGAATTTGCCGCACTGGCAGGAACCCTTCCGGGAAATTTACAGTTCGATGTAAATGAACAGGATTCGCTTACTTACGTTGCAGCCGAAAAGACATATACACGTGGACAAGTAAATCAAGCTAAAGAAAGTTTCACCAGATACCTCCAAAGTTATCCGCAAGGTGCTTTTACATTGAATGCTTATTACTATTTAACGGTAATCGCAAAAGATCAGAAGAACCCGGATTTGGTTCTTCAATATTCATCGAAACTTCTTGAATATCCCGATAACCCTTTCTCTGTAAAAGCACTCACTATGCGGGCAGAAGTTCAGTTTAACCAACAGAATTACCGAGATGCATTGATTACTTATAAGATGTTGAAAGAAAAAGCACCCTCTACCGACCATCGCATAGTAGCAGAAACGGGAATTCTTCGCAGCGCATTCTTCCTTAGAGATGATACGGAGATTATTCGTGCTGCAACTGATGTACTTGGAGAATCGAAATTATCTCCTGAAATTGTTACCGAGGCAACTTATTACAGGGCAAAAGCATATTTAAGACAAAATGCTATTCAACCTGCCATGGCAGATCTTAGGGTGCTGGCAAAAGATACCCGTAATTTGTTTGGCGCCGAGGCTAAATACTTAGTTGCCGAACAGTTATATAATCAGAAGGATTATAATGGGGCCGAAAAAGAATTGCTCAATTTCATTCAGCAAAGTACTCCGCATTCTTACTGGCTGGCAAGAGGATTTATTCTTCTTTCTGATACCTATGTAGCGATGGGACGTCAATTAGATGCACGTCAGTATCTGCTTAGTCTGCAACAAAACTATCGGGGTGATGACGGTATTAAGAGTATGATTGAAACCAGATTAGAAAAACTGAAATGATTATGAAATTTCCTATAAACAAGATACAACGTAACATACTAATTGGCAGTATTGTGCTAGCAGGCACAAATTTAGTACATGCACAAACTAATCCTGCCGATACTCTTCTTAACCGTACTGTTATAGTTGAACAAGATTACAATCCTATTATTGTAGATGCACAGAAGATAAATGCAGTACCCAAAGTACAGGAGATAACCGTTCCACCTCGTGATGTGGTATATGACAGTAAGCTATCTCCCGCAACAAGATTCCCTATTGAAACAGTAGGCATATTCGCCGCAAAAGAGGTGCAACCGGATGCTGCCAGAGGATTTGTTCGTATGGGATATGGTATGTATGGCAATCTGGATGCGCGGGCAAACTATCTTTTTACACCAACAGAAAATGATAAAATCAATATTTTCTTTGGCATGGACGGTAGAAAAGGAAAACTGAGAATGTTCGATAGCGACCAGAAATGGAAGAATCACTATTACCGTACACGAGCGCAGGTTGATTACACTCATCAGTTTAATACAATAGATTTGAATATTGGCGGTAATATCGGACTGAGCAATTTCAACAACAACCCTATGTCGCCTTCTCGCCAAAAGAGATTTACCTCCGGCATGGGACATTTGGGGGTGACATCTACAAGCGATGAATTTCCGGTGCAGTTCAGCGCGGAGACCAATCTGATGCTTTATTCGCGTCAATACAACTATATTCATACCGGTGCAATTAAAGAAACTCTTATTCGTTCTAAAGCCAATGTAACCGGGGTTATCTCGGATGAACAAATCATTAGCCTTGGATTAGCCATGAATAATCGTTTCATTAGTTATAATGATTATGATAACTACACATCCATATTACTTAATCCATATTATAAATTTACAGCCGACAATTTGAAACTCCGTTTGGGAGCTAATGCGGATTTGGCTTTCGGATTTGGTAATAAACTTCGGTTCTCACCCGATGTTGCGGTTGATTATATATTTGCCGATAGTTATATTCTCTATGCAAAAGCCACAGGTGGAAGAATGATGAACGATTTCCGCACGCTGGAAATGCACAATCCGCATGCAGAACTTTTTACTCCTCAATTAAAAGATAGTTATGAGCGGGTAAATGCATTGGCAGGATTTAAGGCCAGCCCGCTTATTGGTTTATGGTTTAACCTCTATGGGGGATATCAAAATATTAAAGATGATATATTTTGCGAAGTTGATCTAACCGATCCTGCAATAGCCCCAATTATTTACAATACAACTAATACCGGCAACTCCTTTGTTGGTGGTGACGTGAATTACGACTACAAAGAATTATTTGGTATTGAATTAAATCTTAAATACCAAAATTGGGATGCTGATAATGAACTCGCTTACATGCTAAAACCGGAATTAACTTTCGGTGGTGAGTTAAATCTTAAACCAATAAAGCAATTAGGAATTAACCTCGGTTATCAATATATTCAACGAACAAAAGTTGGTAATAATAAAAGACCGGATGCCGTAAGTAACTTAAATGCAAGTGCTAATTATGAGTTGTTCGAGAATATATCTATCTATGCGCGAGCTACTAACCTCTTAAACAATAAACATTCTTATTTCTTAAACTACATGGATCAGGGGATTAGTTTCATTGGCGGAATGAGCTTTAGATTTTAATACATTAAGGCTTCGTTTTAGTAGTATTTCCTGTTAAAAACTCTTTTTTTTATAAAAAAGAACAGATTATCACCTTATTATATAACAAGGGAAAATGTTTTTTCATACTTTTGCGAGCGAATTTTTAAGGTACAACAAACAATATGCAGAAAAACCTTGTAATTGTAGAGTCGCCTGCGAAAGCAAAAACTATTGAGAAGTTTCTAGGGAAGGAGTATAAAGTACTTTCCAGTTACGGACATATCCGTGACCTGAAAAAGAAAGACTTCAGTATTGATATTGAAGATCATTTTAAACCAAAGTACGAAATTCCTGCTGAGAAGAAAAAAGTTGTTGCCGAGCTTAAGGCAGAAGCGAAAGACGCCGATATGGTTTGGTTGGCCTCCGATGAGGACCGCGAGGGGGAAGCCATATCCTGGCATTTATATGAAGTTTTGGGACTAAAACCCGAGAAGACGAAACGTATTGTATTTCATGAAATCACAAAACCTGCTATTTTAAAAGCCATTGTAAACCCACGTGATATTGATATTAACCTCGTCAATGCTCAACAAGCACGTCGTGTACTCGACCGTATTGTAGGTTTCGAGCTTTCTCCGGTGCTCTGGAAAAAAGTAAAACCTGCTTTATCTGCCGGCCGCGTACAATCAGTTGCTGTTAGGTTGATAGTTGAGAGGGAAAGAGAAATACAAGCCTTCCAAAGTGAAGCATCCTACCGGGTAACCGCCACATTTATGGTGCCCGATACAGATGGCAAGACAGTAGAAATGAAAGCAGAGCTTACCCGTAGACTGAAAACTAAAAAAGAGGCACAGCAATTCCTTGAATCATGCAAAGCAGGATCTTTCAAGATTGAAGACATTGTTACCCGCCCAACGAAAAAAAGTCCGGCAGCACCGTTCACCACCTCTACTCTTCAACAAGAAGCCGCCCGCAAATTGGGATTCACCGTGGCGCAAACCATGATGATTGCTCAGAAACTTTACGAATCCGGAAAGATCACCTATATGCGTACCGACTCGGTAAACCTGTCGGAGTTCGCTATTGCCGGAAGTAAAGATGCTATCGCAAGCCTGATGGGTGACAAATACATCAAAACCCGTCAGTATGCAACTAAAACAAAAGGAGCACAGGAAGCGCATGAGGCCATTCGCCCTACTTCTATGATGGATCATTCGGTGGATGGAACTGCACAGGAAAAGAAACTGTACGACCTTATCTGGAAACGCACCATTGCTTCGCAGATGACAGATGCGGAACTGGAAAAAACAACAGCAACTATCTCCGTTAGTAATGTAAATGACAACTTTATTGCTACCGGCGAAGTTATTAAGTTCGATGGCTTCTTGCGTGTATACAGAGAATCTCTTGATGACGATGCGGAGAATCAGGAAGATGAAGGCCATTTACTTCCCCCACTGAAAAAAGGACAGACATTGGATGCACAGGATATTGTAGCGATGGAACGCTTTAATCAACGTCCGGCAAGATATACCGAAGCAAGTTTGGTTCGCAAGTTAGAAGAACTAGGCATCGGACGCCCTTCTACTTATGCACCTACCATATCAACCATTCAGCAACGCGAATATGTTGAAAAAACTGATAAAGAAGGAATAGAACGTTCTTATAATGTGTTGACATTAATGAACAGTAAGATTGAAGATGTTACCCGTTCTGAAATTACCGGAGCAGAGAAATCGAAACTTTTCCCTACTGATATAGGTATTGTAGTAAATGATTTCCTTACAGAATATTTCCCAAGGATTCTTGATTATAACTTCACCGCTTCGGTAGAAAAAGAATTCGATGATGTTGCAGAAGGCGATAAGGAATGGACAGATATTATGGAAGATTTCTATACTAAATTTCATCCTTCGGTAGAAGCAACATTGGCTACTAAAAGTGAACATAAAGCCGGTGAACGTATTCTGGGCACAGATCCGAAGAGCGGAAAACCGGTATCGGCGAAGATCGGAAGATTTGGTTCGGTTGTTCAGATAGGAACCAGCGAAGATGAAGAGAAACCACGGTTTGCGCAATTGCGTAAAGGCTTGTCTTTAGAAACCGTTACACTGGAAGAAGCTTTAGAGTTATTCAAGCTGCCACGCAAACTGGATGAATACGAAGGAAAAGGAGTCACTATTGGTGTGGGTAAGTTTGGCCCGTATATTAATCATAACTCCAAATATATCTCTTTACCTAAAGATTTGGATCCGCTGGAAGTAACCTACGCTCAGGCAGTTGAACTTATTGAAGCTAAGCGCAAAGCAGATGCAGAGAAAATAATCAAAACATTTACCGAAGAGCCTGATTTGCAGATCCTTAATGGAAGATATGGCCCTTATATTGCTTACAAAGGAAGTAATTATAAGATTCCGAAGAATGTAGAACCCAAGGATTTGAATTATCAAACCTGCCTGGATATTATCAAACTACAGGAAGAAAAGGGAACTACCGCCAAGAGGAAAAAAGCGGCTCCAAAGAAGAAATAAACCCGTAAGTAGGTCATAATAAAATTGAAAGCGCAGAATTGTTAACCATACAATATCTGCGCTTTTTGCTTATACCGCTTA